>JAGOLR010000002.1:0-66703 GCA_017993955.1 Candidatus Omnitrophota bacterium
CGCAGAGCCGGGGGCGATCCTGTCCTGTATTAAAGATACGTCGATAGGCTGACCCTGTACAAAGTTAAGGTCGGGCCAGAAGAGGCCATCGGCTTCATCGACAGCAAAAGGCAATGCCGCGCGGGCCTCTTTTTCGGTCAATTTTACATTACCGCCCCTCATGGATCTGGCTATCTCTTCTTCGTTAAACTTACCGGCCAGATTGTCCGAGTCGCCCTCGAAGAATACAAAATCTTTTCCTTGTTGTAATCCGTTCGCTTTAAATTCCGCGGGCGTTGTGATATAGCCGTTCAATTCCTTTACCGCGGTGACCATGAGAAGGTGTCCCAAGGCCAGCATATCGTCGAGCTCTTCTCTTGTATACCCTTCGCCTGAAATGGTAAAGCTCGAGCCTGTGTTGGAGAACCTGACTAGGGTCATGGCCCCGGTCTTTGCATTAGTTATATGAACACCACTTACAAGTTTTACCTTAGGATCTCCGAAATTTATGACGAATTTATGCTGTGTATCCGGGAACCATTTAGCCGCGATCTCTTTCATCTTGTCGGCGATCGCATACTTATATTTGTCCTGCTCGGTAGGCAGCGACGGTTTTCTCTCATCTACCACCGTATCGCGCAGGTTATATTCAGACTGTATCCACGCAAGCTGCTCGGCCGGGTTCCTGCCGTTCCACTGGTGTTTCATGCAACCGAGCAGATACACCAAGAATAGCGCCGCGTTGTCACCGCCCTGATAACCGGGATAGTTATGCTCGGCCGGAGCGCCCCAGTTTGCGTTGGTAAGCGGATTGGTAAATGCATGGCAAGTATTCTCCACTGCAAGGTCTGCCGGAAGAGACGCCATACCCCTCATGAAGAAAGGATATCCGGCCTCGTGAGGCACTACCTTTACCGGCAGTCCTCTGTCGTTAAGAGCGCGCTCCAGGTCCTTCGCGGCTACGCCGGTCCTCATGTCGGATATTACTGTAGGAACTCCCAGGCCCTTCTCTTTGTAGCTTACGGCCATATTCTCTATTGCGAGAAGAAGCAACTGCGAGCCGGTCATCGATATGACCTGCCCTTGCGGCGTTATCGCCACTATAGAACCCCTGTCACCGTCCGGATCGACGGCAAGCCAGGTACGATTGGTATCCTGGGCCCTCTGCTTTATCCTGGCTATCGCCGCGGACTTATGCTCATTCGGGTCTATGATATGTTTTGTATCGTAATTCGCGTCGAGCTTTTCGTTATCTACGACGAGGTCTGTTACTCCGAGCCCTTTCAGTATGGTCACAAGGTTCTGGCCTATGGGGCTACCGCCCATGTCGACTCCGAGCTTAAGACCCGACAATAACTCGTCCTCTTTTGTATTAACCGGCGCGGCCGTCGCTCTCAACATATCGGCGGCTACCTGTATATTATTCTTTGTGGTATCGCTTACCGTGATGACATTCATGCCTTTCGAGTCGGTCTTCTTTATAGGAGCGAAATCTTTGGAAGTTATGGAGTCATACAGGGTGCCGGATTCTACGCCCTCACAGTGGCGGACTTCGGGCCCGCAGTAAACTTCAGCGCCTATACCAAGCTTGGAACCGAGGAAATCCTCAGGCCTGTGGCTCATGGTAAAGTAGACCCAGTTGCCGCCCTCTCCGTTAAGCGCTTCGTAGAGTTGGCCGTAGTTACGTATATCGCCGCCGTTCATGACTCCCCAATAATAGATCCCGCCGCCGTTATCGAATATACCGGTCCTGAGTATGGCGTCTGCGAAAATCTGAGCGGCCTCGAAATGTTTCTGATACGCGTCAACCGCTATATGCAGGATGATGCCATCCTGTTTTCCGGTCTTCTCCTGAAGCTTCTTGGCGAATGCTAAAGCAAAAGCGACCGTAAATGCCGGGTTCTCCCTCCAGAACTTGGAGCGAATATCGTAGTACATGATACCGGCTTCTATTATCTCCTGGACAGATTTATCGGAGAGGCTATTTATAAAATCGCGCAGTTCATCTGTATAGTCACCGTTATTTTTAAAGAACCTTCCGTCCGGAGTGAAAATCCTGCCGTGTATGTCGGGAAGATTTACGCCCGCAACGATACCATCCTGTACCCTGGAAAGGGCGGTGGCCCTTGCGATATTAAGATCATCGCCGGTCTTGCCGGGGAATGAAAGCCTGGGAGCGCCGGTTCTTACGGCACCTACATCTATATCGGCAGACTTTGCGGCAAGCTCTTTCTCGATAGCTTCGCCGAGGGTTTTGTAACCCTTTCTCTCATGATAAACCTCGATTACCGTATCCGGATTTTCTGTCTGGCCAACTAACCCCAATGCTTTTAACCGATCAACTGCTACTGCCGCAGCAGGCTTAAAATAATCTTCCGAAAGATCGCTGAGCATAACTGCATCAGGGGCCAGTATAACGAAGATGGAAGCAAGAAGATTGACTGTACTTGCGGCTTCTTTATCTTTTCTAAAATCTACCTCTCTGCCGCCAACGACACCGTAAAAATTGCCTCTATTCACAAGTAAGTTCGCCGCCGTAGGGAACTCTTGCAGGTTAACATTCTGGTAAATAGTGGAAGCCTGCTGTAAAGCTGATCTACCATATGCCAGATAGCCAAGGGCATCGGCCGGGATTATCTCTGCTGCAGGTGTAGCCAGAAGAAACCAGCCGACATCCTGTCTAAGCGCGTCTTCGTTAAAGCCCGGAGGCAATGCACCCAGCTTACCTTTGATAAAATCCTCTTTCAAGAAAACGGTCGTCATACCCCTGATAAGATCGACCCGCGAACTTATATATACGTAAGGATATTTCTTGTCTTTCAAGGCCGGATTATCTTTGAACGTTTCGGCAATGGGATTATCGTCGACTTGAGCCACTGTCATGGCCATAATAAGATCTGCAAGGGTCTTGATCCCGTACTTTTCCGGTAATCCCTTAAGCTGCCTTGTGGTCTCGTTATCGGCAAATGCGTCTTTTGTATCGGCCATTTCACTGACAGAGACCTTATCCAGGTTATTATCTAAAGCAAGAAGCGCAAGCCGCAGCTCTTTAGTTGGAGCGATAGCCTCTACCTCGATTTCGCTGGCTTCAGGATTTTCTATATGCGCTATCTCGTGCCTGAACGCCTGCGCTAACAGCGCGGTACCGTTATATAAAGATAATATACTTGCCAGGTCGATCTCATCTATATATACCTGATTACGGGTAACGCCATAATGGAATATGACGTCTTTTAGGCCTGCGGGCAGCTTCTCCTTCAAACCGCGGACCACGACGAATTTATAAGGCGATTGGCCGAATATATTGTTCAACTCGGCCAGTTGGGAACTCACCCTCGCTTTGTCACCAAGACGCGAGATGTCTTCATCCGTAGCCGCGTTTATCGTCCTCTCGCCAAAAAGTTTAGCCGTCCAGGCTGTATCGAGAATAGAGTAAGCCATCCCGTCATCTATGCTCTCCCCTATGGCGCCGTTTAAAGTACCTGCTATGCGGACCATAGACTGCGCGCCCACCCTGTAATACCTGAGCCCGTGGCCGTCCGCGGTAACTCCGGTAACGCCTTTACCGCGTATAGCGCCAACCTCATCACTACCGGATGCTGTCTGCGGAGCAATGCCGGCGTAGCGAGCTTCTACCCTTCTATATATCTTTTCGAAAGCGGTATTTAACTGCGCGGTACTCCATATATCTTCCAGTTTTTTCCTTATAGTAGTCTTTTCCGCATAAGAGAGAGTAGTAGCTCCGTTGGCCTCTTCCTGTAATTTAACCAGGGCATTTGTCATACCCAGAAGATAGGCCTCTTTGACGGTATTCTGGTCACGCACCAGTTGGTGGGTATCCGCCATAGCAAAGACCTTCTGCATCCACCTCGAGACCATTATCATGGCATAAGAGACTTTTACCTGTTCTGTTCTGTCGATGATGGAGTCTATTAGGCTATCGAGCGAACCTCCGTCTATACCCTTAATGGCGCCGAAAGCGGCCCTTATCTCTTTTTCACTGAGTGGCACAAGCTCTGAGAGTATTATAGGAGCGAGCATCTCCGCCCGGGCAGCGCCGGTATCCGTAAGAAGGTCCTCGAATGAAGTGCGCTGGTTGGTGAGTATCTGTATATAAGGACTGGGTTCGTTCTTGGTTATGTTCGGGCAGATCACTATATAGGACATGCCCTCTTTTTCCAGCAATTTGGATATACCTTCGGAATGGAAGCCGCCGGTAACTAGTACGGCTATCCTCTCGCTATCCTTATTCATCGCGTTGATGGTATTGTCAACAAGGGCCTTGTCGCGCTTTATGGCTATAGCGTAGAAATCCTCGAGTTTTGGTATGCTTTTTGATACAGCCTCTGTAGGCGGCTCGAGTTCGTAATTGAAACCGAATTGTATCGATTTATTCTTGATGAAATCGGCAAAGACCTCCGGGGCGAATTCGCTCTTATGGGCCTTGTAATAGTCGTAATCGCCGTTCAATAATTTTATGTTGATGAGTCCTATTATCGTATCTACGTGGCGGGATAGCTTCTCAAGAGTGCGCTGGTCGTCGTTCTGGAAGAGCTTCTCCTTTATGGCGGTTTCGACAAGCTTTATCTCGTGGAAGAGTTTCTCGTTCTCTATCCTGGAGTAGACTGCGTTATATATCATGTAGTTAAAGAGGTTCGGGTAGTCTTTGGCAAGGTCCACTTCGTTCTGCTGGGTAAGGGCTTTTAAGTAAGTGTAAAATTCTACGGATGATATCTTGCCGACTTTGAAGGCAAGAGACTGGGTGACTAGCTTGGCTATCTGCTCTTTGGACATCTTTTTGGTAAGGACATCTATGACATTGGAGCGTTCTTTGTCAACGACATTGAAATTTATCTTCTTCTCGTAAATAAGAACGCTTACCAGCTTGAAGAAATTATCGTAAGCCCTGGCGTTTATCTTGTACTTCTCGCACATATCCTGGAGATACCGGATGTAGTCATTGAACTGGATCTTTTTGGACTCATAATCATCCATCTTGGAGTCCATGGTCTTCAAACCTTCGTTATATATATAACCTTTCAGCCGGTTCAATATGCTCTTAACCTGGTTATAATACTTCTCGGTCTCGTCTTTCAGTGGGTAGCTTGACGTGAAGGCATTAAGGTTCTGTATATAATATTCCCTGGTCTCCGCTCCGAAAAGCTTTATGGGGTAATCAGTAGTAATGGAGAGGAATTCCGGTCCGGTTATCTCGCCCTTCTTCATGAAATAGGTAGCGACTTCTTTGCGGATCTCTTCGTCCGGGAAGGCCTTGAACCAGGAGGTGTCTACTATGCCGTCGGCTCCTTCAACCGATACCAGCTTCAGCCCGTCGTTCTTCACAAAGCTCTCTACCATCTTGGCAATATTGGTCTGGGCTTCGTAGTTGCAGTGCGCATCCTGTATATGGATGACGAGCTTATCCTGGGAGCCTTTGTATTTGGATTTCAATATCCCGGTGTCTTTAGGTATGACTATCTTTTCGGGGTCGGTGACTACTTCCGTCTTTGCCGCGGGTTCTGCAGCGGCAGTCTTGATGTCGGTCGGGGCTGCAAAAGCTATCGAGGATGCCATAAATGCTTGCGCTATAAAAACGGATACAGTCTTAATAAAGATAGTCCTGCCTGTGGTCATTCTTGCGAATAACATATTTTTCCTCCCGGGATTTTTTGGAAATCTTTCCATATGCATTCTTTATTGGATAACTTTTTTATCGTTTTATATATATTAAGTTTATCATTTTTAATAGTAATGTCAATCCATATAAACTGACTTTTTTAACACTCAACAAATATGGTGTTATTGCTAGGAGCTAGCACTTTTTCGTCAGGCGACGAAGCAATCTCTCTTTCGTCATTGCGAGGAATTATCGCTAAACTCATACGACGAAGCAATCTCTTTTTTAGATTGCTTCGGGCACTTCGTGCCCTCGCAATGACAAACGAAAAATCCGGCTTTACAATAACAGGTTAAAATAGCACCCGGTACAAGAAGATGCTATGCCGCCCTAAGTATAAGTTTCACAAATTCTCTGTGCATCCTTATCTCTTCTTCGTAGTTTTTCGGGAGATTTTCCGGGAGATATTTAAATATATTCTTCTCTTCGTCTTTGGTAAGGTATGGAATGTTCCTCCAATAACCGCTCTGCGCGAAGAGTTCCAGTAATACTTCATAGCTATTCGTATCTACCGGACCGGCGAGCTCCAATTTTACCGCGTCGATCGACACTTCTTTCAATATCTCTTCGTAATCTTCTATCTCGCCTTCCCGCGCCCGGATACCGATATGCTTTATCCCTGATGCGCGCAATCCCGAAACTACCCCGTGCAGCTCTTCTTTTGTAACAGCGGTCACGTAAGGAGTAAGCCCCAGGGTATCTATATATCTTGCCACCTTGGCCTTATCGCTAGCCAGTTCCGGATCGGTGATAAGGACTATCTCTTTTACCGGGTCATCATCTTTTGAAGAGACACCCTGCCTCTTCTGCCTTCCGGCTATCTTATCTCGCAGGGCATACATCATCTCGGCATCGAGGACTCCCTGCGTTGTGATAGAGACCGCTTTAGTCCTATCGCCGATTATGAAAGAATTAAGAAAAGCGCTTTCCGTATGGGCAAATTCTCTTGTATTGGCTATAGTCCTGGCAGCGATGGCCGGCTTAAGAGCTTCCAAGGAAGCCCTTACCGATTCTATATCCGCTGGAGAGACCGCAGGTATGGTCGCCGCGAGAGACTTTACTATATCTACCATGCCCTCGACTGTCATGTATCTGAGACTTGAAGGATCCATGCTGTAAATATAGCCTTCATCGGGTGGATTGACATCTCTCTCTGTAGACATAAGATATTCGCGCAAAGCCGGTATCGCCAACCCATACGGCAGATCGAGAACTACGCCGCGTCTTGCCCTCATCTTATATGCAAGATCCGAAAGCTTCGGATCTTCCGGGCTGTTGGTCTCTATCTCTACCAGGCTCACCCTTAATAACGGGAATGTGCTGTCTATGAAATTCCTTATGCCGTCCATGCCTTCGCCCGCTATGGTCCCGGAGGCTATACCGATTACTATATCGGCCCGCCCCGGCATCTTTCTCTGTATCTCTTCAAGGGCTTTTTGGGCCATCTCTCTTGACCGGGGTAGTTGAGCCTCTTCTTCTATATGCTCCAGGAGTCTATCTGCCAATCCGGATAATGTATATCTGGTATCATGGAAAGTTAATTCCCGCCCAAGAGACAGAGGATTCAATGCGACATCTTGCAGAAAAGGGATAAAATATTTGGCTAGGTTTATTCTCTCGGCATCTACAATCTGATTGGATATATAGGACAAGGTAAGACCGGATATGGAGTTTTGCTCGCCGTTATACCGGACTTTTGTAGAGGAGGCTTCTTTGTCGTACACTATCTCCTTTAACATCTCGATAGAGCCCTGGGGGGAAAGATCCATATGCTGATACGTGGCAAATAATGCATAGACATTTACCGGCAATCTCGAAGTCTTGGATTGCATTATCCGGCCGGGCCTTGCGTGCAGTATTATATCCTTTATAACTGGTAGCGAATACTTGTGAGGTATGCGATGTGGGTCTGAGAGGGCTGTTATTATATCTGCCGTGCGGGAGCGGCCGGTCTTTGGGTTAAAGGCAAGATCGTTGTATTCATTCATCACCTCCGCCCTCAGACTCTCGACCTTATGTGAATAATACAAATTCCTGAATATTACGAAGCTCGCCCATACAAAAAAGGCTACGCTTAAAAATGCCAGGATAGCTTCCGGCGCTATGATAAGCTTATCTGCGCCCCCGTGCAAAGGCATGATAAATATCCCGTGCGAAAGAGCGTTCTTTATGGCCTTGCGCCAGGTCGGAAGACTCCCGGCTGCCTCCTCGAGTATCATCTCTGCTTTACGCCCCTCCACGTCTCTAGCCAACCTTATCTGGGCGCCGACCCCGTCTGAGATCATAGAAAGGCCGTCATTTATCTCCCCCGACATAACCTCATCGGCGCATTCTCTCAGGGTAGTATATCTCAAATATTCTTTAAGCTCGCCGACCTTGTGGCTTTTTACCACCATGCTGACTTCGACCAATTTAAAGGTATCAAGTAGTGATATTATATAGAACAGGAACTTCCTGGAGTTTGCCCATTCGCCGCATATACATACCTCTGCGCGGCTTGCCGGCGGCGCATGCCGGTTATAATCGTTAACACCATTAAAGGCATTGCGCACATTTCTCACAAATGCCGGGAAGAGGACATGGTATATCTTTTCAAGCCGCTCGTCGTCTCTTTCGTAGGCATCAGAAAAGCTCCTCTTTGACAGGTCGTTTGTGCCGATACTTATATAAGAGAATAGTCCTTCGCGCAATATCTCAGGTACGGCAGCGCACGCCGCGGGTGTTTCTATCATAGCCCCGAAACGGACCTTGTCGAGGTCGCTCTTGGCCAATCCTTCATCGACAAGTTCGGACTTGATTTTTGAGACCAGGTCTTTTAACATAGATGCCTGATCTTCATTCTCCACCATCGGGATAGTTATTCTTATATTCTTTTTTTTGCTGGAGGCCGAGGCGCGCAAAAGAGCTCGTAGCTGGATCCTTATTATCTCCCGGCCCTTGATGTCCTCAAAATAGAACGGCACGCCGTACAGAACCGGCCTTTCAGAAGTGACGTAACTGCGTCTTCCGCCTTCACCATCCACGGTGAACCCTACGGCGTCTGCTATGGAGACCATGTCTTTAAGCTTGTCCTTCTCCATGTCGAGAGTCCTGAAGGTGACCGGGCCCTCCACCGAATCTGCGGCCTTTAGGGCCTGAGCGTATATCTCGTCCTCGGTGGGTTCCACCTTCCGCATGTACATATTCTCCATCCTGATAAGCCCCACGCCTGCAGCCCCATAACCTTTAACCAGCGCAGCATCGGGCTCAATACGGGGTATGTCGGAGAGAAACGTTATCTTTTCGCCATCCAGCGTCTTGGACTCCTCAGAGCTGTGTTCGCGGTATATCTCTTTTAATATCTCCCTCTCCCTGCGCCGCTCTTCATAATAGCGCATGACCGCAGGGTTAGATTGAGGATTGCGCACAATCCTGCGCCTGGACGCGTCTATAACTATAAGATCGCCCGTCTCGAGGTTTCGCAGATCCGGCACCCCCGGTATGACCATGATAGGCTCGCGCATATCCTCCATCAGCATGTCCTCTAAAGTTATCACCCAATGCGATCTTGAGTTGCCGGTCTCGGTGGCGATGGCGGCTATATCGGGATTCTTGTCGACGAATTTGAAGGCGTGTATCTGGTCCATGGCATCGGTAACATATATGGTGGTAGCCTCGTCTTCCTGATCTATAGATGAAACCATACGGCCATCCATAGCTATGGCAAATAGCGCTGCAAACTTATTCAAGGTCCCGGCAAGAGAAGGGTCCGCCGCGGAATACTCTTGGGCGAACCGATAGACCAGCTCGCTCGCATTCGGCCCTCCGTAAGCTAGCGACAATACGATCTTTTCCGGAAGGCCGTCGATAAAGTCCTTTATAGAATCTCTTTCGTTCCTTCCCAGATACACCAACGCATCGGAAAAAGCTTCCTCGGCCTGACTTATTTCTATATCCATCACGCCATCGAGCTCAGGAAGCGGTCGGTCTGCATTATGCATGTGACGCACCAATTCCATCAAGGCCATGTAGGCATCCACGAGCCCCTCATAGACTTTCAACTTTACAGACTTCTCCGCCTCCGATATCCTCTCTTTCTTTATATCCGCTATATTTCCCATGAATGTCTGTACAATAGGCCACATCTCTCTGGCCTTATCAAGGAGCTTCACGTAGGAGCGGCGCTTTTCGCTTCTCACAAAACCCCTGACTTCGTCGAGCAATATCGGATCCGAAAGAAAGCTAATGGTATTTAAAGCAACCGACTTGGCCTCTTCGGTATTAGCCTCATCTACAAGCCGCGCGGCGTTTATCTTCATGGCCTGTATCGTCCTGTCCAAAACGGCTATCTCTCTTTCGACCCTGTCGTCGGTAAGCCCCGAAGCCGCGTCTTCTATGTCACGCAGACTCGCCAGAAGCCCTTCGATCTTTCCCGCATCTTTATTCTTGCGATTTTTCCGAAGCCTGTCCAGATAAGGCTTGATAGAGATATCGAACGTGAATATAAAATTTTTACCTCTCTCCTCTAACGCTTTGAACGCCTTTTCGGTCGATTCTCCCAATTCGCGCAGGGAATCGCCGCTTAGGCCCAGACCTGGTACTATATTATCGATAGCCCTCCTCATCCTTTCCGATTGCTCGGCGATTTTGGTCTTACGCTGGCGGATGGTGTCATGCTCGGTCCACATGTCCTCATCGGCCATCTTTGTGCAATCAAGAAAGGAGACGGAACGTTGGACGGTTAGGAATAGAACCTCGTCGCCCTTTACGGAAGGTATCTCTATCTCCTCGGGCGTAAGACTTTCGAGATGGGACGCAAGCCTGTCAAGCTCCGCGAGCATAGACGGATCTGAATTTAATAATTCTTCGGAATCTATGTACCTATTCTTATCCGGATAAAGGCTGCGGCAGAGGTCCTTCAACATCTCCGTCTGGCTCTCGTTTAGAGCGACGCCTCTGGCCTTATCGTCTTCCGGACCTAAAGATGATATATTCTTTAGCTCAAAGACTGTTATACCCATCCCACCCGCGGCATACGACCAATTCGATATCGGATGCACCAATACCCCTTCATCGGCCATCCGGTTTAAAACCTCTGTAGTATCGTGTATAAGACGCGAGGACTCTTTACCGAATATCATCACTTCCGTGTGGTCAGCGTCCGGCGGGTTATACACCGTAAATATATGATCGTTTTCTAAGGCCTCCACCATAAATTGTCTCGACATGCGGTAAGCCAGGCCGCATTCGCGCACTAATCTTTTCGGCGCCGCCGCCAATATATGTTCGCCCGGCATGCTCTTTATAAAATCCCCTACAAAGTTGCGCGGCACTTTCCTGAATAGGCGCCTCAACTCTGTGGTCATGATATCGCGCCTTTGGTCGGCCAGCATCTGTTTGAAATCGCTCTGGACTATCGCTTCTCTTTGCCATATATCCTGTATTGGGATGGCCATGAGATTGTTCTGTATATCACTTCCGTCATAAAAACGATTTACGAACCATTCGGCCGCGGCCTTTGCCTTATCCGGGGGAAGGCTTGCCAGGTGCCCCAGGACGGCCTTCTCGGACCTGGAATAATATCTGCCGGAATGGAACATCTCCCTGCCTTCCGCCTGGAGCGATCTTTTAGCTTCCGAGAAGAATCTGTCAATGCGAGATTGCAGTTCTTTATTGGCCAGGGTCTTGCGGTGCAGAGGCAAGTCCACCTCTAATATTATCCGCGCTTCTTCGGCCTTCAACTCTTCCCTTGTAAGAGCAGCGTTGGAATGGGCAAGCTCGTGAGCCAGCCTTTCCGCCAATATGTGCAGGACGACTTCGCGATGGTCATATTCGTGCTCAGACAAGGTCTCCACAAAGTCTCTGTCGAATACAATATAGACATTGCCGTTATCGTCTATGTACTTTACGCAGTTGGTCCCCAGATTATTTACTACTTCTATCTGGACAGGCTTATCGCGTAATAACGGTATAAAATTAGCAAGAAATGCGCGGATCCTTTGAACTATGCTTTTAGGAAGAAGAACCTCGGTGCCCTTAAGCAGACCGTAAAAAGCTGTTGGGACAGCTTGCTCTCTCTTATAGAAGATGCCGTTACTATAACTATAGTCCCCCTCATATCTTTTAATAAAATCTTCCTTGGATATCCTTCTCGGGCTGCCGATAGGAACGGCCATAGTAGCGGCTTTCGTCTGATAAGCCTCGATCGACGGCACATACGCCTTCTCTTCGTATTCTCTGATAAAGCGCTCCATTGTGAAATGGGCCATTACGTCGTATATCACATTCTTGGATCTGGAAGTCCACTTGTCCTTGTCGCCCGCGAACTCTTTCATTAGACCCAGAAGCGCGGAGTACATATTCTCCCTGGTCTGATCATCCCTTTCCTTTGTGTCGCCTATATCGCTCTCTTTAAATATAACTGCCGCTCCCGGCGCGCTCAACGGTTCGCCTCCTTCAAGCGCTTCTACCGCTCCTTCCGATTCCAGGACCCAGCCGTCCGGAGTGGAAAGGCTAACCACGCCGTTCAAACCGGCCTTCATGCCGCTGGTACCGCTTGCCTCCAAAGGAGGTATGGGGTTATTGAGCCATACCGAGGCTATCCTGGTAAGATCCCTTGCCACAGAGATATTATAATTCTCCACGAAGAATGCCGTACCGGGATAACGGGAGATGAATTCGTTTATCTGCCTTATGATAAGCTGGCCCCGATCATCGGCAGGATGGGCCTTCCCTGCGAATACCACCTGGACCTTTACGCCCAGACGTTTAGCCTCTTCCATAAGGGCGTCGAGTTTAGGCAATATGAGATCGGAACGTTTGTAAGGAGCTGCCCTGCGGGCTATCACCACCACGAATGCGTCTTTGTCGAGTTCTACGCCGCGCGATTCTTTCAAGTGTTCCACGGCGCGCTCCCTAGATCTGTCAAGGACCTGCCGCAATGCCTCGTTATCGATACTGCCCAAAAGCGTCTTAAGCTCAGCCTCTGATAATTCTGACAGGCGTCTATCTTGCGGTATCGCTCCGTCGCGCTTTGTTCTCGTCAGGCTTTCGGCAAGGATACTTTGCAATTCCGGGGATTGCCAGAACCGCCTGTGAACAGCATTCGTTATATAATCTATCGTATCGTCCTTATAAAGCCTTCTAGAAACCTCACCGTGTTTTTCGCTTACCCCGTTGGCATAACGGGAAAGGTTCAGAGCTAGCTTCGACAGATTTACCATATACTTGCCGTAAACTTCGCTTTCATAACTGCTGATGCCGAGTATATCTTCTATATCCATGCCGTTCATGCCGGAGTAATTTTCAAAGAACCGTCTGAACATGCCTATGTCAAACTCCTCGTTACCATCCGGTATTGGGGTGTGTGAAGTAAAGGCCATCCTCTCCTTTACCGCTTCACGGGCTGCAGTAAAGGTAATGCCGGCTTCCATCAATACTTTTCTTTCGACCTTGCCTTCCCTTATCTGAACGTTGAGATCTTCTAAACCCAAACCTATCTTGGCGGCTCGCGCCTCCAGCTCCTGTCGTATAAGTTCTATGCCGGAAAGCGCGCTGTGGCCTTCATTCATGTGAAGAACCGCTATCTTATGCCCCATAGCCTGGAGAGCCCGCACACCTCCGACTCCCAATAACAACTCCTGCATAAAACGCCAGTAATCCAGGTCCTTAGGCAGTATATTGCCCATATGGTCCCTGCCTCTTGCGTAAAGATTGTGCGTCAGCTTTCGGGCATTAGGCTCTGGATTCAATGACTGATCGTCGTTTTCCGGAATATCTGTATCGAGAAGATAGAGATCGACTCTGCCTACCCTTATATGCCATATCTTGGCGTATATGAATTTGCCCGGAGTAGACTCGACTTTTATTACTATATCTTTTCCGTTTTTATCCTTGGCAATGTCACCGTATTTTTCGAAAGGTATATCCCTGTAATACTGGACCTGGCTTCCTACGGGAAGATCCGCATATTGCCCGCTCAGATGGTCCTCTTCCGTAACTATATGCTGTTCAAAAAATCCCGTCCTGTAAGCAAGCCCCATCGCCACAAAAGTGTTTTTTGGGTATCTGTCGTTGGCGGCCCAGAGGGTATCGCCGGAAAGTATGCCGAGACCGCCGCTATAGATATTGAGCCACTGGGAAAGGCCGTACTCTAGGCTGAAGTACGCTATGCGTTCGCTCTTACCCAATCCGAGAGACCTCCTTACCATCTTCTGCCTTTCATCGCCGTCCATGTACTTGTAATATCTGGACATAAGGGCAAGATAAGTGTTTATCTTTATTTCGGCAGAATCCGCCAGGGCGGCATCGAGCTCTTTCTTGAATGCGGCAAGTTCCGGGTCCTCTATCACGGCTATGTTCTTTGCTATCCTGCGCAATCGCGCCAGCATCTCTTCGGAGTTAGCCACGACATTGGAAGAACCTTTTATAACAGCCGCCGGTTCGGCTATACCTATACTATCGGCAGTGGCCCCTGTGACTCGCCTGAGACCTCTCATAAATAATCCGTTTTCTTTTACGACTCTTTCGAGAGCGGATACGGCGGGCTGTATATCTATGGTCTTTCTGGAAGCGCAGGCGAGTACCAGGTCGATGTCTTTTCTGGTAATGGCCCCTTCGTGCATATCGCCTACTTCGTGGGAGAGCTCGTGAGTTATACCCGCGGAGAGTATGATAGCGAATAGCTCTTTAGGCATATTGGGGGCTACTTCTTCGAAGAGTATTCTATTTATTCCTATAAAATTATTTTTTATGTGGTCTTCAAAAATGGATTGGGATCTTTCCACGAGGGCTATAGAGATGGTGCGTCCTTCAAGGGCTCTAAGGTCATCCGGGCCTCTCGTCTTTATCGCCTCTTCTATAAGCTTCTCCAGATCTATCCTGTATTGGTCGGAACCCAAAATATCGAGGATCTCTTGGTCCACTTCCGCCTTGAAGCGAACCGGGACGTCTTTGTCTGTACGGCTAAAACCTATATCGAGCGTTCTCATGCCTCGGGCTGTTTTTATATAATCTATAGCAGCGGCGATATCGCTGGAAGAGTAATATAGCTCGCCCTGATCGGCCTTTATGTAAAATCCGTTTTGGCAATGGTATTTTCCGCCAATCTTTGCCTCGTCAATCAAAGCCTGGAAATGCGCCGTCTCCGGAGCGTACAAATTTGCCGGCTGATAAGGATTTACTTCTACCTTCATGCCGGCCATATTGATCGTCCCGGAAACAAGACGCGCAGTCTTGTTATCAGGATCAAGCCTCGAGAGCCTGTCCTCAAGCTCCTTCTTCTTGCCTTCTTTAGCGATAAAGAGCGCAAACCCTCCGCCTCCGGCGCCGCAAAGCTTGCCGCCTGCCGCCAGATCGCTTACACTCTGAAATATACCTTCTATATAGCTATTACTTGCTTCGGGGTTTAATATCTTCCATTCTTTCCAGAATTCGCCGACAAGCCTGCCCAGCTTATCTATATCTCCCGACCTGATCGCTTCGGATACGGCATCGTCCATACCGACAAGCCTTTCGCGCGATTCGGATTCTACGCGGTTATGGGTAATGTAATCTATAACGATCTTCCGCAGAATATCGCCTGCGAAATGGCTCTTACCAACGTAGTACAGAACTACCCTTTCCTGGAGCTTTCTTACGAACTCATCCGACACCGCGATAGGCTCTACTACCGGATGAGGCGCTCCCGGCTTTGAGGACACAAGCTTGACTCCGCCGAATATCCCGCCCACGGGATCCTGCCACCCTCCGCCTATATTCAGAATGTGCTCAAGAAAGAGAGTCGCGTTCAAGACCTCGTCTTTTGATTTGTTCTGCCCCGATATCCTATAAAGGCCTTCGAGAACGCAAGCGTCGAGAATACTTGAGACGCCGAGGCCGCTCCCCCGGGGCACATTCACTTCCACTTCAAGCTCTATCCCGCCTCCGAGAGATTCAAGTATTTCCGAAAGCGGCCTGGTTTCCGACATATCTATAATACCGGAGACTATAAATGCCGCCTTAAAAAGCCGCAGGGGATCTTTTTTGTCCTCATAATCGAATATCTCCTGGACAGAATCGACGACGTGTTTTATATCCAGGTCTTTAGAGGTTATACTTATAACGCGTTCTTCCAACCTCCGCACCTTGACCTTTATGGGCGTTTCCCCGTCCAGGTCGAAAGCCATATTCACGGCCCTCCCGCCCCTGTCAAATGTTATGGCGAAAAGATCGGAAGCTCCTCCGTGAGATAGATCTATCCTGACAGGCGAGGAGACGATGACCTCTTTATCTTTAAGGTCTTCCGGTATCTTTAACGCCTCGCGCGAAATCCCGATATTGCGCTTAATGGCGCTCTTTATAGTATTTATGGCAAGGTCTGTGTAATTATTCTCTATCCTTGCCCCGACGCCAAACCAGCTATATCTGGAGTATATGTGGCCTATCAACAGATAGGCCCTTGCCTTTGTAATTACGCTCGGGAATTCGCCTATGCTCTGCTTCAACCTTTCGGCAAGAGCAAATAATCTCCTTCTATCGCTTTCGGCTTTTGCCAGAAGTTCCAGGTTCGACATAGGGCTACCGGTATATAGGGCCTGCATGACTTCACCTATGAATTCATCGCTCTTGGCTCTGAATACTGCGCCAGATCCTATCCCCGGCATATAATAAGCCGCCGGTTCCCTGTAACCAGCGGCATGCGATACTTCGTGCCTTTCTATGAAGTAACGCGCAATCCGTCCGGAGAGAGAGTTGTGGGGTATATTATCGTAAACCCTCCGGTAGGCTTCCGGTTTAGCTGAAGGATCGTATGTAACGTCGCTGGAATCTGATATGTTGTACCATAGATACTCTATTTTCTCCGACGTACCGTTATACCGGGCAATATCGCGCTCATTACCGTTTGGACCAAACGTACTTACATGCGAAGATGCGAAGGCCCGCTTTATTTCTAGGGCTGTTATAAAATGTATGGCTGTATAGGCAAGGCCTAATCCGGAGATAAAGCCAAACAAGAGATGCCAGTATCCGGGAAGTTGGACGGCAAATGTTATAAGTCCTGATCCGGTCACAAAGGATTCTGCAATAACTAACCATTTTATTACGGATATATTTATCGGACTGGGTTGCTCCTCGCTTTCGGAAGACACAGACCCTGCCTGCAGGAAATCGAATTCATCCGGTCGAACCGCATCGGAAGAGCCGTCGGGACGCCCCTCTTTTATTATAGATATAACACCCGGATCTCTTTTTGCAAGTAGCGCCTTCATGGCGCTAAGAGGCCTATCATCGAGACCTTTGCCACCAAAGAAAGTACCGAATAACTCTAAAGTCCTTGATATAGGCTGGTAGTCTATGTTCCTTAGGGCGAGTAGACGGCCTGCGTTATTACCGTTCTCGAATACGTCGCATAATATCAATATGTCAAGAAGGAGCTTCATCTCCCCTGTAGACATGCCCGATGTAGCAGCTATACTATCAAGCGCGGCAAAACTTTTTGGATAGAAGAAGTGGTTGTCTATTATGAACTTCTCGGCAGGCGTAAGGCTTATTCCTAGCTTGGCAAGCCTGTCTACAGAGTATCTTTCGTGGCTCAATTCGCTTACCAGCTCTTCGGCTTTCCCCGGAGGAAGGGGCTTGCCGTCCAGTGCGTAGGCGGCGGCTACTAACCTGCCGGCGCTTATATAGTACTTTTCGAAATCCGGATCGGCCGGCAATAAATATCTTTCCAATTCTGGGCGGTTCGCCAAAAGGCTCTTCATGTCGGCTACCATCTCTTCTTTCGGCGTGTGTACACGTATACCATATTTTTCTATCATTGCAATATTACCTTTGACCGCTCCAGACGCAACTTCTTCCACGGTAGCGGCAAGTCCGCCCAGATCGTGTATTGCGGATACCCTTCCGATAAGATCTACAAGCTCTTCTCTTATTCCAAGTTCGCGCGCTACGGATACGGCAAGTCTGGCCACCCTCCGGTTGTGAGATTTGTTTATATTCTCACCTCCGGATAACGGCGATGGAGAAAATAGCTCCAGAAGCGCTTCGATGGGATATTCGCTTATGTGCCTTAAGGCGCTCGACTTTTCGGCAGATGGAAGAGAATCCATATCTACTATATGGGTCTTTGCCTTATCGAATCCGGGATAAGGGCCTAAAATGATCTCTATGACTTTTGAGTCACTCGGGAACTCTATGGAATGGCCGGCGAGATTCAATATCATATCGCCCGCTTCCAGAACGACATCCCTGACAAGGACTCCCTCTTTCGTGTAGACCTTGCATTTCACAAGCCCTTCCTGTACTACGAATAGTTCGGGAAGCGGATTTTCGATGGGCGAGTTCACATGAGGAGTAGCCGCAGGAGCCCCGCTTTTCGGAGATTTAAAACCTATGCCTATCGGGAAACCCGGGTTCGTAATGAGCGCGTATTTCTCGGAATTTATCTTAGCCTTCAATACAAGGGCAAGCTGGTTCCCGCTTTCGCCATTTACGACCTTAGGTACGCTTTCTCCCTGTATATTTAATGGAACCACGGAATCATCCGGGGATCTGACAACGTCGAGATCAGGCTTCTGAATTACCCTGCAGATCTTCGAGTCAGTGTTGGCTATGACATGATATTTTCCGAAAATGGTAGCGGTGTCTCCTTTGCCAAGGGTGATGGTCTCTTGCTTCTTGCCATTTTCGTATATGTCTATTTTTAGAAAACCTTCTTTTACAAGAATAACTTCCTGAAGGGGGGCGTCTCCGGTTGTCTCGAACTCCTCGCCTTCCTTTAATATCCTGACCTCCAATCCTATCCTGGGGTCCGGAGTACCTTCGTAAAAGTTGTCGCTTTTTATCAGAAGCGCCAATCTCTCTCCATTCGCGGATATCTCCTGGGCCGGCCTTTCGCCATGGTAAGACCGGGGCTTCAAAAATTCCATCTCTCCAGGCCGTAACGCGTCGGATGACCTTTTAGGCCTTGATTCCAACATGAGTTCCATCATCCTGCGTTCTTCTCCTGCCAAAATAGCCCTGAGCGCGCTTATGGCTCTGGGGTCTAGCCCTTCTTTGGACTTAATATAGTTAAACGTAGACATTAAAGACTGATATTCTATGCCTCTCTGATAATGAAGCCTCTCAGCGTTGTTGCCGTTCTCAAATACATCGCATACTATGAGCACGGAGAGCATAAGCTTCGCCTCTTCCGGCGTTATGCCGCTCTTCGACGCTGCTTCTTCGTATTCTTCCATCCCCGCGGGATAGAATAGATGGTTTGAAATTAGAAATTCCTCTAAAGGATTTATTTCAAACCCCAGGTTCTTGAGGACATCCAAGCTATGCCGCTCGTGGCTTATGTCGCTGGTAATCCATTCGATCTGCCATGCATCAAGGGTCTCTCCGTCCATGGCTGAAGCCGCGGCGACGACCCGGGCTATACTTACATAGTATTTATCATCGTCGGGGACGACATATCTTGAAAGTTCAGGCCTTTCCGCTATAAAGGCGCGCAGTTGTTCCAATGCATCTTCTTTTCTTGGCTGGGAGGCAAAACCGTATCTTCTCAATATGGACTGGTTTAGCTCTTTGTCTTCTCTTGCTGTAAGCATCGCCTCGTTGGCGCAGCTTACATCGTGGACTATCCCCACCCTGCCCAGGATATCCACAAGCTCTTTCTTAAGACCGAGATCTTCCGCTACCATAACAGCGTAGGCGCTTACCCTCTTCACGTGCTCCCTGTTCAGTCCACCGCCTTTTATGTTGGGATAAAGGGCGCAAAGTTCTTCTATCGAATATTCAGCGAGCTTAGTCCTCGGTCTCTTCGCTATCTTAGAAGACTTGCGGTATAACTCCTCGTATCTATTACCGGCCTCTCGCCATGTCGAATCGAATAACATGCAGTTGGATACCAGCTTGCCCCATACACCTCTATTCCTTTTAAATAACATGTAAGCAGAAGCTATAGCGTCATACATAGCCTCGGGGCTGTATTCATCAAAATTAAATCCGTTACCTTCTCCGGTCATGGGATTAAAAGGAGTTATGACATCGCTAAGACCGCCGGTTTTGAATACTATTGGCACGGCCCCGTACCTCATCGCCTCCATCTGCACCAAATTGCAAGGCTCCGTACCGTAGCGCGAAGGTATTATAACCGCATCCGATGCCGCAAATACCGTCCTGGGTTCACCAAATTCAGTCCGTATGTGTATCCTGCCGGCGTATTTCATCGAAAGCTCTCCCAGGCGCTGTCCGTATCCGCCTACGTCAGGACCCAGCATCACAAGCTCTACGTCTTGGCCAAGCTCGCTCATCATGCGGTCGATATCGGATATTATGAGATCGATGCCTTTTATATAATCGTACCTTCCCACAAAACCTATGACAAATTTGTCATTGCCTTCCGCTAGGCCGCTGGCTCTTTGATACCGCAGTTTGTTATTTCTTTTGCCTGCTGCGGACGTACCGGCGCCGAAGACATCCTTGGCGTCTATCCCTGCCGGGACCGCGGGATCCCATTCCGAATGGCTTATACCGTTCAATATAGAAAAGTAAGAGCCGGCCTGGAAACGTTCCCGTAGGATATCCGCAAAATCGCCGGCCACTTTCGCATCCAATGTCTCCATAAGGTAACTGTGCCCTACGGTATTTACGGTATCCGAAAATATTACGCCTGCCTTTAAAAGCGATACCCCGCCTTCATACCTGAAGGCGTCGCTGTGGCTTGTAATGATATCCGGACGGCCTGCGGCAAAGGTATTTGTCTTATCGGTGCCGAAAAGGCCTTTATATGTCAGATTATGGATTGTCAGATTCGCGGCTACATCATGAAAATATTCGGCATACTCAGGGAGATTCCTCATGTAGAAAGGCACCAGTGCCGTATGCCAGTCGTTGGCGTTGACTACATCCGGTTTTATCTCGAGCGATTTGATAAGCTCTAGAGCCCCTGCCGATAACAGGGTGAACCTGTCAAGCATCGCATCGTCTCCGCCGCCATATGGGCCGCTCTCATTGAAATATTTCGGGTTTGTGAGCAGATAAGCCCACGTGCCGTTCAGGTAAGTCCTCCGGACTCCGAGCGTCACAGACTCGCCGCGCAACCAAACTTCCAAATTTATATTAAGGTCCTCGCCGGCTTTTACGTCGTATCCGGGGGTTATGACGGCGACTTCGTTACCGTTACTATTAAGGTACTCCGGAAGCTCCAGCGAGACATCCCCCAAACCGCCTGCCTGGGCCACCCGTCTCATCTCTGCGGTAACGTATATTACCCGCGATTTTCCGGGAGCTATAGGTTTGACGCCGAACTGCTCTTTCCTGAACTGGGGCCATATCTTCTCCGTGGAGCGGGAGTAAGCTAAAAGCGACCGCAAAGCGCGGTCCACAAATGCCGGGCTCTTAGGCGTAAAACCTTCTACGGGGCGGTTACCGTGTTCTTCCTTGAAGGCCTTATAGAACTCGCGGTAATTTTTGGACCACAGCCCGACAAGCCTGTTAAGCTCTTCCGCTTTCGCCTTCTCGTCGCGTATATCCTTTGCCGCCTCATACAAGGCCCTGGTAAAATCCCCGGAGTAAGAGTCGAACTTCTCTTCTTCGGTCTTTGACGGATCCTGGGCGAAATACGCCCTTGTAGCTATATGGTACTGCCCGGTCTTGAGGAGTTTTTCGTAAGGCTTCTTCTTGTTTGTCAATATAGCTATGTAAGGACGCTCGCCCTTAGAGGGGTCGAACTTCGGCAGCATAACAAGATAGGAGCATCTCCTGTCGCGCAATAGACCGGTAAGTCCGCTCGTATGGTATCCGCCGGTTATAAGACATGCGGCCCGGGCTCCTTCAGAGTTCATCCGGCGTATAGTATTCTCGACCATGACCCTATTGCGCTCTTCGGCTGTAGTGTAGAAACTTATGGCCGCGGGAAGGGCGTCAAATATATTCTTTATAGATGCCGGATCTTCTATGCCAAGACCTGTTTTGCGGGAAACCTTTTCTAAAATGGCCGTAAACGCCGCGGGGTTTAGGGATCGGCTGATTTTTATAAGTTCGGAAAATTCGTCATTACCCAATTGGAGACTGAAGAGACCGCCGGCGTATTCCATAAAACGCATGCATAGATCCAGCGCCTTCTCATCGTCATTCCTATAGAGCTTATTCTTTATCGCCGCGGAATAGTCCCGCAATTGGTTTGGTATGGAAGGGATGTCTATCTTTTCGTATTCCGAGATATACTCCGCATACTTGCAGAAAGAGGAGAATCTGTAAGGGTCGACGCCGTTCTTCTCGGCGGTGGACTTAAGATATGCGTGAAAATCTCCCGATGATATCCCGCCCTTCTTGAATTCCATGATGGACGAGACAAAAACCTCGAGCTCATTTTTAGTAAGTCTATCTGTTATGGCCGATATTATCGCCTTACGTTCGTCGTTTGCTTTTTCGAAATCTATAGACTTTTCCTGGTGGGTCAGAAAGGCGAGTTTTTTCAGATCCTTGTAAGGTTCGAGATCCATCCCTGCCTTGGCCGCTATCGGACTTAATACGGACCATAGATGCTTGAACGGGATCTTACCGTCTTTATAGAGCGAGACATTCCCGTCCAATGCCTTGAGATCCTCCGAGTAAAGCCTAGCTGCCATATTCTTCAGAAGTCTCGTCGTACCTTCTATGTCGGCTCCTACCGTCTCAGCCTTTTCGCATACGCTACGGAGTTCCTCGACATTCCTTTTATAAAGCTCGTCCTCTTCTATGCCGTAAAGCGCTATGGGTTTTTCGGAAGTTATGGAGAAGAACTCGCCAGCGGACATCCTGCCCTCTTTCATAAGGTTCCGGGCGGTGTTATCGCGGACTTTGGCGTCTGGGAATGTTTTAAGTAGAGACGTATCGATATAACCGCTCGTCCCTTCTACGGCCACTACCTTGATGTCGTAGTTTTTGACGAGCGTATCCAGGATAGACGATATAGATTCCTGGGCGCCTAGATAGGCGTGGGCGTCTTGGATGTTTATGATCGTTTTTCGTTCATCGTTTATCGTTGATCGTTCATCGTGAGACCAGGATTCGCGGATATCGGCAAGACTCTTTGGAATGTTAATGGAAGCGTTTACATTATTGGGTCTAAAAAAGGCTTTGTTATCTATACTTTGAGGATTTTCCGACGAGCTTGTGGGTTTTGAGACAGGCGTAACGGCGTCCTGCGCCCAAAGGATATCCTGGTTCACAAAAGTCACGACGAGAATAGCCGCGACTATTTTGACCCAGATATGATTTTTAAAACTAAGTATGCTCATTTATTCTGGCTTTTTGTTTTCCTATATAATGAATAAATAATACACTATAAAAACTGTAAGTCAATCTTAAAAATATGACTTTTTTATATCTTAATTCACACCTCGTCATTGCGAGGAGCCGGTGCGTTTTTCGCTCTGTGATATCTACTTACGTCATTGCGAGGAGCCATCGTTTTTTCGTCAGGCGATATCCCCCCGTCATTGCGAGGAGGCTGACTATCTCGCGTTGGCCGACGAAGCAATCTCTCTTTTACGCTGACGCCAGAGTCGTCTTCCTGCCCTCATTGATCTTCTTCAGGTCGTCGTACTTCTCCACTATCGCCGACGGAGTCACGATGAGTATCCTGCGGACTGCGTCCGATCTATCGTTATCCACCATCGGTATATTAGGAAGCTCCCCGCTCGCCGCGAAGTCCACCGCCGTCAAAAGCAGATGCGTGATATCCACGTCTATTTGGCTGTCGAGAGACTCGCCGTATTTCTCATAAGCCGCAAGGAGTCGAGACGGATTTATACCTATAAGATACGCCCTGGCCTCGCTGTCTGTACTGCGTAATGGAGCGAACGCGGAGGACTTCTCGATAGATTCCTGAGACGCTATCGCAACGACATTCGAAAGGCTCGTTCCGGTTACGTCCACTCTGAGCTTCAGCTCGCGCGCCACATCATTATCGCTCCCCGTTATTATCTCCACATCCCCGAGGCCCCAAGATGTCATCTTTCTATATATGATCGACTTCATCTCGTTAAGGAATCGGTTCGTCATATTACGCTGTAGAGACCCCATCTCATCATAGGCCGGTATCCAGCCGGTGCCTATACCGACCAGGAACTTCTCTTTCCGTTGTTTAGCGTTTCTGGTTTGAGCTATCAAAGATGAGAAGACACCGTTTGCCTCTATTTCATCCAGGCCTTCCATCAATTCCTCCATAGCACGCGCTGCGTCCTCGGATAGGCCTGCCTTGGCTTTCTGGCTGGCGCCGGTTATTACCTCGCTTATCCTATGCATTACCTCGGCCGTGGAACCGGTACTTTCTATCTTTCCGGATGTCACATCCCCGCCCTGCCCCATGGCGTTAACAACGTCGGCCAAACCATTTGCCTTCTTTACCATTTTGGCACGGACATTATTCACGTATGATTCTATCTCCGCAAAAAGACCGGAATTGTCCTGACTTAACGGCTCGGATTCTCCGGTAGCTCTTTTTTGATTTTGAATGTTTCGAAGAATTTCGGCAGGATCTCCGGACTTTGCGCTATTACTGCCCCCGTCAGTCCAGCTAAACGTTTCTATCGCGGGGAAAGAATCCATAGAGGCGAAGTAACTCAACTCTATATCCTGCATGACAAATTCATCCTCCGGGATGTCGGCGCGCTCTCTTACTATCCTGTCAAGCTCTTCGGTCATGGCAACATAACTGTCGAACGCCTCGCGACTTTCAGATATAGGATTTACAAGATACCCCAAAGTAACATGAGCTTTATACCCTCCCGGCTCGCTTATCCCTGTAGCTTCCTCTATTAGAGACCGCAGCCTATTAACAATAGCCAGATCTTTCTCGGTCTTTGGCTTCATCCTTACTATGAGAGGGCGCGTCATGCCTGATGGCCTGAAAGCTACCACGCTTTCCGGAACAAATACCGGAGCCTTATCCGCAACAAACCCGCGAAGCGCCTCGTAAACACGCTCGGTTACTACTTCGTATGCGGCCTGTTCCCTGGCTTTCTCTTCAGAACGGAAACCGCCTTTTTGTATAAGCTCAACAGCGCGTTTATTAATGGCATCTTTAGTCTCTTGATTAAGTTTCTCCCTATACTTACCCGCCCAATCTGACATGCATATTAGGTCGCTTAACGTAATATGTTCAGAACCTGAAGCCACCGTAGCTATGAATCCTCTTCCGTTTTCTTTAGGCCAATTATTAATTACACCTGTAAGTTCTCTGAAAAGCGGATAGTTTCTTTTAGGGTGGCTTGATATTACCGTAACTCCCTCGAAAAATACAGGTTTACCGTCAGGGCTGTATTTTTTATGCGCCTTTTGTATATCGCCACGAAAAGGACCCTTGGCCTCTTCAGCTTCGGGATATACGGGTCTCATAGAGATATTTTTCTCCTGCGACGATACACCATTTACCGCCTGCGTCATCATCCCGTCTTCCGCTCTTCTTATCTCTGTGGATTGTTCCGAATTACTCCTGTGATGCAGGAATACATAGACTATCATACCGGCTACGATCAATGCCATCGCTGCGGGAAACCAATATGAATATAGGAAGTCGAACATAGCGCTGTTAAATTCGAACTGTGCTTTTTCTATAGGGAAAGAAAACCCTTCCGTAAATGCCGGCCCGGCGAGGGTCATGGCTAGAATCAATATACCCAAGACACCTTTAAGCGTACTCTGTTTGGGCGCCGTTATGGGCCTATATAGATTGCGCCAACCCTCGGGAGACGCAGCCCTCAAGCCAAGCTCCGATTGACTACTGCCCGGCTGGGATCCCACCCCTATTTCGGTCGCATCTACATACCCGGATATATCACCCTTCTCGCCCGGCGCTGCGGCAAGATCCCTCGTAACAACAGGCAGTCTCGGACGATGTGGAGTCCTGTTAAATATATCGCGGGCAAATACGTCTTTTTCCTGCAATTTATCGAAATATCTCCTGATCCTCTCTGCGCACTCCGTATCCACACCGTCTCCCGGGACCGGACCCAATATTGCAGATAATCCCGCCTTTAACTCGCCTACGACGCGCTGTCTTGAACCGAAAGAAACCGCTTCCGCCAAGGACCTCCATTCTTCGTCGCCGTACCAACGCACCCGGCGGTCCACTCCAGGCACATCCATGGGATGCCCGGACACGTTCAACAGATATACAAGATCCCTCAAAAGCATAGGCGCCTTGAATAAATCCTCCCATTCGACATTAGCGCCCTTATAATACATGAGGTCGCGAAGGTTGATGAGCGAAAGAAGGTTATCGCGCGCATTCTCGGAGCCGTCGCGGGCTATATATTTACCTTCTTTATCTTTCAGTATATCCGCCACCTTTACCAAAGAGACCTTCTTTACGGCTCCGTCGTCCCCGATTATAACGGCACCGCCGCGTTCTGTCGATTCCAGCGCTCCGCTCACGCCTGCCTTGTTAGTGGACCCGGGATCGGCCTTGACTATCAAGCCTCCCGCGAAACTATCTATGACCTCTTCTTCGGTACTGCTCTTATGCCCTACGATTATCCTGTCGACATCGAATATACTGCACAGAAGCGCGGCAAGTCTCGCCTGGTCTTCTTCTGTTCCGCTGTATTTGCTCTTCTTTATACCCAAAAAATCGTAAGTGACATTGTCAGGCTCCGAGGTGTTCTTTACGTAACTATTGTAAAATCTGGCCTGTCTTCGGGCAAAGGTAGGTGAATATTGCCCGTCCGATATCATGATAAACCATCTGTACGCGTCCCTTATCCTGCCGGACGCAAGATCCGCAAAAAGTTCATCGGATCTTCCTGTCGCTATGAAACGGTCATAGCGCCTTGCGAACTCTTCCAGGTTGGCGTTTACCTCTTCGTAATAACGAAGGACCGATCTCTTTTCGTCTTCGGTCACATCGCCGCGCCATCCGCCGTCTTCGCCCTTCAGACGTACAAGCGGCATGCCTTCCAGATCCACAAGCCACCCGTCCTCGTTCATCGCAGGTATCGCGTGGACCAGAAGCGCCCTTTGGGGCTTATTTAAAGCCCTCCAGAATGAAAGCCCTCTGACCCATTTCTGGGTCTCTTCATTCTTGTCCGCGCGCAGTTCGGGCAGGGCCGATACGATATCCCACGCCTTGCCGTGCCATAATGTCCTGGCCCAGTTCCTAACTCCTTGCGCATTCAAGAACTGCCTCTTGAGGTCACTCAGTATATCCTCTTCTTCCTTGGTGAGTTCGCCGGACAAATCCCTTATATACTCATCCACTCCGAGGGCCCTCAGGTCCTCTCCTTTTAAAACGCCTCTCTTTACGGCTACCTTAACCCATATATTGAATATCGCCTGCTCGGAGACCGAACTCATCCCTCTGTAGCCGACCGATTTTTTAACATCCTTTTCAACGGCGGATTCCTTTTCCAGTTTTTTCAATTTACCCAGAACGCTTTCGATTAGAGCGGTATTCAGATCCCTGTAAGATCTTGACAGGGCTTCTATAGCCTCTTTCTCTTCGGGCGCGAACTTATCGAGCTCCCCTAATGAGGCGTAAAACCTCTCCCAGTCACCGCCAAGTTTTTCGTTTACATATGCCGAAAGCCCCTTTAACCGCATATGGAGTTCCATGTTGCGCAATTTGCCGAGTTCGTAACGGCCCTGGGCAAAATTCTCCAGTCGCTTCAGGTCTATGCCCATTGACTTCAGCGCTCTCTTCTGCCCGGGATAGCGCTCGAGCATCCATACATGCAGGGCTATCGAGTATTCATCCCCAAGCGAAGCTCCTAAGAACCACAGATCGTGATCGCCTAGTGTGAAGCGGTCCACAAGACTCATCATCTCTTCGAACTGACTGCCGCGGTCGAGTAGATCGCCGACGACCCATACATCGATGCCGGGATTACTCTTTGTAAGCCTGTCGAGAGAATCGGGTGAACCGTGAGTATCCGCGGATATGAGCTTGCCGAAACCCGTACGTGATCTCGCCTTCTGCTCTTCCATGTCGTGCGCAAATAGCTCAAAGAGCTTCGTAAACCTGCCGCCGTCGTAAGTAGCGCGCCTCTCCGGAGTGACTCCCCCGTCTCTCCTGGTCATAAACTCGCCCGATACTATCACCGGGGCCTTGGTTCGGGACGCGATGAAGCTTTTGAACCCATCGAGTTCCCCGGGCGTACCTATAGGACCGTAACGCCTGTTCCTTACATTCTCTTTATCGGAGCGTCCTTTTACAGGAGGGAATACGGTCATAGCATCAAGAACCTCTTTCGCGGTCTGGGCGGTGTCATTTACTATACAGTAAGTGAAGAGGTCCCCAAAATCACATCCAGTATGCTTCTCTATCTGTTCGTATATGTATATGTAAGGGTTTATGCCGTTCTTCGCCCTCATGAAATCGGTTTCGTTATCATACATGGGATTGAATACGAATACGGCTATGGCGCCTCGCTCCCGCGCCCTTATTATGGCGTCGGTTATTCCTACGGGTAGCAGATCTACCAGGATACTGGTATAGAAACTCCCAGGACCTAGGACATAGAAATCTCCTTCGCCGAGGCTGTCTATCTCCTCTATGCATCTTTCATACGCCATAGGATATTCGCGGCGGTTCCCGAATGAAAGCTCAGATATCACCTTTTCATGGCGGGTATTAGTTATTTCATCCTGGCCCACGATACTGGGGCTGCCGTCGGCAAAAGAGATAGACATCTCGCTGTCATTGAGATCTATGCTTGTGGGGAGCGCGACCATTACGTCCTCCACACCGGCTATATCGCGGCAAAACCTGTCTAGCCCGCGCTGGATACCTTCGGCCGAGAATATGCCTTTGCCGTATCCCTTCTCGAGGAGTATAGAGCCTAAAAGCGCCAGGTTCTGCACGGTATGATTGGCGAGAGGCATCCTGGGGAATAACCTGTCAACGGCCTGGGCGGATTCAAGGAGGTTTCTGGAGAAGTCGGACCAGCCCAAATCGCTTCTTAGCGTAGGGTCTTTCTCCCCTCTCTTCTGCTGATCTATCAATAGGCCCTCTACTATATCTGAGAACTTTCTACCCTTACCGGCCAGTTCGTCTTTGCTGAACCTGTGGCCAAGTATCTCTTTTCTTTTACGGGGCCCGCGGTTTACAATAGCCTTGGCGATATCGCCTAAAGCCAGCGAATCTATATCGAGCTTATCCTTTAATAACCTCCGTATCTTCCCGGTACTCCTTCCCGCGTCGAAAGGCGTGATAGCCTTTCTGACAGACCAGCCGTATCCTCCGAAAGTATCGTCGAAGAACTGTATCCCCGCCCCTCCTCCGGATATAAGCACCTTCCTCTTCCTGGATGTACTGCCCCCCGTTATAGCGGGTAGGCTTGGGGGGGTCGCGGCTTCGGACTGACGCAGTATGGCGTTCCATATCTCTTCCGGGCTTTGCGCGGATTCTGATATATCTAAAGGCAGCGTCTCTTCCTTTTGAACCCCATCATCGTAAATAATAGCGGTCTTCTCCCCGGTCAAAATGGCCTGGCCGTAAGATATAGTCGCCCCGAGATCCACAGCCGAAGCTATACCTAAAAATAACGCTATGGCGGCAAGCCATCGGCCTAGATAAGACCTCTTCTCGATACGGCGCGGAGAGGCGCTACCGGGTCGTGCCTCTTCCATACCCGCAAGAAGCACATTATGCGCTTCCTCCAACTGCGGGGCCTCCATCATGCCATCCCTGAAGAATGACGACCCCGCCACAAATATATTGGCACCCGCAGTCAGCGCACTCTTTATGGTATCGCCATTTATGCCTCCGTCTATTTCTATAGGCCCATCATAACCGTAATAGAACCTGAGGCGTCTTATATTGGACAAGGCTGAAGGTATGAACTTTTGATTGCCAAGTCCCGGATGGACGCTCATCTGCAGGACGATATCTATATCCTGGCGGTGCTCCATTATAAATCTCCCGGCCGAGTCTATTTTTGTATTCGGATTAAGGGCAATACCCGCCATGGCTCCTCGGCTTTTTATATAACGTAAAAGCCTTAAAAGCTTGCCTTTGTCCTCGAAACCCTCCCAGTGGAGCGTCACTATACCGGCGCAATTATCAAGATATTTGGCTATGTAGCTTTTTGTAACGTTCTCGTCGGTATCCATAATGTGGAGATCAAAAAGAGGCGTGACGCCGAGCTCGCGCCTGTGGCACTCGTCCAGAACATCTTTTAAGAACCGCGGCGTTATTTTGTCGGTCGTATCTTTGCCGCCTTTTTGCACTATCGCGTTACCTCTGCCCCCGCTGTTATTTATGCGGTCAAGATGCACGATGGGCCTGCGGCCTTCTCCGGCGAAGATCTCTATGGCATCAACGGTACTTTTGACGCGCTCTCCGTCGGGTACATTCAATACCGAAGGCGATATCACGAATTCGTCTGCTACAAGCGACGCATGTAAAGGCAACACGTACAGATAATATACTACTGCCAAGAGCGGTATAAATATGAGCCAGATAGGATGTAAGAATACGCTGCTTAAGATCCCATCAGAAAATATATCCTGAGCGGCATCCTGTGCAAACGCCCGGCCCGGGAAAAGCATCGCGGCAGTTAATACTCCTATAGTCCCGAGAATATTACGTCTGTCAGTACCCCGTCCGGCTGGACGATATTGGGCCTGGACGTTTCCGGCCGGCCCCTCATCATCGAATGAGGCAGGCGAGCTACTTTTAACCTTTATCTCGCCATTCCTGTATTCGACATCGAATAGATTCATTATGCCGGCCCTATTGGGATCAAGTCTCATGTTATCCCAAGAGCTTACTATACGGGCTACCCCATTTTTACCGGCTACAGCGTTCTCCACGTCCTGCCATCGCCGCAGCACAAGCGATCTTGCCTTATGCGCCGGCAGTCCGGCCAACCTCAAAGCCTCCATGGCTTTTTTAGCGACCAGTATCTTCGCCGCATCCGAGTGGGAAAAGACGACGGGCAAGCGTTCAGGGCTAAAGCGATTATTTTCCGCAAACCACATCATCCCCCTGATATAGTTAGACCTGCTTCCGCTTCCTTGAGAGTTAAGGATAGATTTATAATATGAGGAGCGGAATAAGGGCCATTTCCAGAAGTTCGTGTTCCACATTATTAGAAATGCCGTCAACGCTAGAGCCGCGATGGCAAGTTGCGGGTGGGTGGATACCTGCTCCCATATGGCGGATAATACGCCTTCGCCACTCTCTACAACAGCCCCCCTTGTCACATCTTCCGCAAAGACCGGTCCTGATGTAAAGATAGCGGCAAGTAGCGCAAATATTAAGATCCGCATATGTGCGGCATAGCCATTTTGGCCTATTTGACGATCGTATCCGGACTTTGACACAGAATCGCTTCTTCTGCCGTAGTCTGGATCGAGATCCAGGTCCACAAGTGCCTCCGCTATGGCCTCGCCTCCTTCGACATGGGAAGGCGTATTATTTATATCCTCAGCCAGAGCCCCTTCTCCCTTAATGGCTATCATAGACCATGAGCCGTTATATTGAAGTCCGCGTATCATCGTGCTTCCCATGGATTCGAGAAGTTGACGGGCCTCCTCTACAACGGGATCAGTGAATTGCGTATTGCCCCAGCCGGCGAACCCGCCCTCGTCAGCTACCGCCAAAAGCACTATCTCGCCGTCGGGAATGCTATTCATATAATCGATGAACTCTATGAAACTCTCAACGTTGGCGCGATCGCCGCCGTAAGTATCGAAGTTCCTGGTCTCTTTCATTCTTATGCCGGTATTTCTATCAAGGATGGCTACATTGATACCGCGTCCGCCGGTGCCGCCACCGCCCCTAAAATATACCGTTTTTTCTCCTATGCCGAATGAGGCGTCGCCATGCGAAGTCGCCGTAAGTAACGGCCTGCTGTTAAGCGCCACGGCGGCTTGGCCTTTCGTAAATCTGTCCTTCAAAGCATTAAAAGCCTCTTTAGGATTGCCGTCTATATCGGCAACCCCGAAATATTCTTCGTCGTTACGACCATCGGGTTGTCCGGAGTTGTTCTCACCGCTGGTATCCTGATGGTTCGGGAACCCCAGCTTCCACCATTCATCACGCAATTCAAAGACAAGCCCTCCTATGGCTGTGCCGGCGGTCCTCTCGGCGGAAAGCTCGAAAAATATCTCGTCCCAGAGCCATCCGTTCACCTCTGCCTGCATGGCCTCATTTTCGTCTGGTATCCTGTGGTCAAAGGAGTCTGCCCCGAATTCAGATATAAAGATCGGCTTGTCCGATATGGAGCGCCATTGTTGGAACACGTCTTCCATGCTTGTACCCCGGTATATACTAAGACCCCAGACATCTACGCTCGGAACGAGCGTATTTACAATATCGGTGGTATATGCGTAACCGTTCATCTCTAACGGGAATTCTTCCGGGCTTAATACGTGGTAACCCGGCACATGCGGGTCTGCGAATACAGTAGATACCGGGTGGTTATTATCTATCGACTTTATAAGTTGCGCGGCCCTCTCGGTGAAATCGGCAGCATCGAGGCCGGATGCGAATTTTCCGTAGTAGTAATTGATATCCCATTCATTTCCTATAGCCCACATAAGAATGGCCGGATGGTCCTTGTAAGCCTCCACTACCCTTCTAACATTATCCATATCGGCCACTACCCCGTATCGGGGAGAATCTACGGCCATGATGAGCTTTATGCCCATCCTGTAGAAAGCGTCCAGTATCTCGAAGGCCTCGGGACCGGTCCCAAAATCGTAATAAACTCTCGCGACATTTACGCCCATCCTCGACATGAGCGAAAGGTCGGCTTTGTACCATTTATAAAATTCCTGGGTTATTGTCGATACGGGCGCGCCCTTGGTGTGAGGCGACCAGTTGACCCCGCGCGCGACAAATGAATATTCCCCGCCCAGAGTGCCGTCCGGGAGCCTCTCCCGCACGAATAAACGCCTGTCATGCTCTTCTGCGTAAGCCAGGCTCGGAGACCTTGGCACCGGCGGCAGCGTCTCGAGCATTATATATCCCGCGAATTGCGATACAAGGCCTGCCCTGTCTTTCGCCTGACACAATATCTCCTTTATACCGTCACCTTCTGAAAGGGTCATCGCCTTTGAAGTAACGGGTGTCTCCCATGATGTCCAGTTCTCCCCGCCATCCAGAGAGAACCTCAAAGCGCTCAAACCCGAACCGGAATCCCGAGCGTTTATATTGACGGTGACACTCCTTGAATCGGTGGTCTCTTCACCGCCGTTTATCGTCAAAACGCCGGTGGGCGGTATCGTATCCAGGCGTATATCAAAGCTGTATTCTGCCCTCCCGCCCGAGGAATTGGTCTCGACTATAACGCGGGTATTGAGCCCTTCCGAAAGCTGGAAAACAGTCTGTCTGGGCTCTCCGTCTACCGTATAATCCACAGTAAGCACAGGCGAAGTCGTTATCTCCGGTATCTGGCTCATGATAGCTATGACGGGGTTTATCACGTTAGGTTTATTACAACCTGTCTGCCCGAGCAGGGCTGGCAAACCCAGGGATGCCAACATAATATTTACAAATGTCCTGCGTGAAGTAAGGCCGCTATCAGAGACGCTACCGGCTTTACCGATCTCTACAAAAAGTCCGGGCCATATGACTTTCTCTATCGTCCGTCTTACCTTATTCAATATGGCCGCATCTTTAGACGGAGCGTTTTGAGGCTCCGCGATACCGGCCGCCTCGGCAACCTCATCCAATATGATGACAGTCTTATCTTTAAGCTCTCCCGGGAATCTCGCTTCCAGGGTGGCTTGCAATCCTTTGTTTACGAATATTATTACGGCAGCCTCTCGCACCTCTTCCAGCGTAGCGGGCCTTGAATCTACTTTCACCGGCTCCTCGCCGAACTCTTGACGGAACGCCTCCGCAAGAGGAGCATTTGTAGCCCCCCAACCGAGCTCGCTTTGATCGCCGGCCGCGCCGGAGCTCACCTTCATATATCTAGACAGTTCATTTTTATTTATGAGATGGTTAAGGACCATCTGCATGGCGGGACTTCTGTTGTAATTAGAATTACAAACGCATAGTATGGGACCGGCCGGTCTAACCCACTTGGACTCGGTTTCGGCTACATAGCCCACTCTATCTGTAATACCGTTATTCTCTTCTACAGAAAAAGTATGCTCGTCAATAAAAGCCTTCTCCTCACCGGATCCGGCGAGCGCCCAGATGTCAGCCGTTTCGATCTCAGGCGACATGGGCTTTATGCCTTCGGCGACCTCCCACGCGGTATTAGAAAAGGTGGCTTCCTTGGCTACAAGGTGGCGCATCCTAAGCGACAACTCTATGAGACCGTAACCTTTAGAGGCAGATCTGGACGAACTCGAGGCGTCTGCAATATATTGATAGATAATAACCCCGATCAGAACCGCCAGAAAGACGCTAACCCCGAAGATGACATAATGATTAAATGTAAAATTTTTGAGTGCCGCAAATGAAAGATTTAAGATCACCGGCTGGACGGATTCCGTAAACGGTCCCGCGGCTTGCGCTGAAGCCGAGCCGGCGATAAATACCGCGGTTAAGAACGCGATCATTGGAGCAAGGCCTCGTAAATTACCCGAACTTCCGGCATCTTTTCTTTCCGCCGGGGCGTTGGCGATGGCTTTGAAGCCTTTCAACGCATCATCAACCATAGGTCTTAGTCTCGGATCCAGCTTGGCCGCATGCCTAAGATCTCTTTCGCCCTCGTCTTCCATATTAATAGCAAAATATAAAAGTCCCCTGTTATAATATGCGTTTGCAAAGTTAGGATCGATCTTTATGGCTTTATTAAAATCATACAGCGCGAGACCTAGTAGGCCTGGCCCTTGCACGTAACTAAAACCACGGTTATTATAAGTAGATGCTTCGATCTCATTCTCGGGGCTCAACTCAATAACCTTCGTCAGATCCTGAATAGCCCTAGGATAATCCCTTAATATGTCAAAGTATATACTACCCCTCATCTTGTACGCATTAACATAACCTGGGTCTATGCTTATAGCGCGGGAAAAGTCTCGTAATGACTCCGGATACCTGCCCGCCACAAAATAACATGTCCCCCTATTATTGTAAGCATCGGGATTGTTGGGATTAAATTCTATAATTTTGGTAAAGTTATATATAGCTTTTGGATGATCCAGACCTAAGATGCCGCATGCAGCCACAAGATTTTTATAAGCGGTATCGTTCCGGCCATTGAGTTCTAATGACTTGATAAAGTCTGATATCGCTCCAGGCACTCTGCCCAGCGCTAAATGGCATATTCCTCGTAAATTGTACGCTAGATCAAAATCCGGATTATGTTCTATGGCTTTATTAAGCGCGGTTAAAGCGTCATTATATCTATCTTGCTCGAAAGCCCTTTCTCCCTGCGTATAATATTTTGTGGCTTCGCTGATCCGGGCCGCGATATCACCTGCGTTCTCTTTGACATCCACATCGCCCGCTCGATGGCTGGGCAATATGCTGAATAAACCGGATATTGCAAGAAATATAACCGCTAACCGCATCATAACTTTCATGGCAATCTTCTTTGATCTTGTGGCGCGATCTTCCTGATATACCACCCCGGAATTGTCAGCCAAGATATAACTTAATATTCGCCATGTTATGTAAGATGGTACCAATGCGGCAATTACTAATAAAAACGTTCTGGGAGTCACTGAAAACCACGAGAAGTTGAATGCTTCTGACCCGCTTTGCGCAAATGCCGAGCCGGAGGCGAGCATGGCGGCGAGGAAGATGCCGAGCGTGCCTGTTATACCCGGGCTTTTTCCTTGCGGAGATTCGGGTTTCTCCGCAGTAGCCGTTTCCTCTTGGGGAGCATCCTTGATCTCTTCTTCGGCTCCTTCGGCCGGAACCCAATATCCCGCAGAACTTCCTCCGCCACTATAAGCGTCAAAGTACCCAGAATCGCTGTAGTCAGAATATCCGGTGTCGTTGTTGTTATCTTCGTACGAATTCCGTACTAGATCTTCATGATGAAGCCAATTTTTCCCACCGGTAATGCCGGCCATTAAGAAAAAGGTGGCGATGACAGGAAGCATCATTAAACAAGCGCTAAGAAAACCGGGGAAGATTCCGATTATGTAGCTGAAAACTACCTCGAATCCGCTATGCGAAGTTTGAAGAGACGTGGCGCAGGCGATTGTGAAGTTAATTACCAAAAATAATAGCGATGGCAACAATCCCAGACACATAGCAAGATCATTGCGTTCCGAGTCATGCGGCCTGCGTGAATATAGGCCAGCGATTACCCCTGTTATGGCCGGTACAACAAACATGAAAGTTATAAACGGATGCGATGATATCGCAAAATAAAAAGTTGATAATATTTTAGTTGCGCCGATATTTGTCGCGATACCGTCTGCCCATGCGCCGCTGGAGGCGAGCATGGCGACGAGGAGTATGTCGAGTTTGCCGGCCGTGCCCGGCCCATTCTTAGTCGTCCCTCGTCCTTCGTCCCTCATCCCTCGATCTTCCATACCGTTCTGGGGAACGTCCCCGGCCTTGTTTCGCTTTTGCCCTTTCACTACATTAAGAACGGCGGGGGCATCTGTTATCGTTACAGTAGTTGAACCATATGAATTACCATAAGCGTCATACTCTTCCTGTTCTTCTTCGTGAGTTTTTGCCGGTACATATTCTACAGTAAAATCATACCCATTCTTCAAGCATTCCTTAATAACGTCCATCTGAGATGACGTAATATTCGCATCGTTGCCATCAAGAACATTAAGGGTATTCAGAATGCTTTTTACCAAGCCCGGGTCCGAAACCCTTTTAACGGCTTCCGCTATACGTTCTTTCTCGTACCCAACCCCCCATTGATTATGAACCTTATCGCTTTCTATCCTCTCCAATGCTCCTACAACATAATCCGGCATTGTGCTGTCTATAAGCTCCTGCAGATCATGTCCCATAGATACGAGAATAGAAGCGCACACATCGCTTTCAAGAGCTTTAATCGCAGCGGCGCGAAAACTGGTTCTAAGATGAATGATGCATTTTTCAGTAATGCGTGTACGTAATTCGACTAATAAGCCATCATCGGCTCCAAGTTTTTTTGCCGCATCTATGATTGGTTTTTCCACATCACTATATAACCCATTAGCAAAGTTACCATGATCTATATACTGCTCCAGTAATGAGATAGCTCGCGGATCGCCGAAATTACCGAGCTCTACGACTACCTCCTCAGCAACATATCCGGAGGTGTAGTATTTCAACAATACATCCTTATGAAGCTGGAACAATTCTTCCCGCGTGGCGCCAAGATCTTGATACGCCCTTATCAATGCCCTGTACACAAAACTGCTCCCGGATTCGGCAAGCGGAGACAAAAGTTTCATGACAGACTTATCACCAGATTGCCCCAAAACCTCTACTGAAGCTGCTAGTCTATCTCCCTCAACTGAACGCCAATTTTTAACAAGCCTAAGCGCCTGAGGATGGGATATTTTTTCGCCTGACCTTGGCATCCCGATATCTTTACGTGCAGTTTTATTCGCAAGTCCGGGTTTTTCGCCAGAAGATGCCTCCGATACAGGCTTTTCCATTCGAGAAACTTCTCCTACGCTTCTTTTAAAAGCGTTTCCCATAACGATATTTAACAAAGAAAGTCCCGCCAGAGGTAGCCAGAAGCCCGAACAGTAAGAAAAATATTCGGTCGCGAGAACTGTTAGGAATAGATATGCGGTCAGGCCCAAAAACTTATGATCTCTGAAATAGGAGACGGCTTTAAGCATTACCCTGGAAAGAGTCGGACGGTAATTATCTAGATATCCATACGCAAAGCTCGCTACGATTACCCCGAAGCTGACCGGATGAAAAGGCGCCATTAAAAATACAACTGCCGGGACGCCAACTTTGGCAGGATTTATATCGCGCTTAAATACCTTCTTTGCTATGAGCCATATAATGGCGCTCGCCAAAAAGACTATGGCTGTAACGATTATGCCATCTATGAAAAGCTGTCCTAAACTTAAAAGTGGCGCACCGTAAGGTGTGACCTGTATCGGGAGCGTGCCGGTAGGACCTGCCGGAAGAGGCATATGCCCTCCCATGGAAGGACCTCCGAAATACGACGGTTGCGCAGCTGCCAATCCGGACGCGAGCATGGCGGCGAGGCCGCCTAACAGGAAAGGAATAAAAGAATGCGCCCGCAAGGATGGTGTGGACCGGCGACCTCTGGTCTCGAGCCATTTTTTGAGTGCTTCTATCTCTGAGAGACGCCATCTCTTCTTAGCCTCAACCTTAGCTGCGTCGCCTTTTATCTCTTCCCATCTGGCGAATTGGGCATCTACAAAAAGGTCCTCGCCTAAAACCCTGTAGTTATCTAAAGGCGGCAACGTACGCCTGAATATATCCACGCCTGAAATAGGAATCGCTCCCGAATATGCGGTAAGTTTTCTCCTTATGACCTGGGCCATCGGTAGTTTCTCGCCCCTCGCCGCCTTTTTCAGTGTTTCAAGCCCCACCACTTCGTAATTGGCCTCAAGCCCCGGAGCGATCTCTTTGGCGGTTACCTTAAGCTTGGATGATGCAATGCGGGTGAACTCCTTTTCCCCATCCACGACTACTACTATATCTATATCGTTAGGGCTATCGGACCATGCGTAACTACCCATCAGATATATAGAAACCAGGGGCTTATCCGCGGAAATCATCCCATTCTCGTATAGGGTAGCGACGACGGCCGGGATCTTGGATCGGATAATTTGTATTTTTGAAACGGCCTTATCGGTCTTATCTTTGCTGTCGGCAATACTATGCCACATCCAGCTCCTGGTCTTAAGGATATCGGCAATGGACCTGATGCTCCGTATTACCATTCCTTCGCGCGACAGGTCTAAAGTCCCCGCGTCCAGTTCCCAAGGAGCTACATCCGGTGCGTATTCGGGAGCGAGCCTTCCCGTACGTATGGCTTCGGCCACACGGTCATGCACTGCCTCAGGCAGCGAAGACGCTCCGCCCAACCTGAGCACAAGCTGCGCAGGTTTATCAAGCACAGTATTGCTATACTGCATTGGGCTACCGTACACATCATAATATTCCTCTTCCTCCTCATGTGTACTGGGCGGGATATATTCGGCCCTGACAGCCTGGGCCGCCTCTATGAAAGATGTTACGAGCTCTATTTGCTGCAAGGTCATAACCGCATAATCGTCACTATAACCGTATGTGCGCGAACCTTCCTTGACATGCGAAAGATACGGGACCATAGAAGCAAGGAGCGGGTTGCTTATGGCAATAAGAGACCCGGCACTCGCAGACCTGACCCTGCTATCGGTGTCGCCCACCCCACTTAACAATGGTATGACCGAACGCTCATCTTTTATCTTTCCTAAAGACGCCGCGGCGGCGGCGCGGTCTAACCGGGAGGATTTATCGGCCAATATGGCTATAAGCGGCTCCGCAGCGCGGATGTCGCCGGATTCGCCTAGCGCCGTTACGGCTGCGTTGGCTACACCTTTATCGGGGTCGGTAAGCGCGTCATTGATAAGCTCAAACGCGGATCGATCCTTTATCGCGCCTAAAGTCTGCACAGCTGATTTACGTGTATTGGCATCCTCATCAGAGAGTAGAGTCTTTAATGCCGGTATAGCCGGTGCCCCCACTTCACCCAGCTTATTCCAGTCACCGGTAGCGACCGCATACGCTATCTCTTCACCTTTATTTACGGGTTTCCATTCCAATTTTTTCAGCGAATCCGCCGCTATCCTGCGGTTAACGGTATCCGAATCTGACAGGGCTACTACTAGGGCAGGGGCGGCTTTCTTGTCCCCTATGGCGCCTAATGCCTCTGCAGTTTTACCGCGGACCGCCTTTGACGGGTCCTGGATTAAAGGCTCTAACGCCTTAACTGCTGTGGAAGCTTTTACCCTGCCGAGTATGGTCGCCGCGCCGGCGCGTATATGCTCATCCGCGTTCTTCAAAGCGGCAATAAGGAGCGTCTCCCTGCGAGGATCCTGAATATTGATTATCGCGGTGACAACCGTCTGATGTAATTCAACCTCTGCCAATAAACCGATAAGGCTTTCCAGGGCGCGCGGATCCTTTATCTTCCCAAGCGCCTCCGCGGCCGATTTCCTTACGCCCTCTGCCGGATCTTTCAGTAATCCTACGAGGGGGATAACAGCCCGCGAATCGCCTATCTCGCCCAGCGACCATGCCGCGAGCTGCCTCTTATACTCGTTCTGCGCCGCAAAACATTTTATGAGGTCCTGGACAGCCGGCACATCTATATTGGCCAGAGCTTCGGCAGAAGCCCGCCTTATCGCGTGTTCCCGGGAATCAAGATTCGATATCAATGCGGCAATAGCCCTCACTTCTTTGATCTTACCTAAAACACGCGAAGATGAAACTACAACCTCTTTATTCCGGCTTGAGAGCCCGGCCAATAAACGCGGGGTAGCGCGCGTTCCGAGTAATACAAGCGCCTCTTCCGCCCTCGCAGGAACTCCGTATTCATAACTCCCAAGCCGCCACATATGCCAGCGCACAGGGAAAAATAAACGCCATATGATAAAGAACGCGGCGGTACCCAGCGCCAACCCTGCCATCGACGCGACAACCACGAATCCCAAAGGATGCGCTGCAAAAAGCTCATGGATGATTGATGATAATGTCTTTGTGCCAAAATTTGATGTGCTTTCGCCTGCAAACGCCGAAGCTGAGGCGAGCATGGCGGCGGTCGTGGCGATAAGAAGAACAGGAAGTTTCGTCGTTCGCGATTTGCCATCGACTTCTTCAGCAAATCGTCCCGAGCGAAGCGAGGGATCTTGTTCGTAGTTCGTATTTCGGATAATATTAGAAGTATCCTCAAAAAGCCGGTCGATTCCGGAATCTATAGTTCTAATTTCATCGATCGCTTTCTCCATATCGCCTTCCCCACCCTGCATTATCCGAGTAAGGTTTTCGACGGCCGTTTTCCGCGCTCCATCTAATCTATCCAGTTCGGTTCCGTCTATCAAGGCAGGCATATTCTCATACGTTCTATCAAGCAGCGGGACCTGATCAATAACCGCTTCAGCAGGCACTGTGGTATTCGGTGGATAGGTGTCTAGTCCTGTTTTTTCCGAGTTGGGGACCGCAGAGCCTTCGCCTTTTTTAAGAAACGGCTTAACATTAATAGATAAAACTGACTGTACAAGCCAGTCGCTTCGGTAAGGATATGACGCATACTCTTTCCTGTCCGGATCCCAAACATAGATCACGGCGCGGCGCCCATCTACGGTCGCAATAAGACTGCCATCGCCGATAGGATACGAATTCTGGAGCCAGTCAACTACATAATTATCTCCGTTGACAAACGGCAATCCCGAGAAATCATATATCTTCGCCACTTTATAATCTTTATCCAGGAGAATTACGCGGCCGTTCTGGCTATCGGACAGGATATATCCTCCGTTATAATAGATCGCCCCATGCGGTTTATTAAGGTCTTTCAATACAATGCGCGTCCGACCCGTAGCCTTCTCTATCTCGATAAGCTGGCCCGGATCAAAAAGAGTGGCCATTATAGTATTCCCATCACGGCCGTAATCGGCCCAGTTCGGACCTGCGCCATAGAAAGCTCTTTCCAGGCCGACCGGCGAATCGACCTTACTTATATCTATGACAACACGGTAGTCCTGCCCGGGCTTTAGATCTTCTCTGACCTTATTCTCAAATCTCCTAATATATTCTTCCCTTGATAGCACTGTAGTATCCGAAAAACCCGCGATAGGCCGGTCTTTTTCGGTAAGCGTCATGCCGAATTTATTCTTGCCATACCCGTTCTCCCATGCCAGCCATTCGTAAACTACATTTCCTGATACGATATCTACTTCGAGAATACGGTCCAAGCCGGTGCTAGCAACCAATATTAATCCTGGATCGGCAGGATGAAACTTAACCGTGTGTAACAGTTTAAATTCCGGGTTCCTGATGCGTTTTTTAATCTCTTTTGTAGATGTATCGATAATGATTATCTCTTCCGAAAAGACTACGGCTATGACGTCATCGCGTACGGCGATATCCCTCGGCTCAACGCCGGATATCTCCCATAGACTTCTGGAGGTCTCCGCGATATCGTTTACAGTCATAATAAATAAAGAGGTGGGCTCGCTTATCGGCCTTGCTGGCTCGTAAAGCTTACCCGTATCTTTATGTATCCCGATCCTTCTTGCCTTAAGTTCCGGCGAATTAACGCCTTTCACGACAAAAGCTACCGGAATATTACCGCCAAGGCCACTGACTTCCTTAAAGTCATCGGCAATGCGGACCACGGTAGGCTGCGCGGTGGATACGCTGTCGTCCGTTTTTATCTGAGAAAATGAACGCGACGCCATAAGCGGTAGCCCCAAGAATAAGAAAGCCAAAAGACCACCTATACCTGCCCCTAAAAATACGCTTATAACTAAGGTCATCACAAATTTGACCGACCACATATCTATACCGGTTACCCCCTCAGCAAATGCCGGCAAGGCCACGAGCATCATAATTAAAGAGGAAGCGATTATCTTCCGAATACTTATAGTCTTTTCTGGAGCTAATTGGTGGCTTACTTGGGCTATGGGTTCGGAGATTGTGACTTGCTTATCGTCTGTTAGATTGCTTCGTCGTTCCGCCTCCGGCGGAACTCCTCGCAATGACGGACTAGACGTCTCGCGTCTTACGTCTAACGTCTCACCTCTTACGTCTTGCGTCTTGCGATCTTCAACAGTCGTCTCTCTCGATTTGCCATCGGCTTCTTCAGCAAACCGTCCCGAGTGAAGCGAGGGATCTCCTTCATCCCCCATCTCTCGTTCTTCCACAGACGTCTCACGTCTTACGTCTAACGTCTCACGTTCTTCCACGGACCCCGCCACAGACGTCTTACGTCTTGCGTCTTGCGTCTCACGTTCGTCATAATCCTCCGGCAGGACCTTCACTGCGTACTTGTCCCCGATCACCCAGTCGTATCCTGCAAGCTCCCTTATAGCGAGATTATCTTTCTCGGAGATATATATGAGAGACTTCTTGCCATCCGGCGGGTTGTAAAGCATGGTGATAACGCCGTCTTTAAACCTTACATGGGAAAGGTCGATGCCGTATAGCGCCCTGTATGTCTTAAGGCGCCTAAAAAGAGCTCCTTCGATATGCTGTTCCGGGAGCTGCCCTATCTTGTGAAGATCGTCGCCCATCAGGTATTTGGCGATGTCGTATATAGCTACTACAAGCCCCCTCTCCGCGAGCACCGATGCCTGAAGTTCAGCGGCGAATTCGTTGACCGGCTGAGTCTGGCCTACCGATGGAAGCGCCAAGGTCGAGGCGGAAGGCTGGCGCGGCGTGCCGTCTTCCGGATGCGCCCAACTGATATCAAGAGAGAGAAAAGCGGCGATGAGAATGATGGAGATGACTTTAATAGCGAAGTGGGAACGGAAATTGATCATTATAGACCCCTTGGTTTTGTTAAATCCAAATTACAAATTTCAAAATCCAAATAAATGAAAATCTTCTCTTCGTCATTGCGAGGAGCTATTGCTAGACTCAGGCGACGAAGCAATCTATTTTTTAGATTGCTTCGGCCCTTCGGGCCTCGCAATGACAAATAAGAAATCGTATTACTCAATAACAATTCAGAGTATAGTATTGTAAAGATCTTTGAAGTCCGGATTCGACTTCTTAATCAATGCTAACTTATCGGCCCGTGAACCGCCCTTTATTTTCTTCTCCCGCTCTATAGCATCTTTAATGCTATCAAATATCTCATAATGAATAAGCTTCGTAATGTTGTATTTCTTGGTGAAGCCTTCTACTGATTTTTCCTTATGTTCGTAAACACGTTTTACCAAATCACTCGTTACCCCTGCATAGATAGCTCTGTTCGTTTTATTGGTCATCAGATATACATATCCGCGCTTATCTTGCACTTTAATTCTTTCTTTTAGATTGCTTCGTCCTTCTCACTTCGCTCGAAGTCCTCGCAATGACAGGCTGAATTTTGTCATTTGTCATTGTTAACCCCGCTTTGCGCATTACGTTTTACGCTTCCGCTAGTCTTTATAAATCTATAAACAAAACCGCCAGACCGATTTTCGAGCCATTCAGTCTGGCGGAGTAGATACAATTTTTGCTACTCTGACGTTTTAGCTTACACCTATGCATATTAGTTTCATTTTTTATCAAATTCTACTATATAATTTATCACAGCTACTGCTTTAAATCAATGCAAGTCCTTCTGTCTTTTTTCTCCCTAACCTGTTGTCATTACGAGGAGCTATCGCCAAACTCAGGCGACGAAGCAATCTCTTTTTTTAGATTGCTTCGGGCACTTCGTGCCCTCGCAATGACGCAGATGCGATTCTTTCGAACCTCTCACTTTACGCTTTTCGCTTTATCCCACCGCGACATCCAGAAGAATGGGGCGGGATTCCACCTCGCCCTTAAAAGATTGTGATAGCGGAAAAAGCCCGTCCTCGCTCCTAAGGGAGCCGCTTGGCAGAGCCCCCAAAGAAGCGAAGACGGATACCCTCGCTTACGCTTTACAATGGCGGAAGCGGGGTGGGGTAATATCGTCGTTCATAGATCGTAGTTCGTTAAAGAACGGATAATTTCATTAATTGTCTATCGTTAAAGAACAGCTAATACCGTCCGTCATTGCGAGGAACCATCTTTTTATTTCATGTGACGAAGCAATCTCTTTTTTTAGATTGCTTCGGGCACTTCGTGCCCTCGCAATGACGAAAGAATAATTTCGTGCCCTCGCAATGACAAATAACGATGATTACGCCGCGGACGATATGAGCTCGATCATCGTCTTATACGCTTCGTAGTCGCCGGTTATATCTCTGGGTTCAGCGGGCGGCAGATAGATGAATCTGTTACCTTCTATCTTAAGCCCCGGTATGCCGAACTCTTCCGCGCTCGATGCTCCGGGCTTACTGACTATAGCCAAGAGCACTTGATATGTATTCATCGTAAGGAGCACTTCTGTCCCGTCCCTGTCCCTCATCCTTACCGGCTGACCGTCTTTTTTGTAAGCCTGCACCTCGAGGAACTTACTGTCGCCCGAAGGCATGCCGATCTCGTTCGCGGCGGCCCTTATCCCTATATTGGCTATAGCTGCCTTTGTCTCATCGGCCGCGAGGGCAACTATATCCTGATATGTGCGGCCTCTCTTATCTATGAAGACTATATCGGAGACGTCTCCGTAACCCGACGCCCTCACAAAGGCCTTCGCCCTTTCAAGCGAGGCGATCTTATCGCCGTATATGAATACGTTCTTCACGCCAAGGTCCTTCGCCTTCTTCATATTATCGGCAAAGAACGGATCCTGCTCCGCCACCTTCTCTGTCGTAGCGATAACGGAGCCTTGAGCCACTACCTTCGGCATAGCCATGCCGTTATATGTAGAGCGTATTACGCTCTTACGCTCTTCCATCTGAATCTTGGCCCTCATAATTATAGGCGACACTTTGGCGGCTATGATAGACCCGTATTCGGGACCCATCTGATCTCTGTAGGCCTGGTCAAGATTATACCTGTCGATATCCTCAAGGGTATATTTTAACTCCGCCAATATATTCTGCAATTCCTCCAGGGTAGTATTGCTCACCAATATCTCACCGGCGTCAATGCTTATATTGTCTATGAGATCTTTCATATCAGTGCTCTCGTCTTCGAACAAGCTCTTGTCTATAAATACGCCATTGCACCCGTCTTCCGCTATCGTTTTATTAAAGCCCTCCACCCCTTCTGTAAATACCGTAATGGTAGCCATGCCACTTCTTAGATATTGGCCGAAAATAGGATTATCCTTCATGGCTTCCTCTACGACTATCCTATCCCCTCCCCTGGATACGCCTATAACGAACTTCCCGCCTTTAAGCCGTGCAACCTCGGTAACTCCGGCTTCCGGCTTGCGCGGTAATTTTATGGAGGTGATCTGCCCATAACGGCCGAGGCTCGCGAGATAGGTATTTAAGTTTGGTATTGCAGTATCATAAGGAGTATCAACTATGACTCCTTTTTTGGCCTTTCTCGCATGCATGACCTTCGAAAGCGCATCAACGCTATTCTCCTGTATGTCGCAGAAGCCTATATCTAGGCCCGGATGGCCGCTTGTGATTATAGCCTTTAGGTCCTCTATCTCCTCATCTGTCATCACACCCGTAGGTATACCTACCAAGACATCCTGGTTCATCACCCTGTTCTGAAAATTGACCACTGCGTTATAATTCAAAAGAGCTCTCATATACGCGCCTATAAGAACCTCGTAGCTTTCTACCTCTATCGGAACCTCCGGTCTCAGTATCGGCAGAGCGACCTGAGCGGCTCGTAGTGAATGCGGGACATTGTCGGCTGTTTCGGATACGCTGTCGATTATCGACAGGGCGCGCTCTCTGGTAAGACCGAAATCTCTCATCAGGTCTCCGACACTTAATGACGGGAAATCGTTTACCGCAAGGACATCGGGACTCCTGGCCTGCCCTACGAAGAACCGCACCTTTATGGGCCTGCCTTCTTCGGCCGTCTTCTTCTCTATGATGAACTTCGCCGTAAAGAGGAAAGATCCGTCGGCCAACTCATCCACAAGACACAGCTCGTCGCCCGATCTCAATCCGTCGAGCACTCCGGCGTTCTTAGCCTGCTCATAGATAGCATCCAATACATTGGCGGTAGTCCCGCCCTTTGCGTATTCCCCGGCAAGATACTCCATCATAAGGCGTTCGAGGTTTTCATAGTTTTTCGGTATATTTTCGTAATCCGGATTGTCGGGATCTTCCAATAGCCCGGCCAAGCGGTTGATCTGCATATTTATCTTGCCCTTGAAAGATTCGCTCACCGTATCTCTGGATATGAAGAACATATAACCGTTCACATCCCTGTTATTCAACTGGCGGGTCAGGTAGAAAGACTGGAATACGCTGCCCGCACCCCTGGCTATGAACAGATACCTGTCGGTGCTCTCTTTATCGAAATACGGCACGAAGTAGGAATTGCCCTCGGCGAGTGTCTGGGCGCCGTTATATGAACAACGCGCCTCCCGCCTACGGCCGGGATAAGATTCGACTTTGATGGCCCATGCATCTCCGTATCTTTCCGGATCCCTTACTATATTAAGAAGACCGGGATACTGCTCGGTGCCGTCACCGTAGAAATATCTTGAGAAATCGTTGTATTCCGCGGAATATTTGACCATGCCGTTCATATAGGCCCTGGCCTTTTCCTGAAGTTTTCTCAATATCTCTTCCTTTGTAAATTCCCTGTACTTGCCATCAGGGCCCATCTTCAGATCGGCCGTGCTGAGCCCGACCCAGAAGTTGGTCAGATTCGCTATATCCATGGCAAATGTTATTCTTATGGCCTTCAACTCGTCATTTATCCTGACTGGCTCGGCGACAGCCCTGTCACCTTCCATATTGAGCGCCTGGGATATCCTGTTAAGTATCTGCAGCATTTTCAGGCGTATCTCATAAGGACAATCATCTACCACATCGAGCATAAGCCTGTAAGATGGCTTCAATTTTGCCGCCAGCCTGAAATATGCGTTCCTGGTCTTTTCCACGTCGTTATCGATGATAAGGCCTGGGTGGGTCCCTCTAAGTTCGGCGAGTTCCGAATCGACCGCTTCCCATATTATACCGGTTATACTCTTCTTCATAACCGGTGATTGAAGCGCCGGGGGCGGGAGGGTCATGCCTATAATGTCTCTTTGGAGCGCGTCGATATCCTCCTGGCTTAAAGGTTTGCCGTCTTTATTGATCTCATATATTATGACGCTGACCCCGTTAAAGATGGTATGATTCGGGGTATATACTATGCTTGCGCCGTTACGCCTTATTACTTCCCCAAGACTGGCTATCAGGCCCGTCCTTTCTTCCGATACCAGCATAACGTCTGTTCGTTCCACTTCTGGCGGGTTTGATATCTTTATGCTTGGGATGCCGGTCTTCTTTACTTCTTTATAAGAATCCACTACTTCGGTAAGCTGCTTTGTGAATCTCTCCGGCTGGTCATTGACGATATTCCTGTGGCCTATAGGCATGGAGTTGACCACCGTATTCAGGAATAGCGATATGTCTTCGTCTCCATCCGACAATGTATCTATAGCTTTCCCTATCTTCATGTAAGTAACTATGTGCTTGATGCCTCCCCATACAGAGGTGATAGCTACGTCGGTGGGGATTCCGTTTATAACGCAGACGGCGAATATCACGATAGGCGACAAGATAAGAAATGCCGGTATTATCCACATACCGGTAGGAACGAGGCTTCCCAGCATGACAGATGCCGGCACGATCGAGACGAAGGCGTAACGATCCGATCTCATGGAAGAAGGTAATATTATTTCTGACGCGTATGAGTAGAGGGCGGCAAGCGAAGTCAGGGCGAGAGTAAATACCATGGTAGCGTTGGCAAATATCTCGTGGATCTGGCCGATCAGGTCGGATCTACCGGGTTCTATGCCAAGTTTTGTATGCAGGAACCAGTGCGCATTCTCGTGCGCGGATATTAGAGATTTGGTAAAGCCGGAAAGCGATTCGTATTCCCTGGACACCAGAGGGTCTATCTCCACATTATTGGTGGCTGGGTTGTATCTTACCGGAGGCGCCCTCTCGCCTGGAGTCACGGCTTCCAATCTCGATTGTTTAGAGGCGAGGACATCTTCCAGATTCCGTATAGCGCGATAAGTAACGAATAAGAATACAGGCGATGCCAGTAATGCATAACCAGCCAGAACTAGAAGTAGCGGTGACCCCGAGAGATAAGCGCCGCCCATACCCATAAGCCCCGCGGCGCTTGTCAGCCCGGCAGTCTTTAGTTGACCCTTGGAGGTTATGGCGGCTCTTCTTGCATACCGGATAAGGCCGAGATAGTCATCCCTATCCTGCGCCATAGCCACTTTGTGAGCATCGTCGAAATTTGCGTATGTCTTGAAGTCGTGTATTATGGCACCGGTACCGTCATATATGGGGACAGGATTACCATGGAGATCGATAGTCGAATTAGGCAGAATGCCTTCTCTTATCAGGATATCATTTCTTCTGAGGGCTGCGTAGGCTTTCATCCCCTTTAACCATGTAAGGTCTCCCGTAGGTATCTCGGGCGCTACCATACCTGGTATATCCCTATCCTGCGACAAAGGCAACGTCATCTCTTCTGATATAAGAGCATCCAGGGTATCTTTTATGTCGTAATACCCGTATAACCTGTTATAAGGCACTCCCCTTCTGCCGCCTGTGGCCTGCTCTTCCTTTTTACTAAGCCTCTCTATCACGGCCTTCAGCACAGGGTGCTTTGCGGCAAGGCCTTCCCATAACGTAAGATGCTTCTTATCGCGGCTCAATGCAAGTCCGCCCTTTGTCTTGGTGGGATTGGCCATCATCTCAAATAATGCGTTTATACCTTCTCTCTGCCGCAGATTAAGATAAGAACCGAACATCTGGACATCCAGCGCTCCCGCAGGATGCAGCAATATAAGATCGTTTATCCTGTGTATGCAACCTGTACGGCCGCCTCTCGAATATATATATTTCATAGCCGGAAGCTCCAGTCCAACCTTTTCCGCGACAGGCTGGCCGGCCGGACCTTCGGTTACCTTAAGCGTATAGGCATTTGGCCCCTTTATCCAGAAGAGTTCGGCAAACGCGAAACCGTGATTCCATGTAACTTTCTGTTTGTCCGGATTCTCTGTGGGGACGAGCTCTCCCTTGTCGTTGAACTCGTATGCGACCCCATATCCGCCATCGACGAATACCACATTCTCAGGGTTGAGCCCGAAGAAAGGCCTGCCGGAGAGCTTGCTTGGCGACATGAACATTTCGTGTATCTGGGAGGCGATATCATCCGATAGATTAACGACAAGCTTCAGGTTGGCGAATATCTTATTTACGTCGTCATCCGATAGATTATGGGTCCTCGCCAGATTGAATATCCCTTGCTCAAGCGCCAGCATCGCTCTCTCGCCTACATTTATCCTCTGAGCATAGGGTGGTATCTCAGATATAAGACCGGTCCTTAAAGCTATATCCCATATATCTATATTGGCTATCCTGGATTCGTCGGGGCTTATCTCGAAATCTTTTTCGTTTATAGGCACCCCCGCCGCCTCGAGAGCATCCCTTCTTTCTTTGAGAGCCTTCTTAAGCGAGTCATACATGCGGCTTGCCTGGCCGGCAAAAGGCATCTGGAGGCATAACTCGCCGGATAAAAGCGCGTCTATGGCCTTTCCGTTATCCTGGAAGTCTTCCACTATGGCAAGCGGGGCAACGTCGATCTCTTTCTCCATAGTAAGGGTCTCTCGCGAATTCAGCTCGTCTATGATAGCATCTACGTTTTGTCTGGATGACCTATCGCTGAACATATCGCCTCTTCGGGACCCGACAAAACTATTTATCCTCTTACCCATCACTTCCGGCCTATAGCTATATTCCAGATATTTCTCCTGCGCCGCGCGGACACGCATATCTATCTCATCCTGCCCTACTCCGGACGGGATAGACGCTTCAATCGCAAGCTTTATAAGAGTGGGGACGAAGAGCCTGTTATTCTCGGATAGCAGGTCTTCATGCAGGAATATTGTGTTTGTGCGTTCGTTGAAAGTACCCGCAGCCTCTTTTAACTTGGCGCGCAGGCCGTAATTATTGCTCAATAGCGCGAATGGAGGCGCCCTTATAGACTGCGTGCTCAATAATTGATCGAGCACATCCCTGGCGCTGGGCTCATCTATATCGCCGAGGATGTCTATCACAGGCTCTACCACATAACGATTGACTGGCTTTGCCATATCAGGCGTAAGATCCTCTAATCTCGATATCTTACCCAGATCCGATTCGAACCTTATGGAGAACTCCATGGCCAAATCTCTTACTTCGTCTTCTTCAAGGACTTCGCCGTTACGCGTGACCTCCAGTATGGTTATATTTATATCCCCGAAACGCGTAGATATGGAAGACTGTACTCCCAGCATCTTATCCTCAAGTATCCTGCCCACATCGCCTATTATGCTCGGTCTTTCCGGAGTTATCTTGGATACAAGCATGATATCGGTGTGGCCTACCGGGACCATCACAGGCCCGCCGGCTGCGTCTTTTACGGTAACGGTAGGATTTAATACCTTCGAACTCACTCCTTCGCTAGACTTGGTCTTTTTATAAAGATCCAATATATCGTTAAGCTGTTCTCGGAAACGCGCCCTTTCGGTTACCGATAAGCCTTTCTGGCCGGCTATTTCATGACGCCGGACTATATTCTTATGAGTCTGAGGCATGGCGTGCACTACCGCGTTAAGAAGATTGCGGGCCTCATCTTTAGATATATCATTTTCACCGGATACTATATAACGTATCTCACTCTTTATTATCCTGTCCGCTGCCGCAATACGGTACGTCTTCCAGAGAGTGTAAGGCACTATAAATACCGGAGCGATGATCATAGCTATCGCGGCTATTATAGGCGACAGCGCCATAACCGTATTCGCGGCTATCTCGTGCAGATAAGAATGGTCGCTGTAATTGATCCCTAAGACGGCATGTAAGAACCAGTGCGTGTTCTCATGGACCCATATCATTATCCTGGTGAAACGGGCCATCTTATTGTATTCATCTATAAGCATAGGATTTATGTCGACACGGCCGTTCAAAGGATTATAACTGATAGGCAGCTTATCTTTTTCTCCCGCGTCGGCCAGCGTCTGCTCGAACCTCTTTATCTTAGGATACGTAATAAGGAGGAATGCCGTAGATACTGTCACGCCGTAGTATACACAGAGAAATAGCGGAATACTCGATGATGCTCTAAGAGATATATAAATACCTACGTAAGCTGACAAAGCCAAAACTGCTATGCCTGTCCAGAATTGCCCTCTGGAAGTTATGGGAGCGGGGCTTTCGACTACGAACAAGCCCGGGTCTTGCAGTTTAACACTGGCCGATATCTCACCTCTGTCGATCAGCATGGTAACTATATTGTAAACGGCAAAACGCGCATCTTTATTGCTAGCCGAAATTACTGGCGTATTATTATCGTCTCTTAGAAGCGTGTGGCCCATTATCTGCGATATGTCGAATTCTGTCCCGGGCTTAAAGTTACCCACTATCTCTTTTATGATAGGATACAGACCCGCGATCTTATGTAGTTTGGCATCACGTGCCCTTTCGGCCTTAAGATTGGTCTCCTGCTGCCAGGCGTCGAAATTCTTTCCGGTATCGGCTATTTTCCTGTGCTCAAGATCGTTGACTTTTGTCCCGTCTGGAAGCGCTTTCTCATCCTTTACATTGCCTCTTAGACGATATATGTCGTCTACTTGTTGCCCTGCTTGATCAATCAAGGATACGTGCGTATAAGCCTCGTCAAAATTGAGCACCCTATTCGGGAAATACCCCACAAGAAGCCCTTCGCCGCCTTCGAATGAACCGGCATATTTGAATTCGCTCGATTCTACGTAGTAATCTTCTCCGAAGGCCAAAACCTCTCCCTTATCCAGCTCTATGACTGTATTAGATAGTATAGTATGCTTACCTATTCTGACAACTCCTTTACCTATGATATTAGTCCTGTATATGAAGAGATCGGCGCCGTTATTTTTAAGTTGCTTTAAACGGTTATTCATAAACCGCAGTACCTTGTCCCTGTCTGCCAGATCGCGCGGGTTTGTCATGCCGGGAAGAGCCACAACTCTCCCATCCTTATACATGACTTCAAGGGTCGTCCTGGGATCTATATAAGACTCCATGACATTCTCGTCTACAGGCGTCAAACCGGCATTCTTTCTATTTTCCGGATCGAAGGCCCTCTTCTGCGCGGTCTCCAGATAAGTCCATGGATATCCGGCGTCGTTCCATATATAACCCTCACCCAGATTCACTACATATATAGGATATTTAGCGACGTAAGATGAGGCCAGGTCGTATACTCTCTGGAGGTCCTCGTCTGAAGCTATCTTCTTCCACGTGGCTGGTATCTTGGTCCTGTCTACCTTGCCTGTATCGTCCACGGGTCTTCTCATCATGGCCTGGCCCAGGGTGTCGAATAAACCGAACCCGTAAGCCTCAAGAAGAGTCAACTTCCTCTTACCGTCCGGGCTATCTACAGCGCTTGGAACGTTGAATAGATCCTCCAGGTCATCAAGGGCCCCGTTCTCTCCGTCCTTACCTTCTTCCCTGGCCGTAAAGGCAAGTTGGAATGTGTTTATTAGCAAGGTACCGTCTGTTTTAAGGGCCGTGTCGATTATTTCTTCTATTTTGCCTTTTTCCAGGAAGTCGATGAGACGGCCGGTTTGGGGGTCGGCCGCGAGTATGCCGAGTTGGGTAAGATTCGCGTCATCTATGCGTTCAAGGATGGGACCAAAATTGGCGGACTCGAATAACGCCCTTATTTTGCTTTCGTCTGCGCCTTGCGCCCTCAGGTTCCTGGCGTCTTCTACTATCTCGCGGAGATTGTCGGCGCGCGACATGTCATCTTTACCCAGGACCAGCGCCGGCGCACCGAAGAATAATGCCTTGGCATCGGCTGGTATAGCGGAAATGTGCTTACCTCCTACTGTCATGTAGGATGGCGCTATGTCGTTGTCACTGCCACCCATAGTCTTCCAATTCTTGCCCCTGCCCGGTAACTGTGCAAGGATCGCAAGCTGGGCCTCGAACTGCATCTCCATGAAAGATTTATTCAATACCCTGAGGCGCCCCTGGAATATCTTAAGCAGCGTCAATAGATAGTTCCTTGTCTTCATACCCGCGTCGGTGACAAAGATATGAGACCATTGCTTATTCTGGCGTGCCTTCCTCAGCCCAAGCACTACTCCGGTCAGGTCGCTCTTGCCTTCGTCTATATCAAGCTCCACCGGCAACATGCCTACACTGCTGTTACTGAACTTCCTTAGATCGGATCCTATGCTGTCTTCATAGATCTCTTTCGAAGCCGGCTGTATGCGCCTGAATAGCCCTATGAATGTCCTGTAGCGAAGCGGCAGGCGGCCTTCCTGCGCTAGCTCAAGGAACGCGCGCTTTAGCAGTATATAGTCCTCCGGAGTCCTGCATAAGATAGGCCTCATCTTCCCTGTCTTTGGATCCGGGGTCTTGTCGAGGATCTGCTTCTTGTATTCCAGGACTATACTGGAAGGGTCTTCAGGCCTTGAGGATAATAACCTTAAAATAGTCCTAACAGTCGATATAAGGGCCTGATTTGAATCCAGATTAGCTGCCAGGAGCGATACCTTATTTATCTCGTTCATGTATATCTGGAGTAATAGCACCCTTGCGCGGGCAGACGGGGCTCTTGAATTTATAAAGCTCTCAGGTTGCGAAGGCATACCGGCGGATTCGAGCTCTATGTGCATGGCCTCGTGTCTGAAGGCCTCGAGAAGTATATCTATCATAGCCTTCTTCAAATTCTCATCCTTGAGACTCGCATAAACCGTATTCAGAGCTTGTATATAAATGTCGCTTATATAGGCCTGTTTCCTGCCTCGGCCGGCATGGAGAAGTATATCGGGATGTATAGTAGAGCCTGAGGCTTCTCTGAATATGACCACGTCAAACTCCTGCTCATCGGCAGGGTTTATCTTAAAAGGAAGTTCACTGCGGCGCTGTCTTATAGCATCGAGCAATGGGAGATTCCTTGAGTCCACTTCTATATCTATATCGCCTTCTAAAGGCTTTATAGCCTGGCGCCTATTGAATAACATGGTAGGCGGATTGGCCTTGTCCTTTATGCGGAAGGCAAGATACTTCGTGTAATAAAGATTCTGGTCTGGAGATATTGGTTCGCCCCTAAGCGTGATACCGCCGCCCTGTACAGGCGCTTCTGGTGCCGGCGCCAACTCGCCGGCCTTGGGTAAGGCAAATACCAGAGCTGATGTAGACCAGGTCCTTGCCATAGACCTGCCGGTACCGGTCCTGCCTGCGGCTGAGGCGGTGACGAGCTCGTCATTAAACCTTATATTGGCATCACCGCCGTTAGATAATAGTATGGCATTTATAGCGCCTTTCTCGCGGATCAGCCTAGCCATCTCCCAAGGCATCCTGCCTTGCCCCTTCTCTCTGTCTCCGGCGACTGTAAGCAATATAAGTTCGCCGTTAGCGCCTATACCCAGGATATTGTACTGATACTGGAATTGGAGATGCAGGTTATCGTCGAATTCGTCCCGCATAGCCAATGTCTCGTCTTCGGTCTTGACTCGGCCATCTTTCACCAACTGCTGGCCATAGACTGTTACTGAGACCTTATCGGTTATATCTTCTCCGGAATCGGCTAATATGACTTTATCTTTCGCGCCTTTTACGCCTTTGATAAATAATAATCTTTCTATAGTGATTCTACCGTATGGCGTCTTCCAGGCGACCAACGATGTATATTCCCTGGTCTTAAGCCTGCCGCTTGAGTCCGGATGCATGCTGAGTCCTCTAGAATTAAACTCACCATCAGCATGATATATGACACCGTCTTTAAACATCACGAAGTGGCCGTTAAAATATATATTTGAATGCGGTATTACAATATAGTCTCTCCCGGCGATCTCAGGCCTTAATGCATCTATGTGGTCATCAATAGGCTCTAGCGGTACCACCCCTTCCTGAGCTTGGTCGTCTATGCGCATCTTATGAGGCAACTCGGAGCGGTCGAAACGCATCCTGCCGTTTATCTCTCTACCATCACTAAGGCGGTCCTGCACATTCAGCAACATTACCGATCCGGATGGTATGACCATGCTGAATTCCTGTATCTTGCCTTCCTGCATATGACGCAAGATATCTATGGTTTTAGCGGTAGCGCCTATAAGGTGCATGTTGGACTGGTTCAGCAATCTGAGCGCGGCATCGAGTATTTCGGGATTTTTATTGAGGTACTCTACGACTTCCTGCTGGGCCGTGGCTTTGCCGGCCTTGGGGTGAGCGGTAACGAATTCTTTGTAGTAAGCTATTGCGTTCGAGAATTTGTCTAGATCCCGGAAAAACCTTGAAGCGACGGCGGCGAGTGATGCGGGCGTCGCGCCTGCTGATAGATAAGCGCGGCGTATTAAGGTAAATAAAGCCCTGGCCCTGTATGACGGGGCTTGAGAGTCGATGGCAGATTCGTCCTGAGGCGGCGCCTGGGCTCTCTCAGTTCTTATATGCTCTATCTCATGCCTGAAAGCCTCAAGGACTATTTCTACAAGAGTCTGCCTGTCTTCGTAATCTTCCAGGCTTGTATATATGGCGTTGAGGGAGTTTATATAGTAGTCATTGATATACGCCTGCCTTCTACCGCGGCCCGGATGCAATATAACATCGGGATGCAGGTTACCGCCTTTTAATATCACTACGTCAAAACCGTCATCGCCAAGCTCTCCCCTCTTGGCCCTCAGCATATTCATAATCGGCAGTTCTCTCTTATCCATATACAGCTTTATATCGCCTTCCATATCGGATACGCGGTCGCTGAATAAGGTGGTCGCCGCCCCCGGAGTCAATATGATATTTTTTATATCCTCGACGTTAAATCTCTCATGATCGGGTATCTGTTCGCCGGATATCATTATAGCGCCGCCAGCAGTTTCAGCAGGCAAAGTCCCCGGCTCTGGCAACGCATATTTTGAAAGTACCGTTATGCTATCAGTCAGACCTTCGTAATAATAAAGTACGGCCTCGTCTGATTTACATTCACCCCAATCTTTAGCGCGCAACTTGCCAAGCGTATTGGATAAAATCTCTGCTTCGTTGTCGGTAAGCTCATCTATGAGATAACCTATAGTAGTATGAGGGATATAATCCTGGTACGGCATTGTCTCGCCTGGCATGCGCGCTTGGCACAACCTATATACCTCCTCGATAGTCGTGATATCTGCCGCGCCAAGAGTCATCGGTACATACAATGCTCCATTCGGCATAATATCGACGCCCTGACCCTTTAAAATCATCGAATGCAACCTGGTAGATAACACTTCATCGGCCACGGCCTTCCTCCGCTCTATGTCGTTTTCACTAAAGGCACGGGCGGATGTCTTAAACCCTACTATAGTTACATGAGCGGTCTCGGGATTATTCCATGATATCTTATCCAATATGCTCTGAGGCAGCTCAGCCTTCATGGATTCCTGCGCGCTTTGCATCAATCCAGGCGCTACAGGGAAAGCTGAATATATGCTATACGCTTCCTCGATTACCCTTTCCCGGCTTACCTCGAGTCTATCGCGAACTGATATCTCTTCGCCTGGTACAACCTCTCCCGGACTCTTAGGTAGCCCCATTACCTGGGCATCATATGTAATAAAGTTGCCTTTTGCATCGTAGGTCTCTTTGAGAGGCATAATGGCTTCTTTATTTACCGCGGGAACCTGTTTCCAGATAAATTGATTTACCCATGCGGCTATCTCATCCCTAAGCTTGCCCTGGCGGCCGGTGACATCCGGCAGATCCAGATCTTTACGCGATAGATCATTCAGAGTGCCGTTGATAACGGCACCGGGATCGCTGAGGAACGCGTTAATATCCAGGAACTTTTTCTTCTCTAGATCTGTCAATTCCATCTCTCTGCTCGTCATCAAAGGATTTCTCTGGACGGCAAGCTTCTCTATGAACTCCCGCCACTCTTCCGGGTGTGTTCTGATAATATGTTCGAGCACCGACTCATTGAATCCAAGATCACGAGGTAATGATAGGGAGTTCCTTACATTCATAGCTTCAGTCTCTACAAGACTTCTAAGGAATTTTTCAAATTCTTTCAATGCATTATCCCTATCCGTATCCGTCTTATAAGTCCTCCTTATAAGACTACTTATTTCATCCACGTTCTTGCCGGCAAATGCTCCTTCTTCGGCGTCTGTCAACTTCTGGGTAATATCTTTGCTATCCTTTAGTGCCTTCAAGAAGTTCTTAAGCGCGGCGTCTTTCGGCGCAGAACTCCCCAATGCATTCACTATATCCGCGTCTGACGCGCCACTTATAACCAGACTACTCACTTTTTTAGCTGTCTTATCGTCCATATCAAAACTGAAACGCTTAATAAACCCGCTCCCATCCGGGTTTTCGGCAAGCATGTTAAAATCGAAATAGTATCCGCCGCGCAGGAACTTCATATGCGGATAATGCGTATACAACGTCAGCGCATTTCTAAGGGCCCTGCGTTCTCTTACAGACATCGTCTGACCGGCTTTGATATAACCTATATCTTCCGCTATCTGTTCCTCTGTAAATATTCTATACTCCGCAGCCTTCGCAGATTTCAGATAGTCATCTATTTTCTTGCGCATTTCCCGGCTCTTCCAGCCATAGTATTTTTCTGTTACAAATCCCTTAAGAATAAACGGAACCAGCAACAAAGCAAATCCTGACGCTGTCCAGTTTAGACTCGCCGCCCATATGCCATACAAGATAACCCCGGCGAAAGGAATGAAAGCAAATGATATGAACCTGTATGGTTTCCATATCTTGTCCTTCATGATAGACTGCCAGGACCAAACTATAGACGACAACCCGCCTTTTATTATAGCCTTTGCCATCTCTCTCTTATTGCTATCGACCAATATCCATACTATAGCCGGGGCAGCCATTATGAAAGGCGCTAACGTAGAACTTGAGACAGCCATTGAAGCCAGTAATAGGTTAACAAATACAGCTATATTGCTTATGGCTTTCTTATGTAGAGGTTCGGGTCTGTCTTTAGGGAATATTAAACCTTCTAAGGTCACTAATAATTGCATAGCCGCTATAATACCTAAGGCTATAAGGTAAGTAGCCGGCACAGCGGTAAGTCCTACCATGATCCCGTCTGCGGCCGGGAATATTGAATGGACCAAGGCCCGCAGGGCCGGCAAACCAAAGTATACAGCGCCTCCCGCTCCGATAGTTGTTGCAAATCCGGCTAAACTGCCCAACCAACGCGTTTTCAAATTATCGAATATACGTTTATTGTTGAACATATATCCAGAAACCAGATATGAGGTTACAAGCATAGAATAAAGCATAGCTGTGCCAAATGCGGTTCCCGGGAAGAAAGGTGCGGCCACTATAAGAAGAGGTATCATTATGGCCCCTATCATAGCGCCTCTCTTGTTTACCTCATGTATGAAACGAAGCGTCAAAATTACCGAAGGCGTCATACGTTTAGTAGCGGGGAATACGTCTTTACCGCCTAAAGTATCCTGAATGATCGCGTCAAAATAGTGAGGATGTTCGGAAGTGGCGCCGAAAGATATGCCGGGCCTGAAGAATGCCGCATACATAAATCTTATGAATCCGAAAGGCGAGCCATAAAGGCTATTCATGAGTATTATCGATGTAAGAGTTATCGAAAGCGCCAGCGTAAGGCCAAGCCCCACAAATACAATACCGAACGGGAAGGCCAAGGCGGGATCGATATTAAGTATTGCGCTAAATAGCAGGAATGAGATACCTGTCAGCACTACCAATACCTTAAGGCTCCAGAAAGCCGCGATATTGAACATATGGGTCCACTTCCAGTGCAAGGGCGCCTTGGAACTGTAAGCGAATAGTATGCCCAGGGCATCCTGTACCATTTCATAATGGTCGGCCGCGTATTTTTTATCCGGGGCCAGGTCCGCAAGCCATGTGGTGGTCTTACCCCATCCTATCAGCATGCCATGGTTGTAGGCTATTCTGAGGCCGTTTGCGAAACCGAAGAATGTCAGCGTAAGGTCTTCTGCGTTCCTTATTATGGGAGCTATGCCGTACATCTGCTCCATAACCTCTTTATGCATGTACTTGCCGTACTCGCCTACTACGCCCGTCTCTTCCATAAATAGCTGTGTCATCATGCACCACGAGCGCTCTATGCTGGCTTTGATATCCGCGAACGGGCTAAGAGCCGCATCGGCTCCGTAAAGCGGATAGCTTAACCCCATTATGTTCGGACGCGACAGCTCATCCACGTTATTGGGTAGCCACAGCGTCTCTTCCGGCCTCGGGTTCATATTAGCATCCAGGCGCATCGATACCCCGTGCCTGTATCTTCCGAAATTAGATATTATGGCCGCCTTGACACCTACCGCCACCTCCGGTATCTGCACAACTCCGTTAAGCCACTTGGTGGCAGGACCTGGAGGACCTCTCACACCTGTATTGGCAAGGCGGGATATGTAGAAATTATTCTCCGGACGGTCGAATATGAATTTATCCGAAAGCATAGGATCCTTGCCAGGCGGAGCGCCTTGTACAACAGTATATACATGAAACTTCTCCTTCACGAGATTGTCGTAATAGAGATCAAATTTAATGAATTCCATCTCATCCTTGTCCAGATAGGTTGAGCCCAAAACCAGTCCTTGCTCGGCATCAGTCAATATAACAATTGGCAGCCACCCGGTTCTTGTAATAACGCCTTTAAGACTTTCGATACGGTCTGCCGGCATGCCACTCTTGGCAAGAATATCTAAAACTTTACCCGCAAGCGACTTTCTTTCAGAGCCGCCTGCCTCCGGGCCGTATTTATTCTTGAGCGTAATATATCGACCGTTATAGAAGCTATTTTCAGCCAAGTCTCGGAATGACCTGTACATCGTCTTATAACCTTCCAGGGTCCTCCGCACTCCGGGCAGGCGCATATTAGCCCAGTCGACTATTCTTTCCTTTATGACCTCAAAATCATCTTTAGTATAGCCAATGGCCGACATCTCCGATTCCAATTTAGCGGCATCGGTATCCCGGCTGAAATTTATGACCCTCAAAAGCTTCTTGACGTCTTCTTTTGCATCCATGTTATCGACGAAGTTGCGCCATTCATCCGGGTAACTTTCCGCCACCAGGTGGTAGAGTTCGGTGGGATACGCGCTCTGATCGAAATCCCATATCTTAGTGCCGGATTTGTCTTGTTTACTAGCCACATAAGATGTGAGGTCTTCCCAAGTCTTCGCGAACTCTTCTTCGTAAGCAGAATTATAACCTACCGTGAAAGGCCTCTCTGTCCATTGCCTGAAGATGGGCGGGGTATCCTTCCTGTAGAATGTATTGAGTATCCTCTTTAACCTCTCGAGCCCTCTTGCAGTGCTTATCTCTACATGTTCGAATTGAAGCAATTTGTCGCGCTCGGCGGTACCGATATGCCCTTCATTCCATAAGCAGTATATCTGGTATTTATAAGAAGAAAGCGCCCTAGAAGCGACCTCTTCGTCATTTTGGAACCTATCGACCCTGTAATTATCGAAATTCGCATTATGGTAGAAATCTTTTATTCTCGCATCTTTCCAGAAGAGATAACCGGTCAATAACGCGGAAGTCAGCATAGCCAAAGGCAGTACATAAAGCCCGGCCGAACCTAAGGCGGCTCCTATAGCCGAATAAGCGCCTGTACCTACACCGTATATATTCGCTGCGATGCTTAAGCCTCCGAAGGCCGCAAGCCCTGCACCGGATATAACACTTACCATGCCGGCTATGCTTCCTGATATTCCTCTTGGCTCACTACCCTTGCCCGTAAGTTTAAATTTAACCGCATCTAGGGCCGCGTTGACATCGAGCCTTCCGTATCTTACATCGAACATGTGCCTTTCTTTGATGGCCTTAAGTATCACCGGCACCTGTCCCGAATACATGGAGCCCCTAAGCATGAATATGAAGAATAGCCCTAATAATAAATGGACAGGCAGTCCTATGAATAGAGCGAACTTCAATCCCGTAAGTCCGAACATTCCAGAAAGCATCGGAAGCGCAAATATCCATGAGAATATGGGCAGGGACAGGTTCAATAACCCCGGTATAGAGAATGTGAGATGTTCGAGATGGCGCGGTTTACCGCTTATCTCTCGTACCTTCAATATCGATTTCTGCCATATCAAAAGCGATCCGGCGGCGGTAAGAGACGATAACCATACCGGCAGGCCTATGCTATTTGCGCCAAAGGCTATGCCTATGCCGGCAGCTATTGCTACAAACTCCCTGAATCCTGGTATTATCCTGCCCCATCTTTCAAAATGAGAGATGCTCCGGATGGCCTTATTCTGCTCTTCCTCGGAAAGCTTATTCCATTCGTCTTCTGCCATAAATGCATGTTCTGGTCTGCCCTGAGACCTCATCTTCTTGAATATACCTATCTGGCTGTCCATAAGCCCGGTTGGAGCCACCGCAAGGCTGTCTATGAATCTGTCCCATCCGCCTTCGCTCAGCCTGTCAAACCCTACCTGCGCAAGTTTAAGAGTCAAGAGAAGCAGGGTAGCAACGACAGGCGTTACAGTAGTGATGGATGAGAAATAACCGTATAAGAAATGGCTTCCGGCAATTGCCAATATCGACATAGCGGAAATAAAATAGCCGTCTAGAAATGTTATAGCTTTAAGGGTCCTTATGGGCGATATGTAAACTGTAGGCCTTGTAAATATGGGCATCTGGGCTTCTTTCATGCTCTCGAAAGCCGGCGGAAGCATAAGCCTGTCTACTATCTCCTGCATGATGTAGCCGTGCATCGGTTCGTTTTTAGTTCGTGACCATTCAAATACCTTCCTCATGGTCTTATAGGGCACGACTTTGTTATCATCAAGAGCATTAACTTCTGTGGCTATATTCTGAGGCAGAGACGCTACGTTGTTTAATATTTTCTTGAATATGCTGCCGGTCAATTGATAACCCTGGAACGGATCCTCGTAATCTTTGGTCGCCATCATCCTGGAGAGATAAACTTCCTCAAAATACGAGCGCCATATCCAGTTCTCGATTCCCTTTCTCAATTTGTGGTTTACCTTGAAGTACTGGTCGCCTAATAGATACAGTACGCAGGCGGCCCTGTCAGAAGCTTCTGGTATCAGCATATCCGGCTTACCGGCCTTGTCCAGTGACTCTGTCAATTTCAGAAGATGCCTGGTCCACACTATCTGGTCCTGGAGATTGCCCGACATAAATTGATACAGTTCCGTAAGGAACGCCTGTTCAAGCGGCACCTCATACCAGCCCATATACGCCTTAACGTCACCGGCCTCTTCTTTTATCCTGTCGATCTCATCTTGTATATCTTTTCTCATTTCCGGATCGGCGGTACGGGCAAGTTTCTGCCTTAAAGCATCTAACCTGTTGCCGAGCCTGGCTTGTTCGGGAGTGGCCATAGAACGCGCCCGTTCTGTCTTGAACCATGGGTTACGGTCAAAATCTTTCTTATCGGTAAGCCACGGACAACTGGCCAATTGATCTGAATCATGGTATCCCCATATCCTCTTAACCGCGAGGTTCCTGTCAGCGAGGCTGCTTATAAGCTGATCTACCATCTTGTCATACAGATATTCCAGGAAGTTCGGGTTCTTTTCACCGCGCAACGAGGTAAGACATGGGTCGTTCACCAGTACCTTTTGCCCGTTGATGGTCCAGAAATTGCCGCTCTTATCTAGATTAGCGGCATTCAATCCCCGTTTTTCAGCGTACTTTATCAATTGAGGTTTATAGACATTCTTAACCATAGCCCTGTAAAGACGGTCTGCCGCTGAATTGGCTTTCAAAGCCTGCGGCAATTTAGCCAGATCCGATTGGACTTCTTTTATGGAAGCTGCAAGGACTGAAAGACCTTTGCCTGGCCCATACAGATTATCGCCCATATCTATAAGATCGTTCATGGCCGCGGCAAGATTTCCGACATCCTCAGGGAATAATTCGGATATCTTTTGTTTGGCGGATAGTCCATCCTTAGCCTTTAATATGTCATCCAGAATGCCTGCTCCGCGGTCGGGACCGCCACCCTTACCCTTACCGCCTTTAGCCACCGGCAATGAAGCCTTCTTCTTAGTCTCCATGTGAGACCTGGCCATCCTGAAGACCTTGAAAATTATGACTAAGCCGATAATGACTGGAATAGCTGACATCACAGTCACGCCTGTCTTCCTGACTCGATCACCGAATCCCTCTCTCATCTCCCGAAGTATGGCATATTGCTCATCCGAAATTATCGGTACATTATGTTTCGGGCTCAATATCTGAGCTAATAGACTGTTAACTATGAACCTGTCATAGAAACCAGGGCTCAAATTTGCCATTGTGCGACCTGTGGTCTGGTCATAAAGCCAGCCGTACTTGTCGTATGTCCATCCGATAGCTTGAGGATCTCTCATCTCGGCCCGGAATTTATTATGGTGTATAACCATAAGCTTGCCGTTGTAAAAATGTCTGTTGGGTATGCTGGGAGCAAAAATCTCTTCCGGATTTTTTTCCATCCATTCTGATATAAAGCCGGCCCGGTCAGCGTCGAATTCAAAGTTCCATACCTCGCCCTGGCGTCTTGCATCATACGCCCGTACGAATATCTTATACGGTATTCCGTCTCCCAGACTAATACCGAACTCATTTTTCATTTTTACTGAATAGCTAGGTGCCTCGAATATATCGTAGTACTGGATTATCTCTTTAGGGGCAAATTCCGTAGGCTCGTAGAACTCTGAATGCAATCTGCCGTCAGCTCGCAGAGTAACGCCTTTCAATGCTTTCTCGCGGTCATCTATGATCTCGAACTTTACAAATATGCCACCGGAAGCGTCTTTATATAAACTGAGATGATTTGCTCTGGCCACTTTGCTGATCGAAACATAAGTATCGCTGCGTTCTGACAGCGCCCTTAGACCCTCGGGGGCAACATCCCGGGAAACTCCGTAAACTGCTTCGGGAGCTTTACCGTCGTTATCAAGGCATATCAGCTTCTTTGACGGGTCGTAATCGAATGTAACCGAATCAACCGCAAACGGTATCTGTCCATCTTCATAGGCGCTCAGGAATGTGATAAACTTCGGGTTCCCCGTGGGTATATAATTTGCATCGAACCCGGAGAACCCTACCTCTATAACGCGTAGCTTGCCCTTTGAATCTTTGACTTCCCGCCACGCCTTTAACATGTGAGTAAATCTTAGCTCTTGTGTCACCACAAGATTCCCGTTATCATCTCTCTGCATAGCCTTCTCTGCCAGATCATAGTAACCAAGTTCGGTAGGCACATCACTGATGCCCTGCGCAATATTTGCGGTGATATCCCCTGTAACGGCATCGATAGATTCAACGCCCGACATGCTGTGTATATATTCCTTTCCGTCTTTTACGATCGCGAATAAGGTCCTGTCGGCTATCCCGAACCTGCCCCAGCCGGAAGTGTCGCTACCGCTGTAGAATCTGTAGTCTTTTGAATATGGGACTAGAGCGCCATCCGGGGCCTTGTCGCAATGCCACAGCTCGATGGTATAACCCCGTTCGTTCCTTATCTCTCTGACATAGATCTCCAGTGACAGGCCGTCTCGTTTAAATACGTCGTCCCGGTCGTTGGCTATGCGCAGCGCATTATGCTCGGCATCGTAAGACACGCTGAAAAGTCTCGATGTGCTTATACGAGAGTGCTCGTAAACCCTCTTCCCGTCTTCATCAACTATCGGGCTTCCTTTCTCATCCATTTTGGCAGACACTGCATAAGCGGTCCCGTATGCCGGAATCATAAGCTGAGCAAGCTGCGACGCAGTCCAACCTATGTCTGGATAATCACGGTATTCCAGCTCAAGCGCCATCTTTCTTTCAAATAGGCTTTCTATCCGATCGGCGACCGCGCTCCATTCCAACTCGCCGGACCTTGCCCTCATAAGATCCGTGTATGTAACATCAAGGTCTCCTGCAAAATCACCGTCGTATCGTGCAATTAAAAGTCCTGATTCCGCGCCCCTCATCTCTATAAAAGACGTTTTGGCTTTGGCATCTACCGTAAAGACCGTATCACAATAGTCAATGCCTCCACTGAGCTTTTCTAATATACCAGCGCCTATCTTTATACTCCAGCCGGCCAGATCGCCTATAACATATTTCTGCTTGGCCGTGTCAAAGTAATATTTGTATTTTACGGAACCTATATCTTCTCCTTCTTTATCTCTTATCACTATAGTGCATTCTTGCAAGCTATCATCTATTATCAATAAAGGTTTGGGGCTTTCGAGCTCGTTTATACGGATAGATCTCTTTATTACCGCAGTACCATCGGGTGACAATACATTATTCCGGACCAGACTATAACGGCTCTTCAGCGTTTCGGCAGTATCGGAGAACCCGTTCGCTTTAAGCCATTCGATCAATGTTTCGGTGGATATAGGTTCCGTTATTTCGGCCATGGGCAGAACTTCCATAAATGGCATGATAGGATTTTTAACCTCTCCAACCGTGACGAAGAGTTCTCTCACGCTTCTGCCCGAGCGCGTTTCGGCTTCGACTTGCTCAATAACAGCTTTTTCATTATCTGGAGTATAAGCGCGTCTATCTTTAAGATCCGGGATCGCGGATAATATGTTGGCAAACCTGTACATATTAGTCGCGTAATGAAGCGCCTCTGCCCCATCCGCGGTCACGGCCTCTACGCCTACATTGATGGAGACATCCTCTAGCTCTCCTATCGTTATATTGGTTACATTTCCTGCCTCGTTTACTTTATCTATCCGTCTGTACCCTATAGAAACAACGTCGCCGAAGACCGGGGTGTCGGCGTCGGTCTTGATCACTTTCTGTACGGTGTCCCCGTATATCCTGAATTCTATATTAATCCCATTTTGAATTATAGCAGCCGACCTGCCAACCGTAGTTTCTATACCTGTGATTCCATCTACTTTAAAGTGTTCTAGCACCGGAGAAGAGATGCCATCAATCGTAAGGAAAATGCCAGTTCCTATTGAATAACCTACCATTTCTCCTTTAGTTACTTTCCCATCCGCAGCCACTTGCGCCTTGAAACGCTCGCCTACTCTTTTGCCTTTATCTGTATCACCTGTAGTAATATCGATAAATAGAATATTGCCATCAGGGCCTTTTATAAATGCCGCTTCACGTCTACGGCCGTCAGGCATGGTGGTCTCGGCCGATACTTTGATCGGGGTATCTACTCCCGCCAGATAGTGTTCGAGTACCGGGGATGCGGCTTCGGCGCCCTCTATTACATATGAGGTGCCGGTATCTTTGGAGTAGCCTATTCTGTCGCCTTTGGTGACGACGCCGTTTGCGTCGATAACTGCTTTGAAGCGTTCGCCGACTACTTGATCCTTGCCGGACTTACCTGTGGTGAGGTCTATGTAGACGATGGCGCCGGAGGCGTCTCTTATGAAGGAGATCTCTCTCTTTGTACCGTCTGACAAGGTGGTCTCGGCCGATACTTTGATCGGGGTATCTACTCCCGCCAGATAGTGTTCGAGTACCGGGGATGCGGCTTCGGCGCCCTCTATTACATATGAGGTGCCGGTATCTTTGGAGTAGCCTATTCTG
>JAGOLR010000002.1:66803-73832 GCA_017993955.1 Candidatus Omnitrophota bacterium
CGTCGATAACTGCTTTGAAGCGTTCGCCGACTACTTGATCCTTGCCGGACTTACCTGTGGTGAGGTCTATGTAGACGATGGCGCCGGAGGCGTCTCTTATGAAGGAGATCTCTCTCTTTGTACCGTCAGCAGTATATCCTTCGGCTGATAGCTTAATGGATTTTTCGACGCCGACTAGGTAGTGTTCAAGAATTTCTGAAGGAGTCGCGACGCCTTCTATCGTATATGTAGCGCCGGTGCCTTTAGAATATCCTACCTTTTCGCCCTGGGTTACTGTACCGTCTGTAGCAACTACCGCTTTATAACGCTCGCCCACTATCTCACCCTTGCCGGACTTACCGGTAGTGACATCTATAAATGCGATTTTACCTTGGGCATCTTTGACAAAGGTGACTTTCATGCGGGCACCGCCGGCAGTGACAGTTTCGGCTGAGCTTACTATATAAACCTCCAAGCCGTCTACTATACTATAATGATCTAAAATGCGTATAGGTTCGCCGTCCATGACAAAGAAATTATTGGTTTGTTTGGAGCAACTGATGGGTATGCCTGAAGGCTCTAATGTACCGTCATCGAGCTTTCGCGCTACATATCGATAACTGATATTGCCCTTATCGTCCGGAGCCATGGTGGAGAAATCTATAAATTCGCCTGTCGGATCCTTAACATAGCGGTAAGTATTAACGCCTTCGCTGGCTGATTGCTCTGTGGGAAGCGGTTTTTCCACAGAATCGTCATAACCCTTCTCCGTCAGCCTGACATAATGGTTCATGATAGGAAGCCGCCTGAATGTCATACCCTGTCTGAATATCCAAAGACCGCTGGAGCGGGAATGGCTGTCTTCCTCTCCTATGACATAAGGACTTTGCCTGGTACCGGATCCGCTTACCTTGTAACCATAAGCGGTCACGATCTCATTGGGCTTGGCATCCATAAGTGTCTTATCATCTATCGCTCTCTGACTGAAAGCGCGGACTGCATTGGCTGGGTTCAGTATGACATATTCTACCCCGCCTATAACGGCCACCCCGGTATTAGTGACAAATGTTATCGGCACCTGTCTCTTAGCCAGCTCCTGCTTTATCTCGGCTAGCCTCCGCATCTCTACGATGGTAACGCTAAGCGGTTTAACTGTGCCGGGCAATAACAGAGGGTCCTTACCTTCTTTAGCAAACCCGTAATAAGCGCTTGCCAAGCTCTCCTTCGCGTCGGGTGTAGTCCATCCATGGCCCGTATCAACGCTGACCGGATAACCTGTCCTGTCCACAGCATAAGGCGCAACTAACGATCCGTCTTTTTCTGTAAAGAACTTACCCAGCTCTGATATAAGATCGTCCGCGTTTTTGGCGTATTCAGCGGCTTTATCATCCATCCCTAGGCGCCTGTATTCATCCGCGATCCTCTGGAACCTTACTGCAAGCTGCGATGACCACTCTATAGAGATGACACCCTTTTCGGCAGAAGACTTGGAGTAGCTTATTCCGAGCAGCTTGCCTTTATCGTCATAGACACCCGTTCTTGCAAGCGTAGCTTCCAGTATCTTTTCGAATTCGGCAAGCCTGTCTGTTTTTGTAGCGCCGAAGAAAGGATCCTCTATCATGCGTTCGAGCGGTGCCCATGTAGTGGTATCAGATGCGAATAGATCGCCTGAGTCGGTAACCCATTTGCCTGCCTCAAAATGCTGTCCCCTGGAGAATAAATGCGATTCCCTATCGTATACGGTCTTAAGCCATTCGTAAGCCGCGTCAGCCGCCTTTTTGGCTTCGACGTCTCCGGTGACTTCATACAGCATGTCGAAGAAATAGATGGCGCTTTCATTATTTTCCGTGGATTTTACATTCCAGTAAAATTCGGTATCCTTGTTTGGAGCTGGCTGACCTTTAGGACCCATGCGTATGCCTCCATCGGCATCCTGCAGATCGAGAAGGAAGAGCGCCCTCTCCATCGCGAATTTAACACTGGCGCCTGTATTGGAACCGTAATAATCATGTAAAGCGGCTATGCCTATCCAGGCGTTCGGCCCGGCGTGGCTTCTCCAATCCCATGTCGTATACCACTCACCGGTAAAATTATTTATCCTTATAGCATTCAGGACTCCGCCGTCTGGATTAAAAGATCCCGGCTTTGCCAATGTCTGCGGCGAAGCCTCGCCCATCGGCGCTGTGATATTTCTGCCAAATGTTGCTATTATCTTCTTACCGAGAACCGGATCGCCTATGGCGAGGAGGGCCAGGTCATAACTATTTACCCCGGTAGCTTCTACTACATTGGTAGTGTCATAAAAACTATTGGAGAACCCGGTGGTTGCATTGGCCTTATCGGCATAGAATTTGAAATAAGACTCCGGCGTGGCGGCCAGTAACGAATTCAATAATAATACATACATGCCGTATTTCCCACCCGGTATCCCAGCCGCCGAAAGCCTGGTTTCTGAAGGAGGTTCTGCAGATCCAAGTTCTGGCAAGGTGGCCGAGCTGACCGGCGGCACCGGAGGTGCGGGTATGGCAGCAGGTGCGGGAGCCGGCTCTATTGGCGCCCCGAATTTATTCTCTATAGACTGCGCCTCATCCTTCATCTTCTGTAAGTCTTCGGGACTGATACGAGGCAGCGCAGGTGCGGCTTCAGGGGCGACTTCAGGAGATACCTCAGCCGCAGTAACAGGCGGCGCCTCAGGCTGCTTAATAATTGCATATGGCACATTTATGCCGCTATCCTGGAGGGTTACATATCCTCCGAATATGGTAGTAGTCTCTGTGACCGGGTTCTCCGGCATCGCATAGACATTACCGCCTCCCGGAATTTGAGCATATTCCAGCGTCTGAGCGCCTCCCATGATTATGGGATTATCGGGGTCCGGTTGGTCTAGCTTAATACCCTTCTTGGCTTCTACCTCGGCTATCTCTCTTAAGACCTCGCCAGTGGTTTTTCTGACAGATATGAAGAAGCGTCCGTCTTCTGGGTCTTTACCGAAATAACGCGTTAAATTATCCGTGTAAGAATACGCATCGATTGGCAAACCCGAAGGGTCTTGCAGAATGGCGGAAGCGCCTTCTTCGAATTTAAGAGTAGCGCCGTCCTGCCTTACGGGGAGCCCCACCTTTGCCACTTCGTATACTTCTATTATCGGCGCGGACGAATAACCGCTTCCCGACGCAATATATGGACCGGTAGATGCGGTAAAATTCTCTCCGGTTGCCATCAGATAGAACTCGGCTGATTTTAGCGGATCTTCCGGTTCTGTATATACTCCGTCTTTCAGATCAAGCCTGTAAGTCAATCCGGCAAAAGCATTTTTAGCCATAACGGCATCGCCAAAAGTAGCGCGCCTGCATAGCCTCTGTTCGGCAAAAGGCCTGGTGCCTTTATCGGATTCCCACGGCCCGAATACCACTTTATTGTTATTATATCTGGTCATGATTTCTGCAGGTTCTGCCCTGGGATGCGCCCTGACGGTGACGTCTCCCCTGTATATTGCCGCCATCGCCTGCGAAGTAGCCATATCTGGCAACCCTACAGCGCCTCTTGCAACTTCCGATTCGAGATAAGCGCTATCGAATGACCAGCATATAGGGGCATCTATATATTTTTCCCCTCCGGCAATGGTAAACGCCGCGATGTGATTTCCGGTCGCATAGTCAGTATAAACTCCGGGGGATGTCTCATCGAGATCTATGCTATACCCCACTACGTTACCTGCCTTGACCAGAGGATTGATCGCAAGCCTGGTCTCTATGCGAAGTTTTTCCGTGGCTGTCTTTCTGAAGAATACTATCTCTCCGTTATACACGGTAAATATTTCGGAAGCGTTGGGTAACCCTTTGGGAGATGCGGTAATATTATCTTTTTCAACGACGTCGCCTATCCGATACGAGAAGCAGACGGGCACACCGTTATATGATAAGTTCGGCCCTACTATAGAGATCCCGCTCCTGTGGTCTTTCCCATCGCTGTAGTCGGTGTAATCTCCTGTAGATTCATTGAATACCAGATCTGTCATCTCCCCGACTATCCTGCCGGAGGTGAAATTCTTCTTCAAAGACAATCTCGTTTCAAGGTCTAGCTTATTGTCTACGTCAAATTTGAAGAATACCTGACCGCCGCCATATACGGTAGACACCTCATCCGCCTCAAAACCGGGCACAATAGAGAGAACTCTCTTACCATCCTTGGACAGAGTAACAGCCGGCTGGATATAAGAAGCAGATATGCGCGTGCCATTATAGGTAAAGGGAGTCCCGACCGTGTATCCGAGGACCCTCATTGGGTCATCGAAGGATAGTTTGGTGTAGGCATTGCCTATCCTATTGAGCCGCGAACGCACGCCTATTATATCTCCGGCATCTTTAGCGATAACAGCTGCGCGCTCATCAAGCACCAGGCCTCTTTCCATAGTGGCCGGATCGGTCCAAGGCTTGAAGTAGACGCTGTTGCCCCTGTAAACGGTCATGAGCTCTATGGGATCGCCATTGCCGTTTGGTATCGCAATAGGCGGAACTTTAAGACCGAGGGTATTATATAGACGTATCGTATCCTGATCTTTTTCATCCGAAAGGGCAACATCCGAAGCGTCGTATGACTCTGATATCCTTACGCCGTTAAACGTATTTCCCGAGCCCACCATGTAACCCAGAACCTCGCCTGAGTCTGTAAAATTATTTGCCGCAGGATCGAAAACAAGCCCGAACCGCATACCGATTATTTCGTGTAGTTCGTGTGCCGTAAGGCTGATGCGGGCATCTCTGACCATAATGTTCTTGCCGTTTATTGTCGCGAAGTTAAAGTAATTGGACACACCCTTATAAAGCGTAAACATCTCTGCTGGATTAGCTCCGGGCCTGGGTCGTGCTAATTTTTTATCGCCGCTCACCTCTTCGAACTGTTCGGCAAGATAAGACGCCGAGATCCTTGCGCCCTTATAGGTATATCCGGTACCCACCGTTCGTCCTATCAACCTGCCGGTATCGACCCAGTTATCTCCCTCGCCCGGAACGAGCTCGAAACTTTCGCCTATTATCTCGTCTTTGGAATCGGCCATTGTGTCTATACGTTCCTCGCGCACAAGGCCTTCCAGATTGGTCCTTGGATCGTAAACCGGCTTAAAATACATCGTCCGGCCTTCATAAAGAGTGCATAGTATATCGACCGGGCTTATACTTTCGGCCAGGCCGTCTTGCGGCACCACGAAGCCATTCACTATATCCTTGATGTCCCGCGAGTCATAAGAAGCTATCATCCTTATATCGTTGTAAGAGGCCCCATACCCGGCTGAATACCCGCGGACTATCCCGGTATCGACAAATATTTCGGGATTATTCTCGTCTCTCTTAAGCCAGTAGCTTCTGCCGACCAGTTCGCCGACCTGTTCAGCTACCGTCTTCAGACGCTCTTCTCTTACAAGCCCCTCGGCTCCGGTGCGCGGGTCGCTGTACTGTTTAAAGTACTGGCGCCGATTCTGATGTACTGCGAAAAGCTCGACAGGACTTGCCCAGTCGGTTACGGTGGCTATGCGGCGGCCTTCGGTGTCTGTGGTAATACCGGAGATGTCACTACGTCTGTATGCGGCCGTAATGCGGGTGGATGTCTTTTCTTCAGGAGAAGCCATATATTTCCAAGGAGATGCCAGGGTATATCCTACTATCTCGCCTGTATCTACAAAATCGTTACCGTCTCGGGATAAGGCATACCTAATCCCGACCACTTCGTTTATAGCGGTGGGGGTATCTATAAACGTATCGTCTCTTACAAGAGTCGGAGAATCGGTATCCCTGTCATATATCTGCCTGAAGTATGCTGTCCTGCCGCGGAAATTCGCGGACATCTCCACCGAACTTGCGCCGCGCTTAGGCGTAGCGGTCTTGCCGTCCAGCGAAACTATGAGGCTCTGTAATTCATAAGAGGCTATTATCGGAACGGCCGGGGAACTGATCATATCGTGGTATGTATAAGGTGTGGCTATCGAATACCCGGTTACATTACCTTGCTTATAGTAACCATCTTCGAGATATACAAGCTCACGGCGCATACCGACTATGGTATTCTCCGATATGCCAGCTTTCACAGGGGCTACTGAAATATCGACATAAAGCTTGCCGTCAAATTCACTTATACGTCCATACTCCTGACCCCGTAGCTGCACCGACGCCTCGCTTCCGTAAATGGCGTAAGCGTTGATAGAATTCAGATCCTTAGCGGCGTTGTAAGCCTGGGCGGAACTCATGCCTTCCAATGACGTCAGAATTTTATCCCCTTCTTCCCCCTCCGGCAGTTCTTTTTCCACAAAAACGGCGTGGCGTTCCGAAGGATATTCAAAATCTTCTATCAGCATAGGCTCCGATACCACCTTGCCGTCAACGGCTCCATGATCGACATAGTAAGGAACGACCACGGCCCTCTGTAACACTCTTTTTGCCTGTGGATCGCTTGCATCTATGGTATCTTTCTCCACCCAGGTCCGATTACCGAGAGCATCGTAATGTATAATCTCTTTCACTATCTCGGTGCCGTCTCTCGTCTCGTTCTCCACCATCCATCCGAGATGGTTAAATCTTTTAGTATGCTCTCTTGTGCCTGTCAACATCCCGAATCTGTTGTAAATACTTTCGGTCTCTTCGACTACTGGTTCATAGTATCCGGTAACAGGGTTCTGGAGATAGCCTTTAAAGGTAGAAGAAGATAGCGGCTTTGCCTTTATGCCGAGGATAGGAACGCCGGACGGATCTACTGAAACTATATCTGAACGGGATTCGGTTATCGTATTGTCTTTGTAGGTGAACGTGGTGATTACCTGCTCACTTGTACCTTTTATAGGCTCGCGGGTCTCTACGAGCTGGCCTAGATGGTTAAATACTACTATGGTCTTTACGGGGATTATATTTCCTTGAGGATCTCTTCTATACTGGGTAGGGCTGAATACCGTTTCCGGCAGGCCTTCATTATTAATACGCAAAGCGCCGATCTTGTTGCCGCTGGCATCGACCTGCAGATCTGTGGCTGCAACGCTTTCGACGCCTAATAGAGATTCGGATTGCT
>JAGOLR010000106.1 GCA_017993955.1 Candidatus Omnitrophota bacterium
ATCAAGCCCCTCTTCCCGAGCATCATCATATAGGCATAAGCCTTAAGTATCACCGCGAAATTGCCATAAAAAGGCGCAATATACCCTATGGACTTATGCCGGTGATAGTCGAGCGCGAATGTCCCGTCCGATCGCTTCACGACCCGGGGTATGGGAAGAAAATCTACGAGCTTTTCGCATACGCCTACCGGTCCTGCGCCCGGGCCGCCTCCTCCGTGAGGAGTAGCGAAAGTCTTGTGCAGATTTATATGCACGACATCGAAACCTATATCTCCAGGGCGGCATTTACCGAGCATCGCGTTAAGATTCGCGCCGTCATAATAAAGAAGCGCGCCTACCGAATGCGCCATGTCGGTGATCTCTTTTATCTTCGGGTTAAATATGCCGAGAGTATCCGGACATGTGAGCATGACAGCCGCCACTTCCGCGCTAAGTTTCTTTTTATACTCCGCCATGTCCATATAGCCGTCGGGACCGGTCGGTATGACTATCACCTGATATCCGGCTATGGCAGCGCTTGCGGGATTTGTGCCGTGCGAAGAATCCGGAACTATTATATATTTTCTGCGCGAACCGTTGTGTTTATGATAAGCGGCGATCAGCATGACCCCCGTGAGCTCTCCATGAGCGCCTGCCATCGGCTGGGTAGTAAAATCGGCCATGCCTGTTATCTCCGACAAAAGCCTTTTCGTGTTATAAAGCACTTCCAGAGAACCTTGAGTAAGTATCCCGCCCCCCGCGAGTTGCGGTAATAGTGGATGTATATCCGTAAAACCTTCTAGGTTCGCTAAGCGTTCGGTGAATTTAGGATTATACTTCATCGTGCAGGATCCGAGCGGATAAAAATTGGCATCAACGGAAAAATTCATCTTCGATAGATTCGTGTAATGGCGCACGACATCCAGCTCCGATACATCCGGAAGGCCGGGCCCGGACTTACGGAGGTACTTTGCTTCCGGCTTCGCAGTGGCCGGGACATCGTGAGACTGTATCTTGATTCCTCGCCTGCCCGGGGCACCCTGCTCGAATATCAATCGCATAATATCGCCTCCAGGCTGTCTTTGAATTTCAATATCTCCTCCCGTGTCCTCTTCTCCGTGACCGCTATAAGCAGATAGTTGTCCAGGCCTTTGTAGAACCTGCCGAGAGGAAAACCGGCCGCAAAACCCTTCTCCACCATCCTGTGAACCACATCGTCGGCGCTTCTGGGAAGGCAGATGGTGAACTCATTAAAAGTGGGAGAACTCTTCTTTACCGTGACTCCCGAAACTTTCGAAAGCACTTCTTTGGCGAATTCGGCCTTATCGTAGTTCAACTCTGAGAGCTCTTTCAAACCCGTCTTTCCCAGAAGCGTCAGATATATTACGGCCCTCAAAGCGCAAAGCGCTTCGTTGGAACATATATTTGAAGTCGCCTTCTCCCTCCTTATATGCTGCTCCCTGGTCTGTAATGTCAGAACAAAGCCGCGGTTACCGTCTTTGTCGACCGTAGCGCCTACAATCCTGCCCGGCATCTGTCTGACATGATCCTTACGCGCCGCCATAAACCCCAGATAAGGGCCGCCGAAAGATAAAGGTATGCCAAGGCTCTGCCCTTCGCCTGTAGCTATATCGAACCCCATCTCGCCTGGGGTTTTAAGCATTCCCATCGATATCGGGTAGGTGGATTGTATGGCAATGGCACCTGCCGAATGCGCCTTTTCGACTATGTCTGTATAGTCGTCTATGGCACCGAAAAAATTGGGATTCTGCACTATAACAGCGGCTGTCTTGTCATCCAGATATTTGAATATCTCATCCCTGGTACTCTGGCCGTGAGAGACATGCGTTTCGACAAAATCTACCGAAAGGTTGGAGGTGTAAGTATAGAGCATAGTACGGTATATCAGATTTACGCCCTGGTCTACTATTATCTTATTCCTCCCGGTGAGGCGTACCGCCATCATCGCGGCCTCGTAAAGGGCCGTTCCGCCGTCATATAAAGAGGCATTAGATACATCCAACCCCGTAAGCTCGCATACAGCCGTCTGGTATTCATATATCGCCTGAAGCCACCCTTGAGAGGCCTCTGGTTGATAAGGAGTATATGCCGTGTAAAATTCGGATCTTGATGACAACGCATCCACCGCGGCCGGGATATAGTGGTCATAAAAACCCGCTCCCACGAAATTTATGAGATGAGTAGAATTACGCGAAGCCAACTTCTGTATGAACTTGGTGACCTCGAATTCAGATTTTCCATCTGGGATATCGAAGGATTTTGGCCTGAGCTCCGGAGATATATCCCTGAATAGATCGTCTAAAGACTTCAGGCCTATCGCCTTCAGCATCTCGGCCCTATCGCCGTCTGTGTGCGGTACATAGTTCATTTGGCAAGGCTTTCTACGTATTCTTTATATTCGGAAGCAGGTATGAGGCGGGTGGCTTCTACAGGGGAGGTCATCTCGACGACAGCGAAATATCCTTTATCATAAGGCGACTGATTTACAAGCTCAGGATGGGAAGCAAGTTCCGTATTTATCTTTATAACCTTTCCGGAAACCGGCGCGTAAACATCTGAAGCTGCCTTCACAGACTCTACTGTAGCGCATTGTTTGAATTGCTCCAGGATACTCCCCACTTTCGGAAGGTCCGCAAATGTTATATCCCCGAGTGAGCCTTGGGCGAAATCCGTTATTCCTATAGTAGCGGTCTTGCCCTCGATCCGGGCCCATTCGTGTTCTTTGGTATATAAAAGCTTTTCAGGAATTTGCATGAATACCCTCCGATTTTTTTAAAGATCCGTTTTTATAAAAAGGCTTTTCGGTAACCACGGCCTCTATATTAACATCGTTCTCCGAAACGGTTATCCTGGTACCGACAGGGCAAGGCCTGTTTACATACCCCATCCCTATACCGCACGAAAGGCTTGGAGAGAAGGTGCCACTGGTAACCACTCCTATCTCTTCGCCTCCGCGTCTTATCTTATAATTATGCCTAGGTGAGCGCCTTGACTCGGCTTTGAAATATATCATGGACTTATAAGGGCGGCCGCTGTCCACTAGCCAATCCTGTCCGATAAATTTCCGCTTCGTATCTACAAATCTCTCCAATCCCGCTTCTATGGGGGTATAATCTATCGACAAGTCCTGACCGTACAAAGGATAGCACATCTCTAAACGCAGCACATCCCGAGCGCCCAACCCCGCGGGCTTGACAAGACCGTTCGACAGAAGTAAGCGCCATAGCTCAACGACTTTACCGCTGGCAATATAAAGCTCATACCCCAGCTCTCCGGTGTAGCCGGTCCTGCTTACAATTATCTTCTCCCCCAAGATATCAAAACGGCCAAATTTATAATAACCGAGCTCCGCGACATCCTGACCTATGATATTTTTCAGCACCTCGAGTGAACGCGGCCCCTGAAGGTCCAGCTTTGCGGTAGAAGACGATACATTTTTAAAAGAAGCCCCCGGCAAAAGAAGACTTCTGAAACGCTCCTCGTCACTTTCTGTGGTAGCGGCATTGACCACCACCATCCACTCGCTCTCTCCTAAACGGTATATGATAAGGTCGTCAGCTACGCCTCCCGTGTCCGTAAGTAAAAAACCGTAGTGGCAGCTGCCTACCGGTATAGCGGCGGGGTCCAGGGTAGTTATCCGGTCGAACCCGCTCTTGTGAGCGTCGCCGGAAAAGATAAACTCGCCCATGTGGCATATGTCGAATAGGGATACGTTGGTACGGGTCCAGGCGTGTTCGGCTATTATGCCTGCGTACTGTATGGGCATAAGCCATCCGCCGAACGGAGCAAGCTTCGCCCCCAGACACTTATGTTCATCTATTAGTGGTGTAGTTTTTAATTCCATTTAGGAAAGACCTGTGGTAAAAAATAAAAAAACAATATTAATGTATTATAGGCGCGGCATTCTATTATATCAAGTATTTTTTAGGGTTGACAAATGTGCCTTTAAAGGTAGAATTATTGGTAGCTATTATTCAGGAAGGAAATATGCGTAAAAATCTTATCATATAGGCCTCGCTTATCTTAGTAATGAA
>JAGOLR010000030.1 GCA_017993955.1 Candidatus Omnitrophota bacterium
AACTCCCCTACATTATCTAAGTCATAGTCTGCGGTCAGGTATACATTACTATCTATGGCTGTAATGGTAGCTGTGGTATTGATATCCCCTTTAGCTATGATGGATATACCTTGGCCATTTGCTACTATTTTAGCGCCTATAAGGTCTATCCTGGTGGGTACGGCCTCATCTGGGCTACCGATCTCTATCTTAGAGGCAGATATATCGGCTTTTACCTCTACCTCTTTGGATGATAATATGCGCACAACCCCGTCTTTCATCTCGACCTTATCGGCTCTTACCACTCCGTCTAGATTAATGGCTTTGGTAAATATATCGCTTATAGACTCTGCCTTCAATACTACATGACCCCCGTTTGCCTCAAGCCGGCCGTTCTTGGTGTTACGTATCTGGTCGGTAACAGGGTTACCGTTCTCATCCATTATCTGGGATGCTACGGCCTGTTCTATGGCTATAGATATCATGCCGTTAGACGATACGTCGAGTCTCACCATATCACCTGTAGCTATGGCTACAGTCCCTACAGGGGCTATTATGCGGCCGTCGTTTTCCACGGCACCGGCTATCAGTACCCCAAAGCCGCCCTCAGAGACCTCTATAACGCCTTGGTTCTTTATTAACTTGTCTATCTGGGTAGAGGCAAGTTTTTCAAAGATGTATTGCGAACTCAGGAAGTTGGTGTTTGTAAGGTTACGAGTGGATATGACAACGGATACGGCCGTTATCTGGGCATTGGGTCCTATGTTGACACCATTTGGGTTTACAAGGAATATCCGGCCGTTTGATGAGAGGCTACCCATTATATAACTTGCGTTTGGTCCTGTTACCCTGTTTAACATTTCACTTGATGAATTGGGGAGATTGATTGTAACCCTTTCGTTCTCCATTATGTCAAAACTCTTAAAATTAACTATAGCCTTATCAGATGCAGTTATAATCATAGTATTAGCATCAGCATATACAAATTCCGCTGAACCGTTCTGGACTTCATCGACTTCAGGCAGCGAATAGACCTTATCGATTGAGCATACTGCCATGATAAACAGCGCGCTCATTATTAAAGCCAAGGTCTTTGTGGTATTTAGTTTTGGTTTCATGTTCGCTTACCCTTTTACTTCTTGCTGATAATCCCTAATCGGAGATTCGGGATGTTTGGGATTTTCTCATGAAAATCCCAAAACAAAAGCCCTATCTAAATCTAGATAGGGCTTGCAAAGCTTGTATTTCGGCAACTGACTGCCATATCTCCACATCATGGAGAGTTAGGCTCTGGCTCCAGATCAGAGATCTGGAGTGGTCGGGCATTTCAGAGAAATACCCAGACCTAAGCTTTGCGCCCTATCTTTTCAGATAGTTTGCCATGTACCAGAACTTGCGTTCGGTGCACGACACCGTGAACCGAACTTGTTCTGGTTCATGGTGCCTTTTCGTCTACTTTGTAGACTTATTAAACTTCTAAAAGAACTGTATCAAAGATAAGGCGCTTTAGCTCTTTTATCAGCGCCTATATAAAGTATATATTATATTATAAATAAATCAATAGTAACAGGACAAAATTTTTGTTATTTAACAATCCAAATCTAAATGTTAGAGCTAAAAAAAGGTATCTATCAATCTATTGACTGAAAATTGATAGTAAGGTAGACTTGTAGTATAGTAACCACTACTAAGTTTTTATAATGTTTTTAAAAGTCTTAAATTGGAGCTAGACTAAAATGGTTACTAAAGACGCTAGGGCGACGAGCTATAAGCTCATCCGCCGTCCAAAATTTACTAAGGGACCACTTGGGTTGATATCTGTAACTATCACCCTGTGGTCCTTTTTTAATGAGTTCATGATTTATGGAGCGAAGCGACATAAATCATATGAACGAATTAAATCCCGCCTCATACCATATTATAAAGCGTCATGGCGGGATTATTTCCTAAGAATAGTAGCCGGAACAACACTTATCGCCTTCCTTAATGCTTCAGTTGTGCATGATTATGCTTGGGCCGCCAAAGCCCCTGGGGAGCTTACTAGCGTCGGCTCCGACAGGGGTGACGGCCCGAGTCTATCGGGCGATGCTCAAAAGGATGTAAATCCCGAGACCATTACTATACCGGATTACCTGGGCACAATCAGGGACGCCTGGACCCCAGGCAAATACGCTCTGGCAAGCTCTAAAGACATCTTCCTCAAACCACCCCAGAAGATAATAATCCATATCCAGGATGCGCACTGCAACTACGAAGGCCAGCACAAAATATCCCAGATATTGGATTACATAAATAAGGAATACGGCGTAAAAAGCGTCAATCTCGAAGGCGGCGCAAAATCTTATAACCTATCCCCTCTTACGTCGATCACCGAAGCCGAGATACGCCAAAGAGTTTCGGATTATTTCGTCAAAAACGGCCGGGTTAACGGTGCCGAGTATTTCGCGATAAATAACCCCGGAAAAATAAATCTTTGGGGACTGGAAGATACAAGGTTATACGTCGCCAACCTGGAAATATACAGGGCATCTCTTAAATATAAACGGGAAGTTGATAAATTATTGGGCAACCTGAGTTACATACTTACAAACCTCAAGATAAAAATATATAACCGGGAGCTCCTGGAATTCGACTCCAAGTACATACAATACAAGGCGGGAAATCTCGAGTTTAAAGAGTATCTGTCTTACATACTGGCTAAAGCTAAAGAGAAAGGTTTGGAATTAGAGCCGCGAGCCTCTCTTCGCCTGCTGGAAAAGGCCTTGCTGGAGGAGCCGAACATAGACTTCAAAAAGGCCAATATAGAAAGAGACCGGTTTGTCGATGCCCTGAAAAATAAGCTTTCAAGCAGGACGCTGGATGAATTGATAGCAAAAACCGCCCAATTTAAAAACGGGCGCGTCTCGCAGAAAGATTTTTACGACTTCCTTATAGAGAAGGCAAAAGTTGTCAATGTAAATACCGGATCTTATCCGGAACTTAAAAAATACGTCGATTACGTATCCACTTACAATTCCGTTGATAAGATGAAGGTTATGGTCGAGATAGCGGAACTTGAATCCAAGCTCAAAGATGCGATGATCGAGAACGACACCCAGCGCAAGCTCGACCTTTTATCTAAAAACCTGGTATTGTTAAAGAACGTATTCAATATCTCGCTTTCAAAAGACGATTATAAATATTTTGTATCCAACAAAGATTCGTTCGATATGAGGCACTATATAGCGTTCATAGAGAAAGAAGCGCCCAGGCATAATATAGTCGCCAAACTTGAGGAAGGGATATCCGATGTCGACGGATACCGCGAAGACATGGCGAAGTTTTACGAATACTCCATGAAAAGAGACGAGGCTTTCCTGAAGAACCTCAAATACGAGAGGACATCCGGCAAAAACGACGCAAGCCAGGAGATAGCGGTCATGGTAACGGGCGGTTTCCACAGCGAAAATCTGGCCGAGCATTTCAGAAAGAATAACATAGCGTACGTATCCATAATGCCCAACTTCAGAAATAACGAAGGTTACAAGGCGCCATATATGGATCTCCTGGCCGGGCAGGAGACGCAAGTCGAGCGAGCCATAGACGCGGCGTTATCCTCTATGCAGATATACGACTACCTGACCGAACTGGGTATCGCTGTCGACGGCGAGCGCGGACTCAGGCGCTGGCTTTTATCTGTGGCAATTGTAACTGCTGTCGAAAAAGGGCAGGATTATATAATACAGACGCCATTCGAGCGAATAAGGTTCTACAAGGATGCGGAAACTGGTGATATCAAATACGAAGTGACAAAAAGTGACAGAAAGGATGCGGCAACTTATAACGCCGTAATAAATGATATCGATGACATAGGTCCTCTATTATATGAAACACACCAGGAGGTCATCGATCGAAAACTTGAAGAGGCTTATCGGGACGGAAAGACTGCCCGCGCAAAAGATGCAGACATCGATGCTGTGGCGGAATTTTTCGAGGACAAAAATGGTTTAAATAGATCTGATCTGGCCCAAGCGCTTCTGACGCTCCAAAGGAAGGGTATGATAAATATAATAGGAAAAGATATCGATGGCTTTAAAGGACATGCCGGCGCGCGGGGTATCCACATAAGCGAAAACGCCGATATCCGTGCTGCATTGGCGCATGAAGCGGCGGCGTATTTCTATGACCTGGGACATGATTTTAATGATCGCATAGAGAAGTCCTATCTTGCATACACCGCTAACCCAAAAGACCCGAAGTACCCTATAGGCACCTCGCCTGAAAGCCTGAGGGTAGAGCTCTCAACATCGAGACTTTCGCCTATCGGAGAGAGGGCGATGCGGGACCGCACCAGAACCGGCCGGGATTACGCAATGCCGGATGCCGAATCTTTAAAGATGACATCTGAAATGCTGCCTGTATACAATGAGCTGGATATGTTATTGCAAAATACGCAGTTATGGCGTGATAATCTTTCGGATACTAAAAAACTGTTCGCATTACAAAAAGAGCTGAGATCGGCGGTGGCAAGATTATATGCGAACGCCAAGGCCTCTCTGCCTGCGGGACTTTTGGATGATCCCTTAGCTTCAAAAGTCATGGCATATATTATACTAGCCAGAAGCAAAGACTCTTCTTATTCGGATATGGCAAAGACTGCCGCCAAATCATTTGAAACCTTCTGCTTAAAAAATAATATAGCTCTCGCTCAGGCCCTACAGATAATTTACTCGCCGGAAGATGTCACGAGGTTCAGACAGGCCATAGACGCGGGAGGATTTGAAGGCGCGAGCATTCAGGGGTTTTCGCGGAGTCTTTTCGCGATTCCAAACGAGGGGATACAGTACCTTTCGGTATTGTCTGGGATGATAGGCCTATACGGGATCGACAGTTTCCGCGCAGCTATGGGTAATCCGGAAAGGGCCGATCAGTTCGGGTGGCTTATAGTAAACCCATCTTACGCTCAACGCAGATACGTAAGAGGTATCGCCATAGCCGCCGATAACGAATTGCTCGAGGCCGCTGGAAACGGGACCGGTAATTGGATAACTCCGCGGGATCCCCCTATTTTAACCACCAGAACAATGCCGCCTGTAAGATATGACAGGAGCAGGGTAGAATTGATACGGGACAGTCTCAACGCATATAACGTATTAATAGATAATAACAGTGTGGCCCTCTTAGCCTTGCAAAGTGACGGCAGGCCTTTGGAACAAGCGTCTCTGGACACCATATTAAATGCCCTGGAGCTTATGGTGATGTCTTATAAAAAACTTATCGATAATGCCGAAAAAATGAGAAGAAAGGACTTTAACGACTTTAACGGGATAGATTTTGACGCGGAGCGAGTTGAGGTCTTGGCCAAATGGGACAGGCTAAAGGCTTATTTCAATGCCAACAGAGTAAACCTCACTAAAGACGATGTGCAGCGCAGGATAATAGAACTGAGGGAAGCTCCGTCAAACATAGACGCAGTCAATAGTTTGCACGAACTGATAAATTTCCTGCATGGCAGGGTCATGTACCCGATATTTCTGATAACAAGCAGCCCGCTAAGAGAAGGCATATTCGCAGATCAGATAGTTTTAAAGGGTGAACCGGGAACACTTTCAAAAACAGTCGATATAATCAATATAGAAGACAGGCCATTCATATCAAACGGAGGGATATCTTCACAGCCTCTCCGAGACCTCCTTGCGGCATACTCCAGCGATCAAAACCCCGAGACAAAGACGCAGGTCATACTTAACCGCGGCATGATATTTGGAAATATAAATATAGGCGTGCACAAACTTGAATTCGAATATAACCCTAATGATCCTGACAGCGGCGGCGGTATAAAAATACAATACATGGAATACGCAAGTTACTCCCACAATATTTTAAGATTACGCTTCATAGAGGAGGTGCTAAAACAACTCGGGGTCATAGGATATAAAGATTCTATAATATCGGGCCGGTACCTTACCATAACTTTGAACAAGGACACGGGGGCAATAAGCGCCGAAGATATCAGAGATAAGTTCATAAATATAATGCGATGTTTGCTATATACCCAAGGTTTGGAATTCGCCATACCACCGTCTGCCTCCGACGAAAAGAACGGCCAGCTGACTGCGGCCGCTTCTCTGTTCATACAACAGCAGAAGATACATCCGACCGATTTTTACGACCTGGAGCTAGGCGAGGAAATGCCTTCGGAAGAAGATGATGCCTATGATCATCTCTCCCGACGGCAGGATCTCGTCCCGGGTTCTCTGCCGGAGTCTTCAAGAGCCGCTATCAATGCCAGACTCGCTGAATTAGGTATAAAGATACCTGAAACCGACCCTCAGACCGGGGCTCCTCTACTGTTAACGCAGAGGACTATCAGTAAATATGTGAATGACCCCATAGAAAGAAGACTGGACCTGGGGGAACTGGTATGGCAAAACGGCAGGCTGATAAAGAACGATAGGTATGCGCCTGTTAGCGACATGCTTAAAGAAGTTTCGGCAGGTCGAATGGACGAACTCATAAATACATCAGAAGCGATATATCCCCTCCTCGCTGGTACATCGCTGGAAAACATAGGCATCATCGGCAGATACCTTATACAGGTAGGGGTTTTTAAAGACGGCCTCGACAGATACTTGATTACCGCAGCGGTCAATCCGAATACAGGGAACATAATGCTATCGCACATCACTAAGCGAGTCGACGACGGGTTCGAAAAACTGTCGTGGGAAGAGTTGGAAACACTTATGATTAGACTCACAGGCGAAAAACCGGATATCCAGGACATAAGCGCGGAGGAAGCGGCTAATTATCTGGCTTCTCTTAAAGGAGAGTGGCGACGAGCGCCGCCCGGGGTAACTATCATACCATGTAAAAAAGCATCCCAGGGAGAACGCATTATAGATACGAAAATTACTATGGACAAGGAAACCGCATTAAAAGGAGGGTATGCCCTTCTGGCAAAAAATACAACACCCGAAGATTTCGAATATATGGCAAGCTCTGATGCGGTCCTTACAACGAGCGGCGGCGCGTTATCGCACGCCGGCATAGTATGTTCCCGGGAGCTAAAAAAACCATCTTTAATAATTTCGGATGCGGTATATATGCTCCGTCCGGATGGGCGAGGCGTATGGTTAGTCACCAGTTACGAGCCGGAGACAGGCACAAGAGAAAATATAGAAGGATTCCAGGTATTCGGAGTGAGAAAAACAGATGTTGAAATATCGGAAGGTTCCAGGGTAATAGTGGATGGCGCAAGGGGACGATTATCCCTGATATCGCCGGAGGCCAGAGAGGGTGCGGTCTCAGGGCTTACCTCGCAAGTTCCGGATAGCGCGCAAAGTTCGCCCTCAAGGGCCTTGACCCCCAGGGCATTTGAAGCGAACCCTGCCTTGGAGAGCCAACCCATTACCCTTTTCAGAAATCTCCGGGCGGGTGATGGGGCTATCTCCGGTCCGAAGAACGCAAATCTCGGCGAACTTCAAAATTTAACGGAAAATGTTCTAAAAAATATCGGCATAAAATACGGATTTTCCGTAGGGGTCCCCGATGGATTTTCGGTAAATACCGCGTTTTTTAGCGATATGCTTGGTACCATCCCTGTATTAGACAGCCGCACAGGACAGAGGATCCCGTTAAAGTCGGCAGTAGAAAATACTATTAATGACGATCGAATCGCCTCGGGCGAAAAGGAGCCTCTAATAAAAGGTTATCTTGAGCAAGCCAAGATAAGCGCCGAAGCCTCATCTTTAAGGGAAAAAATAGACAGTGCGCTCAAAGAAATGGGAGGAGATTCTGCGCAGCTATTTTGGGCGGTGCGCTCGTCCAGCATAGATGAAGATTCAGCCGCGGCGTCATTTGCCGGCATGGGTAACACATACCTCTTTATACCGACTTCGATGTTGCTAGACAGGATAATAGACAACTACTCATCGATAGCGACAGAGCGCTCTCTTGAATATAGGGCGGCAAGAGCCGAGGGCGGGAAGGCTTTCGGCATCGGCGATATAAGACACGCGACCGGTATACAGACCATGGTAAACGACCCGGATGCCGCAGGAGTCATATTCACAAAGAACCCAGCCAATAACAGTGATGACGAGATAATGATAAATGCTTCGTACGGGTTGGGAGAACCGGTTGTCAATGGATCTGTAGATCCTGATGCGTATGTCGTTAATAAATATACCGGCAGGCTAGCTGAGGGCAGATATTTCGGTCATAAGCTTACAAAGGTCGTGGCTAAACAAGGGGGTTTCGGCACTATAGCACTTCCGATGCCTGATGGTAAATACAGATCGGCTTTTGGTGCAAACTGGCGGCAAATCGTAGAGATGCTGGCAGAAGTCGCAAAAAATATAGAAGAATTTTACGGAAGATCTATGGATATTGAATTTGCCATAAAAGACAGCAAGCTCTATATATTACAGGCCAGGCCTATAACAGACGCTATGGTTTCTTCCAAAGAAAAAACGGATGGAACAAAGGCTCCCAGGATTAAGAGCGGCGGAGATGCCGCATACCTTGCCGGGCTTAGGGCAAAAGAATTATCAGAAACCTCTAAGACCGAAATAGACAAAGCGCAACCGGTATATGAAGGGGTCCAGAATTCGCTTCGAACCATCGTAGACATCATGAATAAAGGAGCCAATACATATGTAATCTCTCCGGCGCCTGTAGGAGATTATTCGAAAACCATGGAATGGGCAAATAAGCTGAGGCAAGGCATGGGAAAGAATGGAAACAAACTCAGGGCCGATTACTACACATTCGGTAACGGAGAGGACTGGTTAAACGGCTCACGCGGCCTTATTTCCAGGTTGGACAACATATTGGACGAATTTTTAAATAACACCTTCAAACAAATAAGCGACAGAGGCATATCTACCGATAGATTGTGCATAAGGGTTATCGATAGAGCCGGCCGGGAGTCCGTCTTAAGGCATCTCGATAAAAACGCGCGAATCTTATCCCTATCGGAGAATGAACGAAGAGCTGTAATGTCGCGTATACGCGTAGAGGTAGTAGATATCGGATTGTCTGAACACCTAAATCCAATGCCAGACCTTTTAACCGACATACTGACAATGGAATTCGATAGATATATACAAAATGACTATAAAAAAGAATCAATACCTGCCGGGTTGATAGAACAACTCGGCAATATGCTTCAACTTACAACTGACAATATAAACCCAGAAATGGTGACAAAAGAAGCCATAGAAGATACGGTGAGAAAGCTATTCGAAGGAGAATTGATGCTTAAGATAAGGCCCATAGACTGGAAGAGTATAGACGAATGGCGAGATAGAAATAATGCTGTAGCTATAGCCGCATAAGTTAGGTTATAAAAAAGCTATTTGACTGTTTAAATTATTTCGTTATACTTATAATATTATGTTGATTCAATAGAAAGTTAATTTTGAGGAAATCTTCAAATTGAAACATAATATTATAAGTAAAGTTATATGTTTGGCAATATCGATCGTATTTTTTTTCGACTCGGTCGCATACTCTCTTGCCACCCTTCCTGCCTCACGAAATATAACCGCGAGACAACACATCGAGGCTGCATTTAAGAGGCGCTATATCCGGTTCGCCAAACATGATTATGAAAAACGCCTTCTGGCGCAAAACGGAACATCTTGTCTTCTTTTGGGATGTGGAAGATATTTAATATCGGAAGAGGTCGAGGCAAGCGACCTTTGGCTTATACAAAACATAGCTTATCTTGACATTCAGGCCCTATTACAGATACTGCGTGAAAAGGACAGGCACAGATATAACGCCATCATAAGTCTCGTCCTTTCCCATTTCCCAAGGACCGATGATTCAATACCGTTAGACCTATATGCCGAGGATGTAATATCCCGGGCTTTCCAATTCCTCTCCCCCATCCATGAAAAAGTCCTATCAGAATCTGACATACCGCCCGATATGATGCCATTCATAAAAAATATAAAACCTGTTATTGCTAAAAATACGGATTATTTCACGGAAGAATTCTGGAAGGCCGAGGCAAGAGGTAAATATATAAGAGACACTCTCAACGACGGTATGATATTTTATAATGCAGGTTCTTTCCTGGAGGCCGGATATGCAACCCGCGCCCGCAAACCTGCATCGGCATCTTATGCCATAGCGGGTGCATTGGCTAAAAGGTTCCTGGAGAAACGGAAGACTGATGGAATAATACTAAATGAATCTCATGCAGAAATAATAGCTGGCATTATACGAAGGCTTGTCCGGGAGGATATCGGTCCGGATGATGACCCGGACAAGGTTCTGGCTAAGGGAATGAAAGCGTGCCGTATAAAAAGAATTCTGGACATGGGATGCGGCGACTGCTCTTTTCTGGCTTCCATGTCCGAAGCGGCTCTTGACGCCGGAGTAGAACTGGTCGGCGTGGACCAGCATTCTCCGCCACAGACAGAAAATGTCACGGCGCTACTTAGAAGAGCAAACGCAAAGGTCATCCAAAAGAATGCCTCCCAGTTTTACGATCCCGATGGATTTGATATAATAATAGCATCGGGGGTTATGTCATTATGGGGGAGCCTTCCCTCCTGGCAAGTCAAGGATGCGAAGATGGGATATGCCCTTTATCGTAAATCATTATTGAACGCGTACGACCTGGCACAAAATGCTTCGCGGCTCCTTAGCGATAATACTAAAGCTGCCATATACGCCAATAGTTTTAATTCTATGTTGATGTTAAATAGGCAGGCTGTAAGCGAATTTGTCGATATATACGAATGGGATAATTCCAGAAGATGCGCCGCGGAGGTTGCCCGCAAAGATATGGGAGATGAGCTATGGCGCCGGAGATGGGTCCCTCTATGGGAACAGGCAGCAAGCTTCGCGGTCCTTACCAGAAAAAGCTCCGGAATTTCAAATGTTAAAGACGAGGCAAGCTCCGGGGTTGAACAGACATGCATCTTGATGGGCGATCTTATAAACGCACAACTTAACGACGGAAGTGTATATGAAATAGCCTATGACACATCCCGCCTATCGTTTGCCCAGCGCTATGTGGTTGAAGAATATATAGAGCTACTCCGTTCTCGCACCGACAGGCCAGACAATATTAAAAAGAGGCCATTCGTGAAACTTGATGGCTCCAAAGAATCTCTCTTTTATGTGCGTTGCATCGGAAAAAGTTTTTCTGGGGAAGGACGCGTAGATATAGAAGAAGTTAATCTGGAAAAGTTTTTATTGAAGATACCATATATGATGAACATAGCTATGGCAGCAAGCACCATACCTGACTGCGATACAAGTTCAAAACTCGAACCCTACCTACCCATATTAAGCTATATAAAACTTCAATATAATAAAATCACGGGAAAGATTATGGAACTGCCCGAGATACCTTCCGAGATCATAAATAAAATACGATTCATCCATCTTCCCAAGCCCGAAAGGATCGATCCTTATTTACTGGATGAGTATAACCGGATTTCAAAAGACATGCTAATGTCGGCTGCTTAAATTTTACTTCTTTTTCCCCGGAAAAATTCCTGTAATAGTGACGCGCAGTCTTCCTTACGCACGCCTGCCACCACTTCAAGTCTATGGTTTAAGCGCTTATCCCTCGTTATATCCATTATCGAGCCGCAGGCACCCGTCTTCGGGTCAGGTGCGCCGTATACCAATCTTTTTACGCGCGCAAGCACAAGGGCCCCTGCGCACATGGAACAGGGCTCTACCGTAACATACATGACTGTGTCGATCAGGCGTTCATTGGAAAGATGCGCGGCGGCCTGGGTAATAGCTATCATCTCGGCATGCGCCGTAGGATCTTTCAGGAGCTTTATCTGGTTATGCGCGCGGGCGATTATCTTGCCATCGTGTACTATCACAGCGCCGACAGGCACTTCATCCTTATCAAGCGCCTTGGTGGCCTCTTTCAGAGCCTCTTCCATGTATGTATCGTGGGATATCATATATGAGCGTACAGGGGATAGCGTAGAGCGTATAGTAAGATCATTTAATGATAGAGCCGGGAGGGACGTCACGATCAGGGCGCAGTAATACAGGTCCCGACTCGTCGGATGCGGCAAGAACCATGCCCTGGCTTTCCACACCCATCATGGTGCGGGGAGCAAGATTCGTAACTACCGCCACGTATCTGCCTATCAGGTCTGATGGCTGATACTGCTTTTTTATCCCGGCGATAAGCTGTCGCTGCTCAGTCCCTATATCGACTTTCAATTTTAAAAGCTTATCAGCCCCGGGCACTTCCTCGGCCTCCAAGATCTTGCCCACCTTAAGTTCCACTTTCTTAAAATCATCATACGTGATAATGTCCATGCGCTCTCCGTTTTATGCTTCGTTCTTCAAGCATTAATAATTATTATTCCTGCGAAGCCATACCTCAGTCTAACTGTTGAATGGCGAAGCAGAATGGCGCGCCTGGCAGGATTCGAACCTGCGACCACCTGGTTCGTAGCCAGATACTCTATCCAGCTGAGCTACAGGCGCTAGCAATTTTCTCTGAAAATTGCATCCCGAGGCCACATTAATAATTTGATTTTTCTATCATTAAGAAAAATCAAATTGTTCGAGGCCGAGGGAGATAAAATATTTCTATGAAAATTGCACAAAGCGAAAAAAAATTAATGAGCCTTCTCTTCTCTTTTCTTTTTAAAATACCCCTCGTAGTCCTGAAGTATCCCTTTTATCTTATCATAAGATACGGCAAAACCCAAGCTTTGTGCGCCCTGCACGACAGCTATATTGATGCCGACAAGCCTGCCTTCAAGATTCAGAAGCGCGCCACCCGAGCTTCCTATGTTTATCGATGCATCGGTTTGTATGAGCCCGTCGAATATCACCTGACCGGTCTGCTGCGCAGTTATCTTTCTACCCAGCCCGCTTATAACACCCGCAGATACGGAATTCTCAAGTCCGAGAGGGTTTCCTATCGCCACCACGGTCTCTCCTATCATAACGTCATCGGCCAATTTCACGGGCTTAAGTTTATTGGCAGAATTTATTTTGAGTAGAGCAAGGTCGCTCTTCGGATTTATAGCCGCAAGCATGGCCTCGTAAGTTGCGCCATCATGCATGATCACATATACCTTGCTCGCCATATTCACTACGTGGGCGTTTGTCACTATAATGCCGGATTCCGAAACGATCACGCCGGAGCCCACACCTTTTAATTTCATGGTGCTTTGGGTCTTTAAGAAATAATCTTTATAGAAATCATCGAAAAAATTTCCGAACTGCTTATAGTTGGGATTTGCCTGGAGAAGGACCGTCTTCTCGGTAGATATATTGACTACCGAGGGCGCCCACTCTCTTATGACTTTCACGACTGGAGTGTTACGTATGCCGACCATCTCTTTACCGCAACCTGCCAATGACCATGCAAATAATACGGACATAAAGAAACAAAAAAACGATGATTTCCAGATCTTACGCATCATATGTCGACTCGCTATCAATTATCCTTTTTCTGGTCCATGGTTTACGGGATATGAAATCTTTAAACCATGCGATACCGTCTTCATAAGCCACATAAGCGCAAGGTAACAAAAGAAGCGTCAATATGGTGGAGCTTATAAGCCCCCCCATTACCGTTATAGCTAAAGGGCTCCACAGGTTAGAGCCTTCTGCCGTAGATATAGCCATGGGGAGTAGCCCCAAAAGGGTAGTTATGGTAGTCATCAGTATCGGCCTTAGCCTGTCACGCGAAGCCATGACAAGGGCCTTTAGATATTTTACGTTTCTTTTCCTTAGCGCATTGGTATGGTCTATTAAAAGTATCGCGTTATTCACAACGATCCCGCCCAGCATCATGAGACCTACAAATACACCCATACCGACGGACTTTCCGGTGGCATAAAGCGCTATAACTACTCCTATCAGGGCGAGAGGGACCGACGTCATGATTATAAACGGCTGGTAATATGATTCAAAAAGAGAGGCCAGGACCAGATATATCAATATGAAGACAAGCCATATTATAGCCCTAAACTGTTTTTGCGTAGCGACCATGGTAGGATAGTTACCGCCGAAACGGAAATAGTAGCTTTCGGGCAATTTAAGATCGCTGAGGGCCGCCTTTGTGAGCTCAACGGCTTTGCTTAATGGATACCTGCCGACATTGGCGCTTACCTGTATCATCCTCATCTTATTTTTACGCCATATCTCGCTGGGCCCCAGGCCATATTTAAAATCGGTTATCTGCTCCAGATATATATTATCTTCATCCCGGTTAGTCAATATCAGCTTATGAACATCCTTGAATGTCTTACGGTATTTTTCGTCAAGACGAGCTATGGTCTCTACCTCGCTTGCCGAGGTATGGAATAACGTCGCGCGAAGCCCCCTCATCTGCGCATGTATCATGTCGGCCACGTCTCTCGTAGACATATTAAAGATGCCTGATTTTTTACGATCGACCCTGAGCCCTAACTCGGGCCGGCCTTCCCGCATCCTTATCTTGGTATCTGTAAAACCGGGCACCGCGCTCAGCCTCGTAGCCATGGATACGGCTATCTCCCTCATAGTGCTATAATCATATCCAAAGAGCTCCAATATGATCTCTTTGGTCCCTACTTCTTGTTCTTCCTCAAAATATATAAATGCGGGTTTCATCTTCTCGACTTTAGGCCGGAGGCCCTCTATAACCTCTTTTACCGTTCTCTTTCTCTGCTGTATGCCGACAAGTTCCACATACACCTTGCTAGACCACGGCTCGACCCTAGCCGAAAAGGTCTTTACTTCCGGAACCTGTTTGACAAGGGCCTCGACCTTCTTGACTATCTTATCGGTTACGTCAAGCTTGGCGCCGGTAGGTAGCTCTATAAATATGGTGAACTTATTCTGTTCTGTAGTCCCCAGGAATTCCATCCCGAGCCTCGAGAATAAAAAAAGCGCTATGATAAATATTACCGCGGCTATCCCAAGCACGCGGTATCTGTTCCTTATAAAAAATAGCACCCCTCTTCTCTGTAACGAATATACCGTCTTCATTATCCCAACGACATTGGTCTTACCATAGCCTTTGGGTATATCCTCGACAGAGAATTTTACCCTGGAAGAAAGAAGCGGCACTACCGTTATAGAAACGAATAACGATATTACAAGCGAATATGTCACAGTCCAAGCCACCCCGCCATACAATAGTTTTATCTCCTCACCTACGAATACCATGGGCAAAAATACGCATATAGTAGTCAATGTCCCCGCCCATATAGCGATCCATACTTCCTCGGCACCTGCTATAGCCGCCGGTATCCCGGACATTCCGTCCTCGTTCTTTTTAAGTATGTTCTCGAATACTACGATAGAGTTGTCGACCAACATACCTACGCCGAGCGCAAGCCCGAACAAGGTCATAAAGTTAAGAGATAACTTGGTCGCCCACATAAGCGAAAAAGTTATTATTATAGATATCGGGATAGCGAAGGTGACAATAAGGACAGGGCGTGCTTTTTTTACGATTATAGACGCGATTATCATTGCCGCCAGTATAAAATATAGAAACTGAGAAGGCAGTAATATAATAGCCGCAAGAAGCGCTAGCATAACTACCGTCATCCTTCTTCTCATCTTTATAAGAAACATGGATAATACCAGCATAATAAGCCCCGCACCCTCTAACAAAGAATCCTTAAGATTATCTATGGCATTTTTTATAAAATCTGCCTGATTCGAAGTGATTGTAAGGTGCAGGTCTTTCGGAAGCGTGGCCCTTATCTTCTCAAGCTCTTTTTCTATATCAGCCGCCACTTTTATAGTATTGGCCGTAGACTCTTTTTGTATATATATGGATACTACGGGCCGCACGTTGACGCGGGCGTAGCCGCTCGGTTCCAGGTAGGAATCGATAACCGTTGCGACGTCTTTGAGACGTATCGCCGTGCCGTCGGGATTGCTGGAAACAGGTATATTTTTTATATCGTCGACGGTCTGATATAGACCTATAGTCCGTACGAGAAACTTCCTCTTATCCTCCGATATTTCCCCGGATAGAAGGTTCAAATTATTGGCGCCGATATTGGCTATGATCTTATCCGTAGACAATGACATGGCCGCCATCTTCCTCTGGTCCAGTTCCACCAATATCTTCCGCTCGCGTCCGCCGGCCACTTCGGCATCCGCTACGCCATTCACCCTCTTTATCCCCTCCCTGACCTTTTCGTCTACGATCTTACGGATCTCTTCGGTGGAACGCTTCAAGCTCGTCACCGCTATTATCACTATAGGCACATCGGAACGCTTGAACTGAGCAATGACCGGTTTTTCTATCTCTTTAGGAAGTTTATTTTTAACTCTGGCGAATTTTTCGCGGACTTCGAGAGCGGCAAAATCCATATTTAACCCGGGCTCAAAACTTAGAACCGTCGTAGCCTCACCCTCTTTTGAAATGGAGAGCATCTCTTCGAGGTGGCTGACGGTACCTACGGCTTCTTCTACGGGTTTTGTCACGAGGGTTTCGACTTCGGTAGGCGGCATACCCCCGCGTATATTTATTATTATAGAAACTTCGCCGAAACTTATATTGGGATATAATTCAACCGGAAGCTGTGTGAGGGACAAGAGACCGACAAGCATCAATACGATGTAGACCATCAGCATCGTAACCGGTCTTTTTATGGAAAAAGATGGCAGGCTCATTGTGCTTCTATCCGTTATTTTATTTTAAATCCGAAAGGCCGGGTTAATAATATGCGTCATTGTTTCTTAAATTTCTTGCCAAACCACTCAACTAGACCAAGATATATGGCGGGAATAACTATAAGTGTCAAGAAGGTCGATACTAAAAGCCCTCCCATTACGGTAATGGCCATCGGCGAACGCAGCTCGGCACCCTCTCCGCCCAAAAATGCCATCGGCACAAGGCCCAGTATCGTGGTCATGGCTGTCATAAGTATCGGACGCGTGCGGACCTTGCTCGAGTAAACTACCGCCTCTCGAAGATTCATACCCCTTGATATAAAAAGATTTATACAATCTATCAAAACTATAGCATTATTTACAACTATACCGCCTAGGATACCTATACCCATCAGCACATAAGCGCTTATAGAGGTCCTCGTTATGAAAAGCGCCCAGGCAACGCCTATTATCGAAAGCGGTATCGTGAAGAGTATTATAAAAGGCTGCCATAAAGACTCGAAAAGGGCAGCCATTATCATATAGACCAGGAGGAACGCTGCGATTATGGCATTACGCATACTGTCGAAAGAAGCCTTCATCTCTTCGGTCTCACCCGCTATCTTAACCGTATAATCTTTCGGCACATTCATGCGCTTTATAATAGCATCGACGTCTTCCAAAACGTCTTTTGAAGACCTGTTATATATATTCGCATATACGAATATTACGCGTTCCTGACTTATACGCTTTATCTCGCTGGGACCCTTACCCTTACCGAATGTCGCCACGGAGGCAAGAGGTACGGCCATGCCATATGGAGACTGTATCCGTATGCGGCCCAGCTTCTCAAAATTGTCTCTGTCAACCGAGCGAAGCCGTACCCTTATATCGTACTCCTGCCCTCTCTCCTTGAACTCGCTTGATATATAACCCTTAAGCCCTATCAGAGCCGTTTGGGCGACATCCGTTACCGAAAGGCCGTACGCGGCCGCTTTGTCCTTATCTATAAAGATCTTCGTCTCCGGAGACGGTTCGGCAAGACTATTCTTTATTCCGTAAACGCCTTTTATCTTTCCTATGCCTCGCTGCACATCGTGAGTCAGCCGATCAAGGGTATTTAGGTCATTGCCTTTTATTTCTATTGTGACCGGGGCCTGCATACCGCCGCCGACCATAAGAACGTTTTCCTGGAGAGAATATTCCACCTTGACGTCTTTTAAATTCATCGAATTTATGTGGTCTTTTATGATCTGCACGATGTCGCTTGATGTGCGCTTTCTCTTCTTATTAAGATTTACCGCCAGCTCTGCCTGGTTCTGACTGAGCCGTTCGAGAACATGCTTGATGGACGACTCTTTGGTAGAACCGACTGTCGTATTCACGCTATGTACTTCGGGTATGGTAAGTATAAACTTTTCTATCTTTGCGGCAAGATCATTGGTGGTATCGAGCCTGGTACCGCCGGGCATATTCACCTTTATCATAAATTGCCCCTGGTCAACCTTTGGCATCAGCTCCTTATCCATAAATATGAATAGGAGGCACGACCCCACAAAAACGGCCAATACCCACGAAAGGGATCGGCTTTTATGGGCCAAGAATCTGGTCAAAAGTCTCTCATAAAACTTTCTTACTTTAGATGTAGCGGCTGCCTTGTCTATGCTTTCGATATTGTCTTCGTTTTCTGATATCACATTTTTCCCCAGGTTTATACCGCGCGAGGCCAGAAGCGGTATTACCGTAAGGGAAGTAACCAGGGAAGCCAGAAGCGAGAATGTAACGGTAAGGGCAAAATCTTTCGAGATCTGACCTATGATTCCTATAACGAATATAAGCGGCAAAAATACTACTACGGTCGTTAACACAGACCCCGCAACCGATATCACGACCTCGTTGGTGCCTTTTATCGCGGCCTCTTTTTTATCTTCGCCCATTTGCATGTGCCTGAAGATATTCTCGACCACGACTATGGCGCAGTCTACGAGACTGCCCACGCCAAAGGCCAGACCGCCCAGCGACATCATATTTATGGATATGCCGCTAAAGAACATGAGGGCAAAAGTTACCATGACCGATATCGGTATGGTCAGCGTGACTATCACGGCGCTCCAGGCATTTCGGAGAAAATAGAACAGGACGAGAAATACCAGGAGCCCTCCCTGCCATGCGGCATCCCAGACTCCGGTAATGGCGCTTTTTATAAACTCGGACTGGTCATATACGATCGCTATATTCAGGTCTTTGGGTACCTCGTCCTTTAATTCCTTAACGCGCTTCTTTACCCGGTCTATCGTATTTACGGTATTGCCAAGGGCCTGTTTCTGAATCGATATGGATATGTTCTCATTGCCGTTATATCTTGAGTAGCTAGTACGCTCCTTAACATCGTCTTGTACAGTAGCCACGTCTTTCAAATAGATTAGCCGTTTGTCGCTACTTATACCGCGTACCTTG
>JAGOLR010000107.1 GCA_017993955.1 Candidatus Omnitrophota bacterium
ATACAGATAAATAGATGCAAGCTAGATAAACTTACTTTTTTATTGCTTAATTAAATTAATATTTTCTCTTCTATTTGGAAAAAGTCCATAAAAGTATCTGATAAGACTAGCTTTGGCATCTTGAATTGAGTATCGTGCGAGCCCTTTTGTACTTTGTGCCTGCGATAGCGCTCAAACTCTCCGTTTTTAACAATATAGAGAGACGGATGTAGCAGTAACATCTGTTTTCGCAGATCGTCGTATTCGCTGTTTTCATTGCGGAGTTCTTGATCTATTGACAATATAAATTTATTTTTAAGCTCTTTCGAAACCGCCGCATTACCATCTAGCTCGACCATAAATATATAAGTCGGCAACTTACCGGCCTTTACCGGTTCTACTACAGCGCAAAACGAACGTACGGCTATTCTATTTTTGGCAAGCGCTTTACTTATGGCCTCTACGATGTGGTATTCATAGACCTTTTCGCCTGTTAGCGAAACAGCGTTACGCCCTTTTTGCACAAATTCGATCATCGGCGTCTTGTTAAAAAATCCATCTACCCTTATAACGTCATCGATATTATATCTGTACAAACCTCCGGGCGTAGTTACTATGAGCAGGTATTCCCGGCCGGCCTTAAGCTCATCGCAAAGCAAAGTCTTCTTGTTCGGCTTTTCAATATCTTCTTTCGGAATAAATTCGTAGAAGTTGGTCTGCACGGCGAGGACCCCGGATGCGCCGTTGTCACTCATAGGCACCGAAGAGCGGGCCTCCGTAGATAGGCAGCCGAAATCGCGCGTCGCTATATCGCCGAAATACCGGGGCAGTTTATCCAGATAATCCTTTACGGTCCCGCCTTTCCAGCATTCTATGAGATCCAAATTAGGCCAGAAGTCTTTAGGTAGCAGGTCTTTGTTCTTCTCCAGAATAATTTTCAGCCCTTTAGCACGTCTGGGGTTTGGTTTTAACTTCTTCTCGATACTGGCCCTTATGTTTTTTGGAATATTGAAAGCCCGGTCAAGAGTACCGCTTTCTATATCCTTTATTATTCTCTCTGCAAATTCAGGAAGGCGCTGACACAGTAGCACCAAGGTGCTGGGATTCAATGTAGCTATAGTGGTGATGTCATGCTCCATAGACATGCGCAATATGGAATAGTATCTTGCGTCGTAGTCTTCTATGTAGAAGATATCATAAGGCAGGACATACAGCCTCTTTATGATCCTGGGAAGGTGGTTATAGGCATGGCCGTCTTCTGGGCCGTAAGGTATCCCCGATTCGGTATGGTTTTTTACCTCCGGACTTATTATCCCGAGTATCTTTCCGTCGAATACCTTAGGATGGTCCCTGCAGGCATAATATGCCCATAGGTCCATAAGGGCGGACTTGCGGGCTCGGGAGTATCGGGTAACAGGTATTAATTTTGGCACACCGGTAGTACCGCTCGTAATGCCGAAGAATGTTACCTTGTCTGAGGTCAATACGTTTCGCTCGCCTCTCTTCATCCTGTCTATATACGGGCGGATAGCTTCATAGTCTACAATAGGAAGGCGGGATCTGAAATCTTTTACGGACCTGACCGAAGAAAAATCGTGATTAAGGCCGTATACGGTGCGTCGATTACGGGCAAGATACTTTAATAATACCCGTTCCTGAGCTTTTATGGGATCTTTGGTCGAGGCCTCGAAGGCGCGGGCAGACGGAGCAAGGCCCTTCATTATAAGACTTGTTATATTCACAAAATTCCTTTTGCGGGGCCTAGGTTCTTCTTCTGGTAGCTATGTCTACCCAAACGGCGAGTAGCAGGATAAGACCTTTTATAATATACTGGTAGGTGATATTCGTATCCATGAGGCTCATGCCGTTATCGAGGCTTGCCATTATAAGAGCGCCCACGACAGAGCCTATGATTGTACCTTCGCCGCCCATAAGCGATGTGCCGCCTATCACCGCGGCGGCTATTACATCGAGTTCCATTCCCTGCCCTGCGGATGTGGTAGCGGCATTTAATCTGGCTGTCAATACAAGCCCTCCTACTGCAGTGAGGGCCCCGAATATTACGTATAGAGCCATTATCCTTCGCTCTATATTTATTCCGGATAATGTCGCGGCGTCTGGATTACCGCCTATAGCGTAAAGCTGCCTGCCAAATACCATATTTTGCGCCATAAAATTAAATACTACCGCCAGGCCCATCACAAGCAGGACCGCGTAAGGAACGCCCCTATTCTGAATGAGTATCAGGAAAAATGCCGCTATGGCGCACGATATCAAACCCACTTTTAGTATTTCCAAAGGCAAACTCTTTACCGGAAAACCGAACTTGAGCCTCTTTATACGCTTATAGGCGGTTACACCTATATAAGCGAGTATAGTAGCCAGGGCCAACCATATAGAAAGATGGGGAGATAGATAATGCTGCCCTATGCTTTTAAAACCTGCCGACAGAGGCGCTATTGTAGCGCCCTGGGTTATTCCAAGCACCGCGCCGCGAAATATCATCATGCTTGCCAGGGTAACAATAAAGGCCGGGACCATGCGATAAGCTATCCAGAATCCGTGCCATGCGCCTATCAAGAGACCTAACCCTATCGCGGACAAGACGGAAAGATCGGCCGGCCAACCCAGCTTGACATTAAGATACGCCGCGGCGGCTCCCGCAAGCGCCGCTACGGATCCTACCGAGAGGTCTATGTTTCGCGTAACTATAATGAGAGTCATACCTATGGTGATTACTGCGACGGCGGCCGTCTGTAGAAATAGGTTCGATAGGTTGCGCGGAGAGAGAAATATACCCTGGGTCAGGACGGTAAATATTAGCCATATACCGACGAGCGCGATGAGCATCGTGTATTTCCTGATATTCTGCAAAAAATCCTTCTTCATCCCTCGATTTGACTCGGGATGAAGTACTGAGCTGTTGCCGAAGTACTTCATCACTTCCCTCCTGTCGCATAATACATTATCTTTTCCTGAGTGGCATCTTTTATGTGAAGTTCTCCCGTAAAGCGCCCTTCATGCATGACGAGTATCCTGTCGCATATCCCCAATATCTCCGGCAGGTCAGATGATATGACTATGACCGCGACCCCCTGGTCGACAAGATCGTTTATTATGTTGTATATCTCTACCTTGGCACCGACATCTATGCCGCGTGTGGGCTCGTCTAATATTAGCACCTTTGGCTTTGTCATCAGCCATTTGCCGAGGACGACCTTTTGCTGGTTGCCGCCGCTCAAGTTCCCGGTCTTCTGTTCTATAGAAGGTGTTTTTATACGTAGCTCCTTGGTATAATGCTCGGCGCTCTGTATCTCTTTCTGCACATCCACGATCTTTAGGCGCGATATCTTACCGAGGCTCGCCAGCGAAATATTCTTGGCTACATCGTCCGTCAAAACCAACCCGTAACGCTTCCTGTCTTCCGAAGCGAGGCTTATGCCCACCGATATGGCGGTGGCCGGATCTTTCAACGATACCGGTTTACCTTCAAGACAGACCTCTCCCGAGACCCTGCGCCCCCAGTAGTGGAATAGGCTCATGACTAACTCCGTGCGGCCTGCGCCGATAAGCCCAGCCATACCCAGGATCTCGCCTTTTTTCAGTTTAAAACTTACGTCGGCTATGGTCTTATTTATATCCGGGTCGTATACCGTCCAGTTCTTGACCTCAAGGACGACATCTCCTGGATTGCGCGGTTTACGGGGATATATATTGGCAAGCTCGCGTCCCACCATAAGCGATATGAGCTTATTTTCATCCAGATCTTTCTTATCTTTAGTAGCTATGGTCTTCCCGTCCCGCAGGACAGTTATACGATCGGCTATGTCGAATACCTCCTTGAGACGGTGTGATATGTAAATACAGGTAACGCCGTTATCCCGTAAACTTTTCAAAATATTGAGAAGCTTCAGAGCCTCCCCTTCAGAAAGCGCGGCTGTAGGTTCATCCAGTATCAATATCCGGGCGCTCTTCGCAAGGGCCTTTGC
>JAGOLR010000031.1 GCA_017993955.1 Candidatus Omnitrophota bacterium
GTTGTGCAATATGTGGACAGTCACCGAAGCAACAAGCGTGCCGGTCTTTTCGTATAGATACGCCAAAAGCATCCCTATCACTAAAATAGGTAAAAACCCTACCGCATGGGCATGAAGCGCCGCAAATGCCGCGGATGAGATGCCCATGGCCCAAAATAAAGGCACTATTTTTTTAAGCGCGTTGTACATAAATCCGCGGAAAAAGAGTTCTTCTATTATCGGACCGGCAACCGCGGCAAAGAAACTCGCATATGCCAAAAAACGCGGGCTCTCCTCTTTCATGAACAGCTGGACCACTGCCTGTTGCGGCGGATTATATCTTAATGCGGTAACGACTATAGCCGTAAGCATCACCACTGCCACAAGTGCAGGGATCGCAGCCAGATAGCCGGCTATTCCGTAAAATATGTTCTTCGCGAAATTCTTGAATGAAATACCCAGGGAGACCAGACGCTCCCTGCGTTCTCCGACGGCAAAATGCAATATAAAAACTACGGCCAGGACATCCAGTATCGATGAGTTCAGGATCATCCTGAAATTATTGTCTTTCATGTACGGGAATGCAAAGACCAGGAAAGATTCCGCTATTATAAGGACATACCCGAAGAAAAAGAACAGTATCACAACCTTGGCCACATCCCACATGTTCCAGCTTACGGGCCCCGAATGCATATAAGTACTTATCTCCAGCGGCATCTTCTCCGAACGCATCATTAAAAGCAGTATGTCTAAAAGAAGACCCAGACACAACACTGCCATTATTAGAAGCGTAGCGAGATTAAAGACCGTGGCGATAGGTTTATTGTTCTTAAGGGCTTCTTCCATCTGCTGGCGCCTTGCCGATAGATCCTCGGCCTTGACGGGAGATGCGCTAACGGTTTCTTGGGAGGTGTGGGCTTTGTCAAGATTGCGGGACTTATTCTTCCCGGAAACCGGGGTCATCACAAGCACATTTACCAATACGATAAATATCAAAAGCAGTATGTAAAGACGTTCCCTGCGCAGGAAATTATTCATCCCACGACCCCCAGGGACCTAAGCCTGAAAGTCGCACCGAGCGATTTCGCCATCTCTTCGCACTTACGGACATCGACGCCGGGCAGATCCAGACACGTAGCCTCCACCTTTATGCCGCATTTTACGCAATCCTTTATAAAATCTATGACATGCTTGTAGGTAAGCGAACCGAATTGGGGTTTGCAAACGTTTCTGTATGAATGTTCTGAATCAGTATTAAGACTTACTGATATCCTGTCCACCATACCCAGAAGCTCTCCGGCTATCGGGCGCGAGTTTATCAAATCTCCATGGCCGTTTGTCACCATACGCACTGACCCGCCCAACCTCTTTACCTCCCCGGATACCTTCTTTACCACATCGAGTCGCATGGTAGGTTCTCCGTAACCGCAAAATACTATCTCTTTATATCGTTTGGGGTCCCCGATGGCCGATATTATTTCCTCGGCGGAGGGCTCCTTTTCAAGACGAAGGTTGTGCCCTTTAACGAAAGAGGTCTGATTGCGAACGCAAAAATCGCAAGCATTGGTGCACCTGTTAGTGATGTTAAGATAAAGCGAATCTCTTATTTCGTAAGCTATCTTTGCGGAATCATCCTCGGCTAAGCCTAATCCAAACAGATTTTTCGCGTTATGGGTAGTAATCCTCTCAATATCGGCTCTTGAGAGCTTCAGGATCCTGGACCATACATCCACAAGGAATTTAAGATTCGAAGGCTCATTACGCTCACCCCTCAATTCCTGAGGGGCTAGATAAGGAGCGTCGGTTTCAAGAAGAAGCCTTTCAACCGGCATATAAGCCGCCGTTTCGCGCAGCGCTTCCGCATTCTTGAAGGTTAGGTTACAGGTAAATGAGATATAGAGCCCTATGTCGAGACACTCTTTCAATATGTCGGCATCACCCGAGAAGCAGTGCATGACTCCCTTAATGCTCTTACCTCTTTCTGCCTTAAGCATGTCCAAAAGTTCGCGGTTGGCATCCCGCGCATGTAAAACAAGCGGAAGGTCCAGCTCGTCGGAAAGTCGGATAAACCTCTTAAACGCTCCCAGTTGAACATCCTTAGGCGCTAAATTATGATAGTAATCAAGCCCCACCTCCCCTATGGCGACGACCTTCTTATTCTTAGCCATCGCTTTAAGTTCGGCTATTGCCGCGTCGGTAACGCGCGCGGAATCGTGAGGATGTATCCCTACCGAAGCATATATGCAATCGTAACGTTCCGCGAGGTCTACTGACCGCTTAGATCCCTCTATAGTGCTGCCTATATTAATAATCCTGGCAACGCCCTCGGCTCTGGCTCTTTCGATGACCAGTTCACGATCGTTATCGAATTTATCGAAGTCTAAATGGCAGTGCGTATCTATAAGCATCATTCGCCATTCCATTCTTAAAATAAAATAGTCGGGTTCATGGAGTGAAAAAAACGTGGTCATTGCGAGGAACATATTGCTTTCCGCATTTTGAGACGAAGCAATCTCTTTTTTAGATTGCTTCGGGCCTTCGGCCCTCGCAATGACAACTTGCCTGACAATAAATTATATTAACATAATATATAGACAAAAAGCAAGAGACGCCCCTTTTCAAGGAGCGCCTCTATAAACCTATTACCTACAACCTAACACCTACGACCTAATACCTAACTTACTTTTTACGCGAATATGAGCGATGCGGCCACTCTGTGGTAATCGGCCTCCGCATCCTTCGGTATGCTAGGCCTAAACTTTAGATAGACCTTAACGAGCTTCCTAAGCTCTCCCTTGACGAGCGCATCTATGTAACTATCCATCTCGGCCGCGCTAGCGAACGCAAAGTGCGTCTTTAGATAGAACTTCAAAAGTTCGTAAGCCCCGGATTCGGGGGTGGCATCCCGAATATACCTGGCAAGCCACATGATGGCGTATGTATCCATCCTGAACTGAGCGCGTTCTAGGACAGAAGCGAACCTCAGTTCGGATATGGCCTCGGCATCTATACGAATGAACCCGATTCCCAGGTCCTGAAGATCGTTTATATTCTTATCTGACAGACTTAGGTTGCTCGGGATCACGGCTATCGAACGTCTTTCATTGCCACGTGAACGACGAATTATACTGCGCACAAGGTCGCTTCCGGTCTCACCCTTAACCCCGTCCAGTTCGAATCTGTCACCGAACTTATTCTTATCATTATCTAGCTCTCCGGCCGCAAAGAATGATTCGGGCACAAGGAACCTGTAACGCTCTCCGGGAAGTGTCGGCATTTCCAGTCCGACCTGGCTTGCCAGATCCGACATCCCGTTAAGTTGATACCGCCCATCTATCATGGCATCATCCTCGGCCAAGGTACCGGTGCGGGAAGATAGTCTGGTAAGTTTATTCATATTTTCGACCCATGCGGGAGACGGCATATACGTTCTCATCTCATTGCGGACAAGCACCCCCCTATCTACCAGAAGATCCAGATCTTCCCCGGCGCTATTTTTTAACTCGGCCGGACACACAGCAGTGTAATCAGGCAGCCTGAACCCTATATTCTGTTTGACCAGGCGCTGGAGCGAACCGGATTTCGCTATGACCGAAATAACTTCTCTTGCCCGTCTTGTATTAAACCTGGCGGTTTCCAGATCTACACCGATTCCAGTATCTGCCTTTTGCTCAGGCTTTTGAACTTTAGAGCCGTCTGTAGCGGCAGGATCGACCTTTGCGGTCTCTTCGTTACTTTCGCCTCTCAATATACCATTAACACGGACGCCTGGAGGCGTTTTTCCCCACGCTTCTTCGATCCTCCTATCTAAACCCGCTATGCGATCGGCCTTATCGGGGCGTACTTTGATGAATGTATTCATAGTCTCCGAATCAAGGACCATGCCCAAAGATTCCTCCGTAGCAACGAGCAGAGCGTTCTTCGCCAAATGCAACAGCGTTGACGAAGTGGACCACTGCGAAGGCCACTGCAGGGCTCGCATGACTGCGAGCTGTTTATGCGCGGCGCATGCCATAATAAGCTGAACCGGATAATTGCCATCCGGCAGCCTCAGAGAACCGCGATGGATCGTAGCGCCAACACCCTGAGATGTAGATTCCTCCGGAACGCTCGCATACATATCGAGCAGGAACTGGAGTTGCGCCGTAAAATCTTCCATATCTTTGAAATGGTATTTAGGATTGTTCGTGTATTTAAGGAGCTGTTCCGGCGTTGAGAGCAATATCACCGATATAAGCTCATCAACATCATAGAGTGAATTATCTCCCATATATTTCAGGAAGAACGGGTGAAACTGCTTAAAAGGCACCTTTCCTGGCCCATATCGCTTGTCCATTATCTGACGTATAAGGGTCAGAAAGTGCCCATTGTTCTGGACCTGGATAATAAAAGATATAAGTGACGGATGATCGTCGCGCATCATCCCCATCTCAGCAAACTGCCCTGGTATCTTTTTGAAGGCCGGCAACCTGCTTAAACCAAGCTTTGCCAGATCCGTACCATCTCGCATCAATGCTCGTTTTACCATGCCGTCTCTGTATAATTCGAGCGTAATCTCCGAGAGTTCGCGCTTCAGCCTCGCATATACTTCATTAAATGCATCGTGCGAGTTCGTCCCGATGCCGTGCAGTTGCCACAATTGTACGAACCTTTCCACGCAGAAGTATTTGGCTAGAAGCATCTTGAACTCTTCCGCCGATTCAAACCATAATTTATCAGTCACTCCCGGCGGGGCGATAAAAAACCCGGGCTTTACGTCGCCACCCATAAGGTTCTTTATCATCATATACAGCTGTTCCGACTCGTACGAGGATATCTCTATTATCTTATCTGCTTCTTCCGGCGTAAATCCGTTACGTTTCAGATAATAATTAAAGTAGTAATTATCCAGAGTGCATACCTTGCGTATCTTATCGGTATCGAGGGTTCTGCCATATAGCGACTTTATCATATCGCCAAGGCCCATAAGTTTACGCAATGCTTCGGTCGTACCGCCGGTCGCAAGACCAAAAGTGTACTGGAACTCCGCCGCATTCATGATAGAAGTCAGGATATCGGCGCTCATATATGTCATCATGTCGTCGCTTTCGACCATAACACGCTTCTGTCCCTCTGCCATGTATGTACCGGTTTCGAATAGTTCTTCCGGGGTAAATAGCCTGTCGGGATTCGAAGGCACCAAAAGCCTTCCCACAGAATATGTATTACCGCCGTAACGGTAGCTCCCGGATTGTCCGGGTAATACTTCTTTCAGATCGGGATGATGATCCTTAGGTACCTGCAAAGCTGTCGTAAATCTGTCCCGGCCCGAAGGCGTCAATTCTTCGACCTGCCAGTCCTGCAAACGCAACTCTCTAGCCTTATCGGTTGGCGGGGTCCGATCCGCCGAATCATCAAGACCGAGCGCAGTCATAAGAGCAAGCGTTCTGTCTTTGGTAAGCTTGTGGACCGCCTCAAGCGCCGTAAGGCCGTTTTTATCATTAGGGCCGCATCTCTGACATGTAAGCAAAATATCCAGCATGTCTTCCTTATTTTGCTCTGCGGGTATTATCATCCTGACGTCGGTACGCTTCAATGTTTCAACTATCTCTTCTTCAAGAGCCCATCCGACCTCGCCCCTAAAGAGAGTCCTTAGGCCCGGGGCGCCGTCCTTACCGAATATTATCTTGTTCCTCGACCTCTCGAATGGCATATCTACAAGCGCCTGTAGTTTTTCGACGCTCTTTCTAAATTTGGCTGCTTCCGTATCATCTTTAGCGTTCGCCAGTTGTTCTTTAAGTTTTTTAAGTGCCGTTTCAGCCGCCGCATGCGATAGATCGTAACAGCGCTTGTAAAGCTCCGGAAAGTACGCCTGGAGTACCTTCCAGGTTATGGCCTGCCAGTCCGTATTTATATTAACCTTCGCTATGCCTGTCCCTACGAATGACGGGGCGACTTCAAGAGGGGTGCCCGAAAAACCGTGGAGCGCCACTCCTACATCCAGGCCAAGCTCTTCCTTGAAGCGTTTAGCGATCTCTTTCGCCCGCACAAGGACTACGCCTTTTTTGACAGCCGTAGAATACTCCTCTACGGTTATACCGCCGCCTTCGTAAGGTTTCAGTTTGTCACCGTCGGTAAAATCATAACCGTGAGATGTGCCTAATTGCGCGGCCATGACATCCAGCCATGGCGCGTCTTTTACGTCGACACCGTTTGCGATAAGCCCTTCCATTATACTCTTATAATAGTAACGCGCCTCTTCAAAGGTGGTCAGCTCTTTGCCGACATCACCTACTTCGCCTTCATGACCAACTTCGATACCGAGTTCTTTAGCCTTTCTGTAAATAGTGGTAAGCACCGCGATGCCGGTCTTAATAACATCTCCGAGCCGGGCCTCAAGATACTCTTCTTCGGTTGCATAATTTTCCCTTTTGGCATCGAGGTTGGTAAGCGTAGAAGTATCTGTGGCAAATGAGGTAAAACCTGCCTCCAGCGCCATTATTGAGCGATCTATGGCTTCCTGCAAAGCCTTTTCGGGATCGACCTTGTATTTTTTCAGATCTATCTGGTTGTGGTCAAGATGCACGGCATATGTTACCGACCTGCCGGTCTCTTCAAAAAGTTCCCGCGCGATCCTTGCGCAGTATTCCGGAAGTTTAGGCTTAGCCTTATCATAAGTTTTTAAGGCACCAGGCCCCACTTCAAATATAAGATAGGCGTTAGCGTCCAAGGCGGCTTCCATTTGAGCTCGTATCTGTAAAGACGATACCTCGCCATTATCTATGTTGAGCGCCAGAACCGGTCTGCCGGTCAGTTTTGCGGCTTCCAGCATCTTTTTGCCCGATACCGGCAAAGATGCATAGAAGGCCTCGAGTTTTTCCCCGAACAATTTAGGATCGCGACGTCTAAGCTCATCGCCTGCGGCAGCGCGTATCGCCGGATCGCCGCTCTTCAAGTCCGTCAAAAGCGCATCTACCGTTCTGGCGGAAATTCGCTTTGCCAGAATATAATCTGGATCTTTCGAGGAAACGGCCGCCGCTATGATGGCCGCTCCCACACCCGATCCGTCTTTGGCCGGGACAAATCTTATCTTATTGTAGTCATCCGGCCGTAATAATTTCAGCGCGGCATATATCCTATCGGCAAAATGCGGGTACTTCTCATACAAAGACCCGTCGACAGCTATCGAATAACTGTCTCGAGGCGATATAGCATCAACATATGTGATAAGGGCATCGGTAGCGGCCGCCACTATCTGCGCCGATCTTGTTGATACAAGCTCGCAAACGGATTTTATCGTCCTGCGATCTTCGATAGATGAATCTATCGCCCCCAACTTATCCAAAACTTTTTTTACTCCCGCCAAATCAGGCGTTTGATCAAACTCGATAAGTGACATGTGTTCGGCCAGAAACCCTTCTTTGCCGATCTCAAAAACAGTCTTTCCGAATATCGTCGGAGCTTTGCCGTTAAATAGTTTTCCTTGGGATACCAGGTCGCTTACTATCAACCTGGCTATTTCACCCAGATATTTACCGGAGACATGTTTTTCCAACATTTGTTTTCCATGCACCCCGGGCCTCAGATCGAGTTCCTGGTCCCACTTTGTCAATAAAGGAAGCGTATAATTCTCCCACTCCGTATTTACCATCATCCTGTCACCGTCAAACGCCGACAATTTACCTATATGGCGCGTCAGAAGCTCAAATGCGGCGTTCCAACCGGTGCCGAGAACCATACCCCCAACGCAATCCGAATGTCCGGCATATCTTGCTGCCGCCAGAGTGCCCGTGGTATCATTACATAATGCCACTATCTTGGCGCTACCGATAGCACCGCGTTTAAAAGCAGCGTGCATAAGCGCCACTATATCCTCGCCTACAACGCCGCTTACATCCCAGCCCTTCGTCCATTCTTTATGCCTTGCGGAAGCGATACCGGACAGGTCTACCGGGAACGACCAGCTTAGGCCCATCCGTATCTGCTCAGACGTATCTATGCTGTTCTCGGTTAAATAAGACCTTACAGTATTTGTTATAAAATCGAAAAGCTCTTCCTGCGTACCGGTCTTCTGCCTTGCCTGGAACTCCACCACCTTCTGTTTTCCTATCTCGGTATAACCACCTTTGCCGTCCAGACGTACGCCCATGACTCTTAAGTTGGAACCGCCGACATCTATGGCAAAATAATCGCCCTTCTCTTTCCCGGTAGGCGCTGTCACGAATGTAGGCGTCATATCAAGAGAACTGGGGTCACCGGCCAAGCCGGCAGCCATATGGGCGATCATGCCTGTCGAAATATCCTGCATTGCAGAGACGTCCAAAGTCATGTCGGATTTTATATCCTGTTCGCGACCTGCAAAGTTCGCGGTAGGGATATCGGGGTAAGTATTGCTGAGAGCATCGACGAAGAGGTGTCCATCATGGATATTAACGCCGCCTTTAAGACGCGGGGAGAGTTCAAGCGCCTTTTCAAAACCTAAAACAAGGACGGCTGTATCGGCTATATTGGTCTTTTCAAGAGCCACAGAAGCGATCCCGCCGACAAAGTCAGGCATATTGGCCACGCTGAACATCATATTACCGAATGAATCGAAATAGACCGGGTTATCATAGTATGTGGAATGTGATTCCGGGAAATTACCCCCCTGATCTATGGCTATATTTATTACGGCTGATTTCGGTTTGCCACCAAGTTCTTTTTTTGATATCTTCGCCATAAGTTCAGGAGAAATTTGCGGAGCCGGTGCGCCTGGTATCAGAATGCATCCATACAACATATCGGCTTCCTGATATCTTTTAAGCAGGTCCGCCGATGGACTGTTTATATCTCTGGAGACAAGCATCACCTCGGCTTGTTTACCGTATATGCTCAGTATCTGCTTCAGTTCCTCCACTCTATCCGGGTCCGCATCCGTAACCGTGACCTGGACCCCGCTTTTCAAAAGAGTCCTGGCGGCAGCAAGACCTGATATCCCTCCACCCATAACAACGGCCTTTTTACCCTTAGCCACTCCCCTAAACCCCTGAGCATGGGTATAATCGGATTTTACTCTGGCCATCATACCCTTGCCGGTCCTTGTCAGCCTAACCGTATCTTTGCCTGCAACCTTTACGGTTTCCGACCATAGCGAATATATTACACCGAAATAACCTCCTAGATGTCCGGCAATAATACTCATAGGCTCAAGCGCAGGCGTTCTCTTCTTTCCATGTTCATCTATTACTACTATGGTTTCGTATGCAATTCCCGTCACGCCTTTGCGATACATGGCATAAGCAAGATCTCTGCAATCAGGCGAAGCAAGATGCAGGTACGTATATACTATCTGACCTGACCTCATAAGCTCAAGTTCGTTTATGTCGACTTTCGGATTATGAAGAGGCTCTTTTACCTTCTTTATAATATCCGCCTGGGCCCATACTTCCTGGGCAGTATCTACCATACGAGCACCGGCATCCATATATTTTTCATCGGTAAAGCCTGCCTTTTGACCGGCGCCTTTCTGCACTACCACTGTCGCGCCTAATTGTACCAGCGCCCTGACACCGGCAGGCGTCAACCCCACGCGCTCAGCGCCATCTTTTATTTCTGTCGGCACACCTACCATAAGCCCGGTCTTTTCCTCAGGCCTCCTTAATTCAGGCGGTGTAAACGAACGAGCCTCTAAAGCGTCTACTATCTCTTGCGGAATAAACGATGCCGGATCTTTATTTATTACAGGATCGAGCTCTTCGGTAAGCCTGGCCACCTCCAACTTACCTTTTCTGGTAAGCGTATATTCGCCGCGTCTATCATCAACTTTTCGTATGTATCCTCTTTTTATCAACTCTTTAAAGTCCCGTCGCGCCGTATCGTCAGGGCGCCTCTTTGCAAGGGCTTCGAAACCGAATACAGGAGCGGCTTCCTGGTATGCGGCGAGATACTCGGTCACGGTAAATGATTCTACCTGAAGGGCTTTGGCAAATACTATAGTCTTTAATGCGGCCTGCCAGTTTTTACCGGGGGCGTATCGCTTATCACGTTCTCTGAGCGGTGAATCATACGGAATCTTGCGCTCCATACTTTCCATAAGGGCTTTCAGATTATTGAACCTGGGGTCGCCCTTCGTCATGCGCCCTCTTAGAATGGATGCTCTTAGCACACTAGCATATGCGCTGTTAGCGTTCTTTCCGAATAGGGGTTCAAAATTATTACCGGTCTCTACCGCAAAAAGTATGTCCCTTGCGAAAACATAAACAGGTTCGGGATATCGTTCCATTTCTGCTATAGCCTTCTTCTGTCTGGAGCTCCCTATAGATGCTTCAAAAAACTCCTGGAAAGCCTTAGTAACCCCCTGAGCCGCGCTTGCTGATATCTCAAATACTTCTGAGGAGCCAACTGCAACTTCGGATTCCTTTTTTGCCCTATCCTGAGAGCCTGCATCTCCAAATCCTGTCCGGACAACATCATTTCCTGCGGAAACGCTGCTTGCGGCAGCAGTAAATGCTTCCATACCGCTAAGTATCGGCAAGGTGCCTGAATTACCAGGAGATTCCGGCGCCGCAGGTGCAACAGCAGGTCCATTTTCATCGCCGGTAGCTGACGCTGGCGCAGGGCTATCAACCTTCTTTGTAGCGGAGGCCGCACTCTCCGGCAAAGCCGCGCTTTGCGGAGTTACATTGGTCCATTTCTTTGTTATAAAATCATATCTCCATTGCCGCAGCTTCCGGTCTGTTATAGTCACGGATTTAGCATCACGGCTAAAAGGATACTCATTGCCCCAATCCTGAACAGCCGGAAGCACGTTCTCCAATGTCTCTAGGATTATCACATATGCATTCAGGTTTACATCGCGGACCATGAGGTATTTCCTGTCGGGGCTTATATAAAAGCCGTTAAACGCATCCCTGTTATTTATGATTATCCTGTCGTCAGAATCCAAAACGGAAATTTTACCGGCGCCGGTAACTACAAGCTTATATATCCCTCCTATCGGCATCACCTTTATCTCGGCAGAACTTGCGATCTTTAATGCAGATAGTATATTGGCAGGCAAAAGATCTTTGGCCTGAGGCGTTTCTGCCTCCCCCGTCCCGTAACCGGAAGCGGCATCACGTGTCTCTATGTTTATATCTAAGTCCTGTATTTGATATATGTTATCGGCCTTGAATCCCGCGTCAAAAACGTCTATTTTACGACTATCAAGCTCGGCGCGCACTGCATCCCAGTCACCTTTATTCTTCCATAAAAGATCAAAAAGGTTCACAGGTCTTAATTCATCGAAGAATATTATAGGAAGGCCTGCAGACACTCCGACCTCATGCACCCAGCGGGCGGTTATATCATCTTTTATCCTGTCTGCGCTTTTACCGCCTTTGGACAGCATCTTTATATCCTGGGGCGTCAATAATGTATTAAGGTAATTGTTACTAAGGTGCGCAGCGGGAACTATATCCAAAGGAGTGCCGTCTATGGACTTCAGCCTTACCATATTGCGCGCCAAACGTTCTCTTACCGGACCTGTCATCACGACGATGGAGGATTTCCTGGCTGAGAGCGGCAGTATGTTTCGGTTATCGGCCTCTGATATCTTTACGCCGAAACCCGTAAGCCTGGTCATTATATTCAGAATAGTCAATTCGTAATTCATTCCGATACTGCTAACGGGACGGACGTAATCGGAATTCACGGGATCGTGCGCCCATTGGAGTACGCTGTCAAACCCCTGATGCGCGATATCGCGTTCTATCGCTTGAGCTATATCGGGATGGTAACTAGACCTATCAGGCATATAATTATCGGAGAGGAAGTCGTATATCTTATTCTCATTCCATTCCTTATCAGTATATACCTCAACAGGAAATCCTTCCCCTTCCCAAGCTCTGGGGAAAACGGCATAATATGTATGTAAACCCAAAAATTTATGCCTTACCCGGCACATTACATATATGAGGTTCGACGGTAAAGCTTGCATCTCATGCCCAAAGACCTGTAATGGCTCAAACTCCACGGGCGCCTTGTCTTTTTCCGAAGAATCGCGGTAAGAGCTCACCGTATCTATCAAACGGGGTAGATTTACAGAGTCCCCGTCTTTAGCGCCTGCAATATGCCCGGCCAATATGAACCGGATCCTGGCCATATCCTGGCCTTGAGGGCCCAAGAGGTCTCCGAAACGCGATGCAGCAGCAAGTTTATCGCTCGATATTTGCGAAAAGGCGAGATCTGTGAATATTGAATTGGCGAGGAAAGCGGCAAGCACAACGAACGAAACGACTCTGTTAAACTTCTTCATTTCTCCTCCGTTTATAATCTATTTGATCTGTTCTTAATCTGCGTAATCTTATTTAATTTCTTTACTAAATAAAAAATAGCTTGGCCTCTGTGCCAAGCTAAAAATATGAGTGGGGCTCGTCCCCAAATAATATTGTTGTTAGTATACCATAAACTCAAAAAGCGTCAATAACATATAACTAGCTTTTTTAAGCATTTACCAATAATGATAATTTTGCCTTCTTTAGTGCCGTAGCCGACATTTAAATGTCGGCTACGATGGGAGGCTTCTCCAACTAACCCATAAAATTATTTTTTATTAGTCTCTATGCGCGGGAATAGAGGCTTGGTCTTATTCACCTTAGAGCCTTCGACAAACAAACTGCGGGAGTTTATATCGGATAGCGGGATAGACTCGATGTCATCTTTCATACCCAATTGTTCCCAAATGTTCTTTGCGGTCGACGGCATAAAAGAAGATAACGATACCGCTGCTACGCGCAGTGACTCCAAAAGGTCCCTTATAACACATGCAAGCTCTTCTTTCTTGCCTTCCTTCGCGAGCGCCCAAGGCTTGGAATCTTCTATATATTTATTAGCCAACCCTATAACTTCCCATATCTTTGTGAGTCCACCGACAAAATCGAGTTGCGGTATCGTTTTCTGCAACTCCGATGGAAGTCCTGATATCTTTTCTATAAACTCTTTTCTGTGGACTATGGACTGTGGACCGCGGACTAAAGGCACCTCTCCCTCAAAATACTTCTCGGTCATCGTCAGAGTCCTGTTGAGAAGATTACCCAGGTCATTCGCAAGATCGCTATTATATCTGGCTATAAGGGCTTCTTCGCTGAAAGTACCGTCAAGACCGAGCGTCACTTCTCTGAGAAGAAAATATCGGTATGCGTCAACGCCATACTTGGAGACAAGTTCTACAGGATCGACGACATTTCCTTTGGACTTGGACATCTTCTCGCCTTTTATAACCCACCAGCCGTGAGCAAATATAGAGCGTGGAACCTCTAATCCTGCGGCGTGGAGCATTATAGGCCAATATACCGCATGGTGGCGTATTATATCCTTACCGATAACATGAAATTCACACGGCCAGTACTTACTGAATGTTTCGGCATCGTCCGGATATCCTATACCCGATATGTAATTTACCAAAGCGTCGAACCATACGTATACCACAAAATCTTTATCGAAAGGCATCTCGACACCCCAATTCATACGGCTTTTCGGACGCGATATGCAAAGGTCCTGCAATGCCTCTGTAGTAAGGAATCCCAATACCTCGTTACGCCTGAAATCCGGCCTTATAAAATCCGGATTAGATTTTATATGGTCTATGAGCCAATTTTGGTATTCGGATATCTTAAAGAAGTAATTTATTTCATCTAATTTTTCCAGAGGCCTCTTGCAATCCGGACAAGATCCTTCCGAAACCTGGGATTCTGACCAGAAGGTCTCGCAAGGCGTGCAGAACCAGCCCTTATATTCTTTTTTATATATCTTGCCTTCCTCATAAAGCTTCATTAAGATCGACCTTACCGCTTTTATGTGATAATCGTCGGTAGTTCTGATAAAACGGTCATACCTTATGTTAAGGATCTCCCACAACTTTTTAAATATCGGCACGATCTCATCGACAAACTTCTTCTCCTCACCTTGCTTGAACCCCCGCTCCAGGGTGGACTTCTCTATCTTTTCGCCATGCTCATCCGTGCCAGTCATAAAAAACACCTCATGGCCGGCCTGGCGCATGAAACGCGCCGCAGAGTCACACACGACCTGCGTATAGGAATGCCCTATGTGAGGCTTGGAATTTACGTAGTAAATTGGCGTCGTAATATAAAATTTGGACATATAACCCTATTGTATTGGTACTTCTATAATGCTTCCGTCTTCAAGCTCGACCGATACGGCACGCTTAATGGCATTTACGGCCACGACTTTGCCCGACCCCTTGGGTGTCTTTAAGGTCTCGCCTTCTCTGGGGAGCCCCTTCATGAGCTCCTTATATGTCTTATACTCGTAGCCTAGGCAGCACATCAACCTCCCGCAAAGCCCCGATATCTTAGTGGGGTTGAGCGGCAGGCTCTGCTCTTTAGCCATCTTTATTGTCACAGGCTCAAAATCTTTGAGATACGTAGCGCAGCAAAGAGCCCTTCCGCAAGGCCCGAGACCGCCAAGCATCTTGGCCTCGTCTCGCACTCCTATCTGTTTTAATTCTATCCTTGTCTTGAATGCATTGGCAAGGTCCTTTACAAGATCCCTGAAATCTACTCTCCCCTCAGCAGTAAAATAAAATACTATCTTAGACCTATCGAAGGAGAATTCGGCATCTATAAGTTTCATGGGTAGATGGCGCTCGTGGATTTTTTTAGAGCAGGTATCCATCGCCTCTTTTATCTTCTTTTTATTCTTCTCTATCTGATGCATATCCCAAGGGTTTGCCTTGCGCATGACCTTCTTCAAAGGTTCTTCTATGTCAGCGTCGAGCAAAACCTCTGTTTCGGACAGTACCTGCCCGTAATCAAGGCCCCGGTCCGCCTCCACTATGACATGGTCACCTGCCTTAAACTTCATGCCGTTGGTAGAAAAATACGTTATCTTACCGGACTCTCTTAACCTGACCTGCACAACTTCATACATACCATTTCCCTCTTATTTTCTCTTACGAACCTATCTCCATCCCGAGAACGCCAAGGGCAAGTTTAGGGTTTACGTTGGAATCAAGATAAGAACCGGTCGCCATGATCTCCTTAAGAACCCTGTCAAGGTACCCGAATTCAAGCCGCGACGCTTCTCCGGCTATCGACTCTTTCCTGTCGACGTTTATTATGTCGGCGCTGCCGCTTGGATCTGTCTTGGTGACCAGTATATCCCGGAACCACGTTAGCATTATATCGAGCTCTAACATAATATCTTGTCGTGATCTTTTTTCGTTTCCCGGCTCCGGCATCTTTCCATCCATGAGCGAATCCAAAAGGAGACTTCGCTTTTCAAAAAAACCTTCGTCAGAGCTGCGCCTTAAAGCCTCTCCAATCCGCCCAGGATAAAGCCCGGCCAATAGATGAGCCCTCGCTATATCCACCCCATGGCTTTTTATAAGCGCCTCTCTCACCTCGTCTTTTTTAAGAGGTAAGAATCTGACCACCTCTCCGCGTGAAACTATTGTGGGCAGCAAACCTTCGGTATTTTCACCGACCAGTATTATGACGGTCTCGGAAGAAGGCTCTTCCATGGTTTTAAGGAGCGCTCCTTGCGCTTCTAGCGTCATCGAATCGGCGCCATCGATTATATAAACCTTCTTGCGCCCCTCATAAGGCTTAAGCGCCGCATCCTTAATGACAGCCCGGATATCATCTATTCCTATTGTATCGCCGTCAGCGGCCGGTTTTATAACGGCGACATCCGGGTGATTGCCGGAATCTATCTTTTTACAAGACGGGCAGCCTCCGCACGGTATATCATCTGATGCAATCCCGCAATTCAAGGCCTTTGCAAAATTTACGGCTATGGAGGCCTTGCCTATACCGGAAGGCCCTTTGAATATATATGCGTGGGCCACCTTATCATTCTTTATCGCCTGAATAAGGAAAGAGACCACCGCTTCATGTCCCAATATGCCTTTAAACGACACTCGCCACCTCGCGCCTTACGATCTTCTGGGTGCCCTCGATAGTTTCGCGCACCTTTACCAGCCTTATCCTTTTCGGATCTTCTCCGGCAAGTTTAAGATACCCCATACGAACCCGTTTATGATAAGCCAGCGCCTTCTCTTCCATGCGGTCCACACCTTTTCGTCTGGCGCGTTTCAATCCTGTAACGGTATCGATATCCAGCAATATCGTTAAGTCCGGCTTTAATCCACCCGTCGATATGCGGTCTATGGACTCGATATCTTTTACCGGCACCTTCCCGCCGTATCCTTGGTAGCATAAAGTGGAATCACTATACCGGTCACATATTACTATTTTACCCGCCAGAAGCGCAGGTTTAATAACCTCGCTTACTATTTGCGCACGGCTTGCCTCAAAAAGCAAAGTTTCTGCAAGATTTGATATCTTTATCCCCTTTGAATTAAGAAGAACTTTTCGTATCATCTCGCCGGTCTTCGTCCCACCGGGTTCACGCGTATATATGCATCTCTTGCCGCGCTTTTTAAGGAAATCATAAAGAAGACTGGACTGGGTAGATTTACCGCAACCCTCCGGACCTTCAAAAGTTATGAATATCCCGCGCCTTAAGCCTTTCTTCGCCATATGGTACCGTCTTTTGTATCTTCCAGTATAACACCCAAAGCTTCGAGATCTTTTCGTATATCGTCTGCGCGCTTAAAATCTTTGGCCTTTCTGGCGTCATTGCGGTCTTTTATCTTTACGAGGATCTCTTTTTCGTCGAAACCCGCCCCGGTAGCATAGGTAGTCTTTGATACCGTAAGGCCAAGCACCGAGCCCAAATCTGAAAGGAGTTCTCGCGCAGTTATTATCTCGGACAATTCTTCTTCGTTAAAAGAACTCTTATCGTGCATCAACTTATTGGTATAAGTCACCAGATCAAAAAGGGCCGCCAGGGCAAGCGGGGTGTTAAAATCGTCGTCCATGGCGTCTTCAAATCTTTTTCTGAAACTTTCCAGACCCGCATTCTTACCACTTATATTTGCCCCATGCCTCTTGCCCTTTTCGATACGTTCGATCTTATCGAATAATAAAACAAATCGCTCCTTCTCCTTTTTCATCTCTTCTATCTTATCGGTGGTATAATCCACCGGATGCCGGTAATGAGTGCTTAGAAATAGAAGCTTAAGGTAGTCTCCGTCTCCGTATTTTTTAAGAAAATCCTGTATGGTTATGAAATTACCAAGCGACTTGGCCATCTTTTCGCTATCTATCGTCAAGAGACCGTTATGTATCCAGTAGCGTGCAAACTTCTTTCCTGCGCCTTCCGATTGCGCTACCTCGTTCTCATGGTGAGGGAATATCAGGTCTATCCCTCCTCCGTGTATGTCGAATTCATCCCCAAGTATATCCGAGCTCATCGCTGAACACTCTATGTGCCAGCCCGGTCTTCCTTTACCCCACGGGCTATCCCAGGAAGGTTCTCCCTCTTTGGCTTTTTTCCATAATGCGAAATCGAGCGGATCGCGTTTCGACTCCCCGGGCGATATCCTTGCGCCGGCCTCCATATTACCTATATCCTGGTTAGAAAGCTTGCCGTAATTTTTGGCCTTCTTTATATCGAAATATACGTCGCCTCCGGCAGGATAGGCGGACCCTTTATCTATCAATAATTCTATGAACTTTATCATCTTTGGTATATACTCTGTCGCCTTCGGCTCCTTATCCGGAGGGGTTATACCTAAAAGTCCCATATCCCGATGGTAGGCGCCCAGATAAAGCTCTGAAACCTCTCTGGTAACAGCCTCCAGGCTTTGCGCTTCAGGAAGAGAAGGATTGGCCTTCCTGGCCTTGTCGATTATCTTGTCGTCAACGTCGGTAACGTTCCTTACGAATAGGACGTAGAAACCTTTGTATTTAAGGTAACGTCTCACTACATCAAAATTATAAGCGCTCCTTGCGTGGCCTATGTGCGGTTCATCGTAAACTGTAGGACCGCATACATACATACCGACCTTATTTTCGCGGATAGGCTTGAACTCTTCTTTTTGTCTGGTAAGCGAATTATATATTTTCATAACGATAAAAAATCCAAAACCCAAATTTCAAATACTACCAAATAAATCCAAATTTCAAAATTCAAAAAATGTTTGAATTTTAGATTTTGAAATTATTTTATAGTATTGGTATTATTTGGATTTTGGTTTTATCCTTTCACTTTCTTTTCTCCAAAACCTCGATCCTTTTCTCAAGTTCCTCGATGGTCTGAACCAAAGGATCCAGAACATGCACATGGTCAAGGGCCGTATCTATCTTCTTGCCGTCCTGTTTCGTTATCCGGCCCGGCACGCCTACAACCGTAGAATTGGGCGGCACGTCTTTTATTACGACCGCGTTGGCGCCGACGTACGAATTATCTCCTATCGTTATATTACCGAGCACCTTGGCGCCGGTGCCGACAACTACGTTATTACCTATCGTCGGATGGCGCTTGCCCTTCTCTTTTCCGGTGCCTCCCAAAGTAACGCCCTGATACAAAGTTACGCCGTCTCCGATTATAGTAGTCTCACCTATGACCACCCCCATACCATGATCTATAGATAACTCTTTTCCTATCTCGGCGCCGGGGTGTATCTCGATGCCCGTTATAAACTTTCCAAATTGGGATATCCATCTGGGAAGTAGCGGTATTCTATTTTTCCAAAGAATGTGCGTTATCCTGTAAA
>JAGOLR010000003.1 GCA_017993955.1 Candidatus Omnitrophota bacterium
AAGGCAAAACGACGAGGGAGGAACAGGGTGTGTTCGACATAGGTTCGTTATTCCTTCTTTCCATTTTTCCTGTGATGACATTATTGATGTTCATCTTCGTGATGATCACCGAGAGGGATCTCGTGCGGATCAACCTTCGTGAGCAAAAAAGGCTCTTGTCTAGTTATGAAGAGAAGCGTTCGACTCTTTCCGGAGAGCTTTCTCGTATAGCAGCGATCGAAGAGGATATAAAAGAGCAGGAATTATCCCTGGTTAATATATATGAGATAACAAGAAAGATGTCCGGCAGTCTCACCTTCGACGGTATATTCAGCGTATTCAGCACTTTTATAAATGACAATTTCGATTTCAGGACTTGCGATCTCCTTATATTGAGCCGCGACTCGGTCGAGTCCAAGGTTGAAAGGCGATATAGGGTATTGAAGGGCCAGGCTTACGGTGATATCCCAGACAAAACTATAGATTATCATAATCTTATAAAAATATTTTCCCGGGAACCGAAAGCGCTCTGTATATCCAGGGATGCATCCCCGACCGCCTTCACTGATCTCGATATCCCGGGCGACGGCATAGAGACATTCCTGGCCGTACCTTTGGTGAATGAAAATAAATTGGTAGCCATACTGACATTTGAGAATGTAGCCAGGCAGGATTTTGATAAGTTTACGATATTGTCGATGCAATTCGCTCTGGAGATCAAGAAAGTCCTTCTTTATGAAACAGTGGAGAGACTTTCTGTCACGGATTCGCTGACCGGACTTTATGTAAGAAGGTACTTCTTCGAAAGATTCAACGAGGAATTACAGAGATCCAAAAGCTATAAACTTACCTTTGCTTTTATCATGATAGATATCGACGATTTCAAAAAATGTAATGACACCTATGGCCATCTCGTCGGTGATGTAGTGGTAAAAGAAGTGGCTCGCATAATGAAGGAGAACGTCAGGGAGATAGACCTTGTCTGCCGTTATGGCGGCGAGGAGTTTGCCATAGTCCTTCCGGAAACAGGCAGGGAAGGCGCCAGATACGCCGCGGAAAGGATACGAAAGCGCATCGAGGAGCACGTCTTCAGGGCGTATGACGAAAAGTTGAAGATAACAATAAGCGCGGGGATGGCCGTATACCCGGAAGATTCATCCAACCATATGGCACTTGTAGAAAAAGCCGATTCCGCCCTATATAAGGCCAAGCGTTCCGGCAAAAATCTTGTTTGTGAATATATAAAATAATAGTATAATAATTAACTTAATAGAGCAAAGTGTAAAGTGCAAAGCGAAAAGCGTAAAGTGTATGTGTCACTTCGTGACCTTGGATATTAGGGTCCGAATGACGCCTTAACTTTTCACTTTACACTTTAAACTTTACGTTAGAGGAGTCGCTTATGATGCTATTTATTGATACCGCCAATATTAACGAGATCCGCGAGGCCAACGCCCTTGGTATAATAGACGGCGTTACCACAAACCCAAGCCTCATCGCCAGGGAGGGGCGCGATTTTGTAAGCGTAGTAAAAGAGATATGTTCTATAGTCGACGGGCCGATAAGCGCTGAGGTAATAAGTCTAAAATCGGATGAGATGGTAAAGGAAGCCTTAGAACTAGCCAAGATCCACAAAAATATAGTGATCAAAATACCTCTTACAGGCGAAGGTCTTAAGGCAGCCAAGGTTTTGTCGACCCGCGGCATAGAGACCAATGTCACCCTCTGTTTTTCTCCTACCCAGGCTATGCTTGCCGCCAAGGCCGGGGCTACGTATGTGAGCCCTTTTATAGGAAGGCTCGATGATATAAGTCAGGTCGGCATGGATTTGATCGCCGATATTAGAAAGATCTACGTTAACTATGGTTACAAGACCAAAATTATCGTGGCCAGTGTTCGCAACCCTTTGCACGTACTCGATGCCGCGAAACTCGGAGCCGATATTGCCACTGTACCATACGTCGTGCTTATGGCTCTCGTCAAGCATCCTCTTACAGATATAGGCATCGAAAGATTTCTGAAAGATTGGCAGAATGTCCCGAAAAAATAAAGCGCATGGCATGCGGCGTATAGCACATAGCGTTATCACTCTTTTATTATTTGCTTCATTGCTTTATGCTGAAGAGAAACAACCGGACCAGCCACCCACCCAGGTACCTCAAGCCGCGCCTTCAACGCCACTCTTATCCCAGCCCGATGCCTCTGCCGATGAATCCGGAGAGTCCGCTACCGCTCCCCAACCGGGAATGCCGGTTTCCGGTCAGAAAGATCCTATAGTAGTTAACGGCGATGTCGTAGAATATTTCCATGACAAGAAACAGGTCGTCGGTACGGGAAATGTCTCCATAACTTATAAAGATGTCATATTGACATGCGAGAGGATAATAGTATATCTGGATACCAGGGAAGGTATAGCCGAAGGCAATGTCAAAGTAAGACAGAACGACGCCTATTTTACCGGCGATAAGATAAGCTATAATTTCGATACTCGTAAAGGAGAGATACTTAACGGCTATCTAAGCGCGCGGCCATTCTTTGGGCGCGCCGCATCGATAGATAAAGCGGCTATCAAAGACGACTTCGAAGTAAACCAGGGCTACGTCACCACATGCGACCTGGATAAGCCTCACTATCGTGTACAAGCAAGACAAGTAAAGGTGTATGTCGAGGACAAAGTGGTCGCAAAGCATATCCTTTTCTATGTGGGCAAAGTTCCCGTGATGTATCTTCCGTATTATGTACAATCGCTGAAAGACAGGAAGACTCATATAAGCGTTATACCAGGCGAGGATAAGGAATGGGGGTATTATGTTTTGACGGCTTACAGGTATTATCTGGCCGATTGGAGCCGGGGTGATATACTGCTGGATTATCGCAGCAAGAAAGGTCTTGGCGAGGGTATCAATCATTACATAGATACGCAGCAGCTCGGTAAGGGCGCGTTTAAATTTTATTATACTCATGAGAATGATTCTTTGGCCTACGAAAAGACAGGCGCTATAAGGGACAGGTATCGTTATCAATACAGGCATAGATGGGATCTGGGACCTGATACAGGTACTTACATGATAGGCGAACTGAATAAGTTGAGCGACCGGGATATCATCAAAGATATTTTCTATAATGAGTACGAAGAGCTTGGAAGCGCCCCCGATAACTATATATCTTTTATCACTACCAAGCCTGAGTACTCGACGGAGTTTTTGGTAAGGGCCAGATTGAATAATTTTGAGACCGTAGTCGAGCGCCTGCCTCAGTACAATATAAATATCTATAATTACCAGATAAAAAATACGGCTTTTTATTATACCGGTAGCGCAAGCGGCGCATACCTCAATACGAAATATGACAATTCCAACGTTGCTCCCTGGCAGGCCCAGAAGGATATCGGCGCTATCAGGGTAGACGCATATAATAGGCTTTCTTATGCCGGTAAGTTCTTTCGGTCATTGAGCGTCACACCATATGCCGGTATTCGCGAAACTTATTATTCCCGAAATAGATGGGGGGATACTAACGAATTTCGCACGATATTTTCAGCCGGTGTCGACAATCAAATAAAATTTTATAAGATATATGACTTCGATACGAATTTTATGGGGCTAGATATAAATAAATTGAGGCATGTCATAACGCCTGCTGCGAATTATTATTTTACGCATCAGCCCAGTATAGATCCTAGTAATCTTAACCAGTTTGATGAGATAGACGCGTTTGAGGCCAATAACGGTATACTTTTTGGGCTCGAGAACAGGTTACAGACTAAGCGCGGTGAGCCGGGCAATATGAAATCCGTGGATCTGGCGACCCTGATGATATGGAGCGATTATCAGTTCAGGCTCGATAAGGGTAATACGCGGTTCAAGAGCAATAAGTTCAAAACGCTTGAATTCCAGCTGGAACTGATACCGTATTCATGGGCATATTTGACATCGAAGCTTTCGGTCGATACCAAACGTTATACTGTGCAATCCGGCAGCATAGATCTTGTTATGAACGGAGGGGAGAAGTGGCAATTGATAGTAGGACAGAGATATGAGAACATAACGACAGGCATAACAAGTCTAGTAACTATGGACGCCACTTACAAGATAAACGATAAATGGCGCATCCGGGCCTATGAGAGATTCAATCTCGAGGACGGCATTATCGAGGAGCAGGAATATACTATATACCGCGATCTCCATTGTTGGATAGCGGAATTCGTGTGGAATATACAGAATAACGGAGACCAGGGTGTATATCTTATCATGAAGCTGAAGGCTTTCCCGGAATACCCTGTTGGATATCGCCGGACCATATCGAGGCCAAGATTTGGAGCAGCCGGGGAGACCTATTAGGCCTCCGGATAGCGATAGGCCTTATTTAGATTGTCCCGATACCGCTCTTTATGTTATAATTAGTACTCTTTTTATACAAATAAAAGGATTTTATGAAGAAAATCTGTATAGTTGGGTCAGGTTATGTAGGGTTAGTAACAGGTGCATGCTTTGCTGACCTGGGTAATAAGGTGATATGCGTGGATAATGACCCGGGCAAAATAGCGAAGCTGCGCAAAGGTATCATGCCCATATATGAGCCTGGTCTTGATGAGATGGTTAAGCGTAACAAAAAGGAAAAAAGGCTCTATTTTACTCAGGACATTAAGGGGGCGGTAAAGGATTCGGAGGTTATATTTATAGCAGTTGGAACCCCTCCGCGGGATAACGGAGAAGCCGATCTCAGTTTCATCGAACATGTATCAAAAGAAATAGCCCAGGCGATGCCTTCCTACCGGCTTATAGTCGAAAAATCTACCGTTCCTGTCAATACCGGAGAGTGGGTCGAGCATACCATAAAGACCTTCAATAAGCGTAACGTAAAATTCGATGTCGCTTCCAACCCGGAGTTTTTACGCGAAGGTTCTGCGATAGATGATTTTTTGCATCCTGACAGGGTCGTTATAGGGGTAAAGTCAAAAAAGGCCAAAGATATACTTACGGAACTATATAAACCTCTCAAGGCGCCTATAGTGGTGACCGATATCAAGGCCGCAGAGCTTATAAAGCACGCTTCTAACTCTTTTCTTGCTATGAAAATATCTTTTATCAATTCTATCTCCAACCTATGCGATAAGCTCGACGCGGATGTGAACGAGGTGGCCAGAGGCATAGGCATGGACAGGCGCATAGGAGAAAAATTCCTTAATGCCGGTATCGGTTTTGGGGGGTTCTGTTTTCCGAAAGACCTGGCCGCTTTCATACGCATATCGGAAAAATGCGGTTATGAATTCGGTATCTTGAAAGAGGTCGAGCGAGTCAACGATGAACAGAAGCTTAGCGCGGTAAAGAAGGTGGAGAGCCTTATATGGAACCTTTCCAATAAAACGGTGAGCGTGCTGGGGCTTTCCTTTAAACCGGATACCGACGACATCAGATATGCTCCTGCTCTGGATATAATATCTATGCTAAAGAAAGAAGGCGTCAGGATAAAAGTATACGATCCGATAGCCATGCCGAAATCCCGCGGGGTTCTCGGCTCCTCGGTAAAATTTTGCAAGGATTCGTACGATGCCGTGAAAGACAGCGATTGCATTCTGATAGCCACCGAGTGGAATGAATTCAAGCGACTGGATTTTAAGAAGGTAAAATCTCTTATGCGTCAGCCGGTTATCGTGGACGGGCGCAATATTTACGATCCCGAAGAGATGAAGGCTCTTGGGTTCAGGTATGTTGGGATGGGTAGGCGATAGGTTGCCTGTCATTGCGAGGAGTCCCGCCATATAGGCGGGACGACGAAGCAATCTTTTAGTTGGCAGTTCTTAGAAAGAAATAATATCATGATAGATGGCGTAAAGGTCAAAAAACTAAAAATCATACCGGACGAACGCGGACGGCTCATGGAAATATTAAGAAGCGACGAGCCTTTATTCCAAAAGTTCGGGCAGGTATATATGACTACTGCGAAACCCGGCGTAGTCAAGGCTTGGCATTATCACAAGAAGCAGGATGACCATTTTACATGCATACACGGCAAGATGCGTCTTGCCTTGTACGACGCCCGCGAGAATTCATTGACCAAAGGCGAGGTCAACGACTTTTTGATAAGCCTAGAAGATCCCATGCTGGTAGTGATACCCAAAGAGGTATATCACGGTTTTAAGGCGGTTGGCGGCGAGGAAGCTGTCGTGATAAACGTGCCTACCGAATCCTATAATCCCAAGGAACCGGACGAATATCGTCTGGACGCATATGAGAATGATATACCGTATGACTGGCGTAAATAGTATGCCAAAAATACTTGGTCACAACGTCACTATGCCACAGGTCACACGTAAGAGCTTTTACTTGTGATCTTGTGTCCTTGTGACTTTGTGACTATCTCTTAATGAGGAGCTGTATATGTCGCTAAAAGGCGTTATACTGGCAGGGGGACTTGGAACGCGCTTATCACCTCTTACTAAGATTACCAATAAACACCTTTTACCTATCTACTGCAAACCGATGATCTATTACCCGCTGGAGACTCTCGTCAACGCCGGGATCGAGGATATATTGATAGTGACCGGGGGCAGGCATGCGGGTGAATTTTTACGCCTATTGGGCAATGGTTCCGAGTTCGGGTTGAAGCACATAAACTATACCTACCAGGAAGGCGAGGGCGGTATAGCAGAAGCGCTTGGACTGGCCAGGCATTTTGCGGGGGATGACAAGATAGTAGTAATATTGGGCGACAACATAGTGCAGAAGAGCATTAAAAAATTCGTAGATGATTTTAGAAAGCAGCCCGCCGGTGCCAAAATAATCATAAAGAAAGTCGAAGATCCCCACAGGTTCGGGGTGGCGCAGTTCAAGGGCGAGAAGATAGTGTCGATAGAGGAGAAGCCTAAAAAGCCCAAATCGGATTACGCTGTTACGGGAATATATATGTATGATAACCAGGTCTTCGATATCATAAGGACCCTTAAGCCTTCGGGGCGAGGGGAACTGGAGATAACGGATGTGAATAACGCCTATATTAAAAGGGGCGAGCTTACGTATGGGGTTCTTGATGGCTGGTGGACCGACTCTGGCACATTCGATTCCCTTCTACGAGCTAATAACCTTGTCGCTAAAGATTTCAGGCTGCATAATAAGTGCGGCACGGATGGTAATGATTAGGAGTATGGTTCAAGCTATATGAAAAAGATATTTGTCACCGGGTGCGCAGGGTTTATAGGCTCTAATTTTGTCAGGCACATGCTTAACAAATACCCGGATTACCATATCACGAATCTTGATAAATTGACATATTGCGGTAATCTCGATAACCTTAAAGATCTTGAAGGTAATAAAAATTATAAATTTGTCAGGGGTGACATCGCGGATGAGAAGACCGTAGACGGCCTTGTAAAAGGTAGCGACGCTGTTATAAATTTTGCCGCTGAGACACACGTCGACCGTTCGATAAGCGATCCTGCGTGTTTTGTCAGGACGAACGTTTTTGGTACGCATGCTCTTTTGGAAGCTGCAAAGAAGCACCGCGTGGCGCGTTATATTCAGATATCTACCGACGAGGTCTATGGGAGCATCCTCAAGGGAGAATTTAAAGAAGAAGACCCGCTTTTGCCGAACAGTCCTTACTCTGCATCAAAGGCCGGCGCGGATCTTCTTGTCAGATCATACTTTGTTACCTATAAGCTCCCGGTGATAATAACCAGAAGCTCCAATAATTACGGTCCTTATCAGTACCCGGAGAAAGTCATACCGCTCTTTATAACCAATCTAATAGAGGGTAAGAAGGTGCCTTTATATGCGGACGGAATGAATGTGCGGGACTGGTTATATGTGATAGATAATTGCGAAGCCATAGATACAGTTCTGCATAAGGGGGAACCCGGAGAGATATATAATATAGGCGGCGGTAACGAGGTCACCAATCTGGAACTGACGCGCACGATCCTTAAAGAACTTGGTAAAGATGAAAGTTCCATAGAATATGTCGCCGATAGGCCCGGGCATGACAAGCGCTATGCCTTAAGTATATCCAAGATAGCAAAACTTGGATGGAAACCGCGGCATGATTTTCATTCAGCGCTCCGCCTTACCGTTGAGTGGTACAAAAAAAATGCCGCGTGGTGGAATAAGCTGAAGGCGTGTAAAGTAGTTGTTCCTTCGTCATTGCGAGGGCCTGCCACAGAAGGCGGCGGCCCGAAGCAATCCAATTAATTATGAAGCGTGTACTCATAATCGGCTCGAGCGGGATGCTGGGGTGCGATCTTTCTCGCGAGCTGCGGAAGTCGTATGTAGTTTGGGGTGCCGACGTAGTCCGCAGTCCACGGTCCATGGTCCACGGTTTTATAAAGTGCGACATATCGGATCGTGGGTGTGTGAGAACAATGATTAAGAAGGTCCGGCCCGATATCGTTATACATGCGGCGGCATGGACGGATGTGGACAGTTGCGAGAAGGACCCCCGCAAGGCCTATCGCATAAACCGGGATGGCACAGAAAACGTAGCCGTTGCATGCAAAAAATATAATGCGACTCTTTTATACATAAGCACGGATTTTGTATTTAACGGCAAAAAGAATACGCCTTATAAGGAATCTGACAAGCCGGGGCCTTTGGGGGTTTATGCGGACTCAAAATTACAGGGCGAACGCGCCGTCAGGGCAAACATAAAAGACCATATAATTGTCCGCACAAGCTGGTTATACGGGAAGTGCGGAAATAATTTTGTAGATACCATAATCGCCAAGGCAGCCACTGAACCCGTGCTCAAGGTAGTCGATGACCAGGTCGGATCTCCGACATATACCAAAGACCTGGCCAAAGCGCTGCATGCACTTATTGATAAAATTTTTTCGATCAACAATAAACGAAAAACGATAAACGCACAAAGCATTTATCATATATCCAATTCCGGAGCAGTCTCCTGGTTTGATTACGCGAAGACGATCCTGCGTACGTCGCACCTGAAGACAAAAGTCGAGCCCATCTCTTCGTTGGAACTTGGCAGGCCAGCGAAGAGACCCGCAATGTCGGCGCTGGATTGTTCAAAGTTTACTAAGTTAACAGGATTTAAGATGCGTAACTGGAAGATGGCATTGAAGGAATATCTAAGAAAGCGCTAAAGGGGAATTATGGTAAAAGAACTGAAAAAAAAGATACTCGATAAAAAAGCGGTTGTCGGGATCATAGGATTGGGATATGTCGGCTTGCCTCTTGCGGTGACTTTCGCTAAGGGTGGATTCAAGGTATATGGCATAGATATAGATAAGCATCGCGTTGAACGTCTGAAAGAAGGCGAGACGCATATACTGGATGTATCCATAGACGATGTTATCGAGACTATGCGCGCCAAAAGATTTATTCCAACGACCGATGCGTCGGTTATAAAGAGTGCCGACGCGGTCATAATATGTGTTCCAACCCCTTTAAATAAGACCAAGGAGCCGGATGTATCGTTCATAGTATCTGCCGTAGAGAGTATCAAAAAGCATATGAAGCGCGGCCAGATAATAGTGCTTGAGTCGACCACATACCCGGGTACTACAGATGAGGTGATGTTACCTGTCCTTGAGGCCGATGGGATGAAAGAGGGGAAAGATTTTTTCCTTGCCTTCTCGCCTGAAAGGGTCGACCCCGGCAATCCTCACTACAAGACGGAAAATACCCCAAAGGTCATAGGGGGGTTATCTCCTGCTTCAACGGAACTTGCCCAGGCCCTGTATTCGCAAGTGATCGATAAGATAGTTCCCGTATCATCCGCGAAAGTCGCGGAGATGGTAAAGCTCCTCGAAAATACCTTCCGGATAGTTAACATAGGGCTGGTCAACGAGATAATGCTGATGTGCGATAAGCTCGGCATCGACGTATGGGAGGTTATAGACGCGGCTAAGACCAAACCTTATGGCTTTATGCCTTTTTATCCTGGACCCGGAGTCGGGGGGCATTGCATACCCGTCGATCCCATATATCTATCTTGGAAGGCCAGGGGGCACGGTTTTGAAGCGCGTTTTATAGATCTTGCTTCGCATGTTAACTCGCAGATGCCTCATTATGTAGTCGAGAAGGTAACGTCTGGTTTGAACGAGCATAGGAAATCCTTGAACGGTTCCAAGGTATTGGTTCTCGGTGTAGCATATAAAAAGGATGTCAAAGATCTCAGGGAATCGCCCTCTATTGAAATAATAGCGCTTCTGCAGAAGAAGGGGGCAAAAGTTTCTTATTACGACCCTCTTTTGCCGTATCTTAAAATGGACGGCATAGATCTCGATTCGGTAAAATTTACGAAAGATGTTTTTAGATCGGCGGATTGCGTCGTGATCGTGACTGACCATTCGAATGTCGATTATGATTTTATCCTCGATAGTTCGAAACTCGTTATCGATACGCGCAATGTCTTGAAGCATGTCGAAAAGAGAGATAGGATAATTAAATTGTAATGCTTACTGGTTATCATCGTCATTGCGAGGGCGAAGCCCGAAACAATCTAACAAATATCAACATGAGGATTTCTTATGGGACACTATTTAGTTACCGGCGGCGCCGGGTTTATAGGTTCGAATATCGTTGAAGAGCTGGTAAGACGCGGCAAGAAAGTCCGTGTCCTGGATAATTTTATAACCGGCAAGATGGAAAATATAAAGCCATTTCTTAATAAGATAGAGTTGGTAAAGGGGGATATAAGGGACCGAAGCACCCTCAGAAGGGCCTTTAAGGGTATCGACTATGTCATTCACCAGGCGGCCTTAAGGTCTGTGCCAAAGTCAGTCGACGATCCATTTACTACAAATGATATAAATGTCGCCGGCACTTTGAATGTACTCTACGAAGCCAAGATGGCCAAAGTGAAGAGGGTGGTGTATGCATCATCAAGCTCTGCCTACGGCGACGCAAAACATTTTCCGCAGCGGGAGACCGACACCCCGGAACCGATATCCCCGTATGGAGTTTCGAAGCTTGCAGCCGAACACTATTGCGTTACCTTCGCAAAAACCTTCGGTCTTGAAACGGTCTCTCTGCGTTATTTCAATGTATTCGGACCGCGCCAGAATCCGGAGTCGAAATATTCCGCAGTTATACCCATCTTTATATTTAATATGATAAGGGGGGAGTCACCGGTAGTCGATTGGGACGGTAAACAGTCCAGGGATTTCACATATGTCGCCAATGTCGTGGAGGCGAATATCAGGTCTTGCACCGCTAAAGGCGTTTCCGGAGAGGTCTTTAATGTGGCCTGCGGCACGACGACTTCGGTGAATGATATAGTAAGACAACTGAACAGGCTTCTCGGGAAAAAGATTAAGCCCGTCTTTGCGCTAAAACGTCACGGCGATGTGAGGAAGACATACGCGAGCGTTTCAAAGATGAGGAAACTTCTTGGAATAAAAAAACTGGTAGGTTTTAATGAGGGCCTTGAGCGTACGCTCGAATGGTTTCTGGAGAAATGAAAAAACGAGTGCTGATTACCGGCGGCGCCGGATTTATCGGATCGCATTTATGCGACCTGTTCTTAGGCAAGGGATACAGCGTAATCTGCGTCGATAACCTGATCACGGGTAAGATGGCGAATATAAGCCATCTGATTCAAGATAAAAATTTCGATTTTGTTAAACACAATGTATCCGAACATATCACAGTGAAGGGGAGAATAGATTACGTTCTCCATTTCGCATCCCCCGCAAGCCCCATAGATTACCTTAAATACCCGATACCTACGCTTAAAGTCGGTTCGCTGGGGACGCATAATGCCCTGGGCCTGGCAAAGGCGAAAAAGGCCGTCTTCCTTTTGGCATCTACAAGTGAAGTTTACGGCGATCCTCTTGTTAACCCCCAGCCTGAGTCATATTGGGGAAACGTGAATCCCGTCGGGCCTCGCGGCGTATATGACGAGGCGAAGAGGTTTGCCGAAGCCATGACTATGGCCTATCACCGCTATCACGGGCTTGATTGCAAAATAGTCAGGATATTTAATACATATGGGCCGCGAATGCGCGAAAACGATGGCCGCGCCATCCCGAATTTTATCAGCCAGGCGCTTAGCGGAAAGCCTATCACTGTTTACGGCGATGGCTCACAGACGAGAAGCTTTTGTTATGTTTCGGATCTTGTCGACGGGCTTTATAGGCTTCTTATGTCACGTGAAAATGATCCGGTAAATATCGGGAATCCTAACGAGATGACGCTCCTCGAGCTTGCGAATTTGATAATTAAACTAACTGGTTCGAGAAGTAAGATAGTTTATAAAAAATTACCTGTGGACGATCCAAAGGTAAGACGTCCGAATATATATAAGGCAAAAAAAGAGCTGGGTTGGAGACCGGGGGTAGGTCTCAAACAAGGGCTGATAAGAACGATATCCTATTTTAAGGAGCTGAAATAAGTGCATATACCATTATTAGACCTCAAGGCGCAGTACGCAACTATAAAAAATGAAGTCGAAGTTGCGATTAAGAATGTCGTGGAGAACCAGGATTTTATTCTGGGAGAAGAGGTAAAGAATTTGGAGAGGGAGGTTGCGGTATATTGCGGCACAAAATATGGCGTTGGAGTAGCTTCGGGTACCGATGCGCTCATACTTGCTCTTAGAGCACTGGATGTGGGTCCCGGAGATGAAGTGGTAACGACCCCTTTTACATTCTTTGCTACCGCTGAATCTATATCGATTGTCGGCGCTAAGCCGGTATTTGTGGATATAGATCCCAAGACTTATAACATAAACGCAGATTTAATAGAAAAAAGTATAACAAAAAAGACGAAAGCCATAATCCCGGTCCATTTATACGGTCAATGTGCCGAGATGGATCCCATAATTAATATAGCCAAGAAATACAACCTTAAAATCATCGAAGATGCGGCTCAAGCCATAGGGGCGGCTTATAAAGGCAGAAAGGCCGGTTCGATAGGCGATATCGGAGCGCTCAGTTTTTTCCCGAGCAAGAACCTTGGCGGTTTTGGTGACGGGGGGATGGTAGTTACCGATGATGGGAAAATTGCCGATCGCGTAAGGACATTGCGTGTTCATGGCAGCTCGGTACGGTATATTCATTCCGAAATAGGAATGAATTCCCGGCTAGATAATCTCCAGGCTGCGATTTTGAGGATTAAGTTAAAGCACCTTGATAAATGGTTGGGTGGAAGGAGACAATTGGCATCGTTTTATAAGGAAAAATTTACGAAACTTCCTATCGAGTGTCCAGGTGTTCCGGATTATAGTATTCATACATATCACCAATACACTCTTAGGGTTTGCGATGGGGTTCCTGGAACAAAAGAAAAGCTGACAAGATTTTTACAAGACGGCGGAATAGAGGCAAGAACGTATTATCCCATACCTCTTCACCTTCAGGACTGTTATAAGCCTTTGGGGTACAAAACGGGGGACATGAATGAATCGGAAAGCGCTTCAAAGGAAGTCTTTTCTATTCCGATTTTTCCAGAGATATCTATAGCTCAAAGAGACTATATAGTTGACAGGATGGGAAGATTCTTTAAATGAAAAAACGGGAGCTATGAGTATGGTAACTCTTGGACAAATCGGAGTTGGAGTATGGGGTAAAAACCATTTGCGTAATTACTCTATGATGAACGAATGCAGGGTCAAGATTTGTTGCGACAAGAATAAAAAAGTTTTAGATATGGTCAAGTCGGATTATAAAGGTGAGATACGAACTACCTGCGATCCGGAAGATATATTTAATGATCCTCAAATCGATGGCGTTGTGATTGCGACTCTTCCAGACACTCACGCAGCGTTGGCCATAAAGGCTATGAACAGCGGAAAACATGTATTTATAGAAAAACCTCTTGCTATGAGCACCGCTGAGGGGGTCCGGATAAAGAAAGCCGCTGAAAAAAGCAAAAAAATATGCATGGTTGGTCATATTCTCCTTTATCACCCCGCGGTTTTAGCGTTAAAAAAATATATAAATAACGGATACTTGGGAGATATCCTTTATATATACTCATCTAGGGTCAATCTCGGGCAGGTGCGCAAAGAAGAGAACGCTTTATGGAGCCTCACCTCACACGATATTTCTGTAGTTCTTTATCTTTTAGGTAAGTTCCCTGAAAGTGTTTCAGCCGTGGGCGCTTCCTATTTAAGAAAAAACATTGATGATGTGGTTTTTGTAAATCTTTTTTTTGCTAACAATAAAATTGCTCATATACATGCCAGTTGGTTGGATCCGCATAAAATACGTCAGTTTACAGTTGTGGGGTCTAAGAAGATGGCAGTTTTTAACGATATGGAAGCGTCCGAAAAACTGAAGATATATGATAAGGGCTTTGATAAGATCATGGATAAAAATTCTTATGAGTCATTTCTTGCTATACGTAGCGGCGACGTCTTATCTCCTAAGATAGATATTGAAGAGCCACTTAAACGGGAATGCATGTATTTCCTGAAATGTATTAATGATAATCGTCAGCCTCTTACTAATGTTAACAACGGAATAGAAGTGCTGAAAATATTGGAAGCTGCTCAAAAATCGCTCGATAGTGGCGGAAGAAATATTGCACTGAGACAAAGCCCCAGGTGCAGATGAAAAAGAGCTATTTTGTTCATAAAACAGCAATATTGGATAACGGTGCCGATGTAGGTGCAGGCACCCAGATATGGCATTTCAGTCACATTGCTTCCGGTGCCAGGATAGGCAAGAATTGCAAGATAGGTCAGAATGTTTACATAGCGTCTGGTGTTCATATAGGGGACAATGTAAAGATACAGAATAATGTTTCTATATATGAAGGCGTAATATTGGAGGATAACGTTTTTTGCGGGCCATCCTGCGTTTTCACTAATATCATAAATCCACGCTGTCTTTATCCAAGAAACAGTAAGGCTTTTTACAGGCCGACCATAGTAAAGAATGGATCCTCAATAGGAGCAAACGCCACAATAGTGTGCGGGGTCACCCTGGAAAGCAATTCATTTGTTGGGGCCGGGTCTGTCGTGACCAGTAATATACCGGCTTTTGGATTAGTTTATGGTAATCCTGCCAGGCTAAAGGGGTGGATATGCAGCTGCGGCGAAAAACTTGAATTCAGAGGTAAATCCGTGAAATGCAAAATATGTTCGCGTAAATTCATAAAAGAAAAGAACGAAGTAAAAGTTGTTTAGGTGCCATCTCTTCAAAAATCACTCATCTTTCCAAAAATATCCTTAAGCGCAGGTACAATTATATTGACTCATCGGTCTTTCTTTGCTACCATATGTTCAATTAGTGAACACATGAATAAAAAATACGATATATTAAATTCTGAAAAAGTCCTGCTTATCCTGAAAGAGATAGAATCCAATCCTCAGGTTACACAGCGTTACTTATCCAAGAGGTGTTCTATAAGCCTGGGGAAAGTGAATTACCTCATCAACGCGCTTCTCTGTAAAGGCATACTTAAAGTACAGAACTTTAAGAATTCCAAAAGCAAAATTGCTTATATGTATCTTTTTACTCCATACGGAGTAAAAACTAAATTTGATCTTACCCGTAGGTTTTTAGAGTTTAAGATACAGGAATATGCTAAGCTTAAAGAAGAGATTGAGAATTTTAAAAAAGAGGTTGGTTCTCCAATGGCGGTCAATGTTTGCGATGGAGGCGTTGATGTCGAATAATCATTGTACGCAGCAATATTTTAGCAATGTTTCGTCCAGGGTTGCCAACAAACCGCTCTACACTTCTCGTGAAGATAAGCCGGCATGGGTTAATTCGGTATTTAGCGATATTCTTAAAGAATCCCACACAGTGCTTGACGTGGGGTGCGATATGAAACAACTGGGAAGGCTGCTCTCCGATAGGATCGCATACAAAGGCATAGATATATGCGGTAAACCGGATATTAAATTGGACCTTGATCAAACGCTTAAAATTCCTTTTGCAGATAAAGAATTCGATCTCGTATTTTTGCGCCGAAGTTCTCGAGCACCTGGAAAACTTCCACGCTATATTTGATGAGTTATGCCGGGTCTCTTCAAAGTATCTACTTATCAGCCTACCCAATGCACTTGCAGGAGTGCAGCTATATTATGCGAATAAGATATATACGCGCGATCCCGAATCACGTAAAACGTTTGGAAAGCATATGAAGTTCTACGGTCTACCGCCAGAGAGGCCTTTTGACAGGCATCGTTGGTTTTTCAACGCCGAAGAGGCAGTAGAATTTATGTTATACCGCTCGGGAAAGAACGGCTTTGAATTAAAGGAAGTTCTTCATACCTTAGACTGCGAAAATAAATATATAAATATATTTAGGCTTATCGCATCGGGTTTTGATAGAAAAAGAATGATAAATAATTATAGCAATACTATATGGTTCTTGTTGAGAAGACGATCATGACTCGCGGGCTTAAAGACATAAAGCTGGCTTTGTTTTTTTCTGCTGGCGTTGGACTGGATGTTTGGGCTGCTAACGGCATGCTTGATCGAGAGCTTGCTCTTTACAAAGCGCTTTCCGCGTGCCTGGCAGAAGTTGATTTCATCACTTATGGAGGCGTCGGAGATCTAAAATATGCGGACCACGTTAAAGAAATAAATTTGTTCGCTAACCCGTGGATCAGGAGACCGCATAAACTTGAAAAATATCTTTTAACATTAAATTCGGCTATAGTACAAGCGCGTCAGCATAAATTATTCAAGAACGTGGATGTGTTAAAGACTAACCAGATAAGCGGCTCGGAAGTGGCAGTTTCAGTAAAAAAGAAGTTTGGCAAAAAACTTATAGTGAGATGTGGTTACGTGCCTTCCAGACTTATGAATATAGCATCCGGTCATTCTATTAGCATGGCTAATTTAGGTAATCCCCGAAGCATTTATGTAGCTGAAAAGAGCGCATTTGCCAATGCAGATGTCGTAATAGTGCCTACGGAAAATGATAAAAAATGGGTGATGGAGGTATATAAGACAGAAAATTGTAAGATTAGGGTATTGCCTAATTATGTTGAGACGGAACGGTTCAAGGAACAACCATATGTCGAAAAAAAATACGACATTGTAATTGTTGCGCGAAACTCCCATGAGAAAAACATACCCAGCATAATAGACGCCCTGAAATATCTGAAAAGCGAAGGTATTGATCTGTCAGTCATCTTTGTGGGGTCGTCAGGTATGTCTGATGTGGTGCAAAAGAATAAGGAGCTGTTTAATATAACAACGGCTGGTAATGTAGAAAGCAAAGACATGCCGTTCATTTATTCATCGTCAAAAATATTTCTAATAGCGTCATTTTATGAAGGCAATTCCAAGGTGCTTCTTGAAGCAATGAGCTGTGGGTTGCCTTGTATAGGCACCGATGTTGATTCTATAAATACCATTATAACCCACCGCAAGACCGGATATCTTTGTCGAACGGATGGCGTCGCCATTGCGAATGCGATAAAGGATGTTATCAGGGATGAGCACCTTCAGAAGGCTATGGGGCAAAACGCCAGGCGTCTTGCAATAGACCGTTTTTCAATAGAAGGCATTATAAAAGCAGAATTGGATATAATCGGAGAAGTGGCGCAAAAATAAATTATGGTAATACCCGAAACGTCTGTTATTATGAGTGTTTTTAACACTGAGGCCTATCTCGCTCAAGCTATTGATAGCGTGCTCAATCAGACGTACCGCGATTTCGAGTTTATAATCGTAAATGACGGCTCTACCGATCACACTCTAAACATGCTAGAGGAATATAAGAAAAAGGATGACCGTATAGTACTGATGGATAACCGCAAAAACATAGGAGTGGCTAAGTCTCTCAATATAGCATTGAATGCATGCAGGGGCAAATATGTTGCCCGTATGGATCCAGACGATATCTCTTTGCCAGGCAGACTATTGGCGCAGATTACATATATGAATGCTAATCCTGATGTAGGGCTTCTTGGAAGTTGTGTTAAAAGCATTGACGAGAAAGGCCGCGTTACGGGAGCATGGGCATACCCTTGCGATGATTTATCGATAAAATGGCGGCTATTGTTTTCCAATGCTTTTGCTCATCCCTCAGTTGTTTATAAACGAGGTATAGTTCTAGGGTTTGGAGGTTATAATGAATATATCGGAAGCGGCATTGATTTCGATTTGTGGGTAAGGATGAGTGCCTCAACACGAATGCATGGTTTGAAAGAGTTTTTAGTTTTGTGGCGCACACACCCAGAATCCATGACCGCAAAGTATGGAGAGCGTAGAAAAAAGGTATATTTATCGGTCATCAGGGAGCATATAAGTAATTATCTAGGTATCGTAATATCAAGCAAGCAGGCTGAGGAGCTTTATAGAATCGAATCCGGATATAGCGCTTCGACATCTCAAGATGTCGCAGAAATATCAGATCTCATGGAAGATATGTATTTAAAATTTATGAAAAAGCACGCAGTTCGCAGTGCTTTTTCCAAGAATTATCTTTTATCTTCTATGCTTGTCAAAAATGCAGCGATCAATGTGCGAAGATGGCCGGCAGCTTCTATGCGGCTAATGAGTCTTGCGGCTACAAAATATTTTTCACCCCGAGCATTCACAGAGCTTTCGTTATATAAGTCTCTAGCCTTATCTATAGCCGGTAAGGTGCCAGTATGCTGATCAAGCCAGAGCTTGTAAAAAAAATAAACATGTATTTTCATGACGAAGAATCCAGGAATTTTGAGAAAAGGCATACGACTCGCATCAAGGAAGAGCTTGATTTTTATGCCGATTTTTTTAAAAAAAATTTGGTAAATAAAAACCCGCATCCAAGAGTGCTGGATATAGGATCAGGAACTGGGCTTGTAGGCCAGGCGATGGGATCGTACAATGTAAGGCTGGTCTCTACCGATATATCTTACAATATGTTAAGCGTTGCCAGGAAAAATGTTGGCAGCGGGATTAAAAAAAATATTGATTTTGCCATTTGCGACGCCGAGAAATTGCCTTTTTGCGACGGCGCGTTTGATATAGTGACATGTAATGCCGCGATGCACCATTTCCCTTCACCGGCAAAATTCATTGCAGAAGCCATGCGGGTCCTGTCCCGCTGCGGTTGTATGGTTGTAGGCTTTGAAGCGAATAGGAGATTCTGGTCGAATGCCACTCTGTCTATTATGTATAGGATATTTAGCAAACTGACCAAAGCGTCAAAGGACCATGGACATACAAGCTACGCTGATATCTGTTTGTCTGTAAATGAAAGGCTTGTGGCCGAGGGTGTTATATCCAGCCATATAAATAGCGTGGATATGCTCAGGCTCGTTGATATACACTCCCCAAACTCGGGACAAAAGATCGATAGGGATGAAGGCTTTGATGCGGTGTGGTTAAGGGATAATTATTTTAAACCTTATGAATGCACCATATATTATCATTATAGCGGATTGCCAAAACTTATTGAATTTATTAATAGGTCAGTATTTGCTGCGAGCGCGCCAAAATTTAGCCTTATCATAAAAAAGAAATAAATGACATGAAAAAGATTTTATTCGTTGTAGTGCATCTAAATTACGGAGGGGCTGAGGTCGGTCTTCTGACGATATTAAAGAGCATTAATAAAGATTTATTTGATTGCAGGGTTGTTTGCATTGAAAAGAAAGGTCCTGTCGGCGAGGCTATCGAGGCGCATGGCTTACAAGTGACGTATCTGAACGATAATGCTCGTTTATATAATATAGGCCTTTTTTTTAAGATCCTGCGTATTCTTAAAAAAGAGAGGCCCGACGTACTTCATACTTCCTTATTTTATGCGAACTTTTTTGGCAGGGTAGCGGCGTTGTTTTGCAGACCTCCTGTCATACTGTCGGAAGAGAGAAGCATGTATACCGAAAAACGTTTTTATCACGTTATTATCGATCGTATTCTATCAAAGATAACGGATAGGATAATAGTATGTTCGCAATCGGTGCTTGAGTTTACAGCTAACCAGGAAAAGATAGATAAAACCAAGTTCTGCCTTATATATAACTCTGTCGATGCGGGTAGATTTCCGGCTTCTGAAAATACCAGTGCCCTGAGGGAGAAATATGGTTTGCCAATAGAAGGATATATTGTTGGTTCTGTCGGATCTTTGATATCCAAAAAAGGTCACGAGGTACTCATAGAGGCTGCTGCTATCCTCAGTAAAGATATTACCGATCTTAAGGTCATTATCGTCGGAGAGGGCGGGAGAAAAGATGATCTGGTCGCTCTCGCGTCAAAACTTGGCCTTGGGAAGCGCGTGGTGTTCATGGGGCCGCGTGATGATGTGCCGCAGATGATGAAGATGATGGATATTTTTGTGCTTCCGTCATTTCAGGAAGGTTTTCCGAGAACTGTCATTGAAGCCATGTATACAGAGATTCCTGTTGTAGCGACAAATATAAGCGGCATACCCGAGATAATATCCGATGGCGATAACGGAATACTTATACCAGCAGGAGATGCCAACGCTATAGCCCAAAAATGTCTTATGCTGTACCGAAACCCCGGCCTTCGTAAAAGCATAGGTATCAATGCGAAGAAGAAAGTGGAGTCGGGGTATATGCCGCAAGATTACTCATGCCGGCTGGAAGGATTGTACTCCGAATGCTTAAAGGAGAAGGCGCGTGCGTAAAATAGTTACCATAGTAGGTGCAAGACCGCAATTTATCAAGATGCCGCTTGTTTCAAAAGCTTTAAAATCTTTGGGTATCAAAGAGATAGTAATTCATACCGGACAACATTATGATAAAAATATGTCGTGTTTATTTTTTGAAGAACTCGGCCTTCGAAAACCTGACTACAACCTGAGAGTGAAGAATGGACCGAGTTATTTGCAGCTGGCAGATATGTTGTTCGGATTAGGAAGGGTTCTTGCAAAGGAGCGCCCAAGCCTTGTGCTTCTATATGGGGACACTAATTCGACACTGGCCGGGGCCATAGCCGCAGTCAAGGCAGGCATAAGGATAGCGCACATAGAAGCAGGTCTAAGAAGTTTTAACGCAGATATGCCTGAAGAAATTAATAGAGTTCTCACTGATAGTGTCTCCAGTATATTCTTTTGCCCTACGCGTACCGCTTTGAATAATCTAAAAAAAGAAGGCAAAATAAAGAATGCCTACCTTGTTGGTGATGTAATGTTCGATTCTATAAAATACTTTAGCAGTAAGTTAAAAAAACCTGCGACAAGGGGCAGATATATACTTTGCACTGTCCACAGAGCTGAAAATACCGATGATCCTTGTAGATTGACAGAAATATTTTATGCATTGGGCAAGGCAGGTGAGAAGGTTGTGATGCCGCTTCATCCGCGAACTGCAAAATATATCAAAAAATACCGTATAGGCATAGAATCCAATATAGAGATTACTTTGCCCGCGAGTTACTTTGAGATGCTGAGCTTAGAAAGAAATGCGGATATTATAGTAACGGATTCCGGCGGAGTGCAGAAAGAGGCGTATATATTTGGCATACCCTGCGTTACTTTGCGTAATGAAACAGAATGGGTTGAAACAGTGTCGAGAGGTAATAATTTTTTGGCCGGAGCAGATAGTGGCAAGATATTGGCTATGTTGCGAAAAGCGGCTGGTATTAAAAGAAATCGCGCTGCGTCGAAATTTTACGGAGATGGCTTTGCGCACAATCGTATAGCCAGGATAATAAACAAGAGTTTGATGAATGATGAAAACTAAAAAGATATTGATAACAGGCGTTGCCGGTATGATCGGTTCACACCTATCCGACCTTCTTCTTGAGAAAGGATTTAAGGTAGTGGGTATGGATGATCTTTCTGTGGGAAGGCTGGAAAATATACAGCATAATTTGCGCGATATAAACTTTCGGTTTGTTAAGGGCAGCATCCTAGATACCAAAGCTCTTGAGTCAGCTGCGAGAAACGTGGATACCATAGTTCATCTGGCAGCTTCAAAGAAGATAGGCGAAGCTGGCGACGCTTTTAAAACGCTTATCATCAATGCGGATGGTACAAGGAATGTTCTTGAGGCTGCCAAAGAAAAACGGTTGAAGGTCATATATGCCTCAACTTCCGATGTGTACGGAGTTTCTAAGGATATACCGTTCAGGGAGGATGGGGACCTGGTTATAGGATGCCCTACCGCGAAAAGATGGTCATATGCCATATCGAAAGCATACGGCGAACAGATGGCATTTGCTTATTATAAAGAATTTGGTGTCCCAATAGTTGTTATAAGATATTTTGGAGGCTTTAGCCCCAGAGCGAGCTTTAGTGCAAGCGGCGGGCATATACCGCTATTTATTGACGCGATACTTAATGACAAGACTATTGTTATACATGGAGATGGCGGGCAGACGAGATCGATGGGGTATGTGAGCGACCTCGTTGATGGTACAATACGGGCATTGGCGAACCCCGATGCAATTGGCGAAATATTTAATATAGGTAATGATGAGGAAGTAAGCGTTATAGATTCTGCCTATATGATCCATAAGATCGCAAGTACCGGTAAAAAAATTAAAATAAGGTTTGTACCGCAAAAAAAAATCTTTGGTACCTATGAAGATATCAAACGCCGAGTGCCATCGCTGAGCAAAGCCAGGAAACTTCTTGGTTACAGACCCATGGTGAACTTAGCTGAGGGCATAAGGATAACTATTGAGGCGCGCAGGAGATGACGAAACAGAAAACCGTTTTGCTTATGCATCCACGACCCATATATCCACCTATGGCAGCATTGTATCTAGCCGGAGCGCTCGAGAGAGCCGGAGTGCGGTGTGAGATTTTGCCATCAAATTGCTCAAAAGACGAGTTGGCCAATGTGGTAGAATCCATAAAACCTGATGTCGTGGCGATGTCCGTTATAACTTCTCAGGACATACCATTTTTTGTCGGTCATGCAAAGTTTGTGAAGAATAGTTATTCTTCCATTCCAGTCGTGTGGGGAGGCATACACCCATCTTTGAATGCCGAACAGTGCGCGAGCGAGGATTTTATAGATTATGTGATAACCGGGCATGGCGAAGCCGCGCTTCCTGAATTTATGCAAAACCTCGGAGCATTGCGGTGCTCGGGTAAGATAATAAGAGGTTCGAGCGTTAAGGATATGGATGGCTATTCGCCGATGTGGGAAAAGATAGATATATCGAAGTTCGTATTTCCGGAAGAATATTCCGTGCATAGCCCGGATAAAATAGCTTACGATGCAAACGGTCATAAAAAGAAAAATAATATATTTTATTATTTGATTACAAGCAGGGGGTGCGTTTATAATTGCACATTTTGCTCGGAACCGCTGGGCGTGATAAACAGGACCAGTGATGGCAGAAGGAATTGGAGTGCTCATTCTTTTGAATGGGTTAAGCGGGAGGTTACCTATATAAAAAATGAGCTTGGTAAAAAAAATATAAAACTCGACGGCATAGGCATATGGGATGATATGTTCTGGGTTGATATGGAAAGGTCCTATAGGATACTTGATTTACTTAAGTCGGAGAACCTTGGTTATTTTATAGAAGCCAGGGCAGACCAGCTTTTAAGAGATGACGCAGCGCTGCTTCGCAAACTGGGAGATACCGGGTGTATACAGGTATTCGTTGGGGCAGAGTCTGCCGACCAGACGACATTAAATTATCTGCGCAAAGGAACCAAATTTACGGATTATGTTAAACTGATCGAGTTGGGCGAGAAATGCCATGTTGCCGTAAGGTTGTCCTTAATAATAGGGTTTCCGGGCGAGACAGACGATAGCGTTAATAAGACTCTGGATTTTTCGGATTGGGTTTCGGCTAAAAAAGGCTATGCTTCGATAAGCGGCCCAAAAATATTTACTCCATACCCAGGCACTGTTGAGTTTGACCGGGCAGTGGCTAGAGGACTTGTTATACCCAAGGATACCGTAGGATGGGGTGAGATACATAGGAAATCCGAAAGATATATCGCTCTATACCCCTGGCTTACGCAAAATCTTTTGCCCGATACCATAAAAAGGCTTGAGAAGCTTTTAGCTCGGTGCGGAGATTCAGTAAAAACAAACGAACCTGTTTTTAAATAATTTATGAATAAATTGCTGGCAAATCTAGCATTAAAATTGCAGAAAGAGCAGGGTTTTGCTTTAAAGACAATCCTTGCTGCGAATGAGATGTATATACGCTTCTACGCGTTATTTCTTCGGCGAAATATAAAAGTTGAAAGGATCGAGATAAAATTTTCGGCAAACCACTTAGAATTGGTAATGAGACGCCTTGATGCGAGCGATATCCCCCGACTTGAATATTTTTTCAAGCATTCCATAAATACTAAAAGTGCAGCTTTTATTATGCCGCACAGGACCGATCGGGTGTCTTTACAATACCTGTTTGGTAAAACATCCCACATTCCTATGGGGATATTCTGCGGTGATGCTCTTGTGGGCTATGCGTTGATAAGGCTCTTATTCCCGGATAGAGCCTCTTATTCTATATTCGTAGCTGACAATTGGCAGGGTAAGGGGATAGGCACTGCGGCCCTGGAAATGCAGCTTGGCTTGATAAAAGATCTGAAATTTAAGCCGTATTCTGCAGTATGCAAGAATAATGCGAGATCGATAGGGATGCTAAAGAAGTTGAATATAGAATTTACCCAAGATTTAGGGGATTGTTTTGAGGTCAAAGATATGGGTTGTAGAAGGAGATGACGACACCATCCGCTAAGCTTAGTTGTTCCGTATCGGTCGATGTTGACTCTTTCGATTCTCTTTGGCGGTTCTATTGCGGTAAAAGAGCCAACCTTTGCGGACCAGACCCGGTATACAGATATGCGGTGCCCAGGTTTCTGAAACTTTTCGACGAGTGTAATCTTAAAGCGACTTTTTTCGTTGTTGCGAATGACTTTGTTGGCTCAAATCAAAACAGGGAGATTTTAAGGGATATTATTTCGAGAGGGCATGAAGTCGCTAACCATAGTTTGAACCATGAATTTGCATTCTCATCGCTTTCTCGGCATGATAAAGAAGCAGATATTATAAATTCTACGGATATTATAAAGGATGCCTGCGGTGTTTTGCCTCGCGGTTTTAGAATACCAGGTTATGACATAGATGAGGTAACAATAGATATTTTGGACAAAAATGGGTATCTTTACGATTCATCGCTCTACAAATTCCCTTTGTACCCTTTTTTGCGTAGACTGGCTTATATGAAGATCAAGGGTGTTTTAAAAAATCCGATATTTAATAATCTAACCGAAGAAACTTACCGGATTTTGCAGTCACCCATTATGCCGTATCACCCCGTTTACGGTAAGTTCTGGAGGGTAGGCAAAACAGAGAGAAAAATATTGGAAATGCCTGTTAGCGTAATCCCATTATTGTGTTTACCATTTAATAGTACTTTTTTATTTTTGTCTGGAAGGCCTTTGTTTGAATTGGGCTTATGGATGACCGAGAAGATGGGTATAGATTTGAATTATAATTTTCATTCAACAGATATGCTTTCATCGATCAACGATGATGTGCATGTGAAGCATCCCGGTATCGGATTGGACTATAAGAAAAAGTTCTTTATATTCAAGAACATGATAAGCAGGATCAGACGAGCGTACAATTTTATTACTTTAGAAGAGTTAGCGAAAAAATCCTATCATGAATGTGGAAAAGCGCATGGAAGTAACAAATAAAGAGATAAGGCTGCGAAGGTTTTATGGGGATGTAGCCCGTGTGCAGAACAGGGCTATTCTCGGTTTTATGACGGGTGTGCGCGTTCTGGATGTCGGTTGCGGCTATGGATGTCTTGTAGATCAGATAAAAAGAGAAAAAACAGGTATCGAGGTAATTGGTATTGATGTCGATCCGGAATCAATAAAAATTGCCAAAAGTATGTATGGTATCGATGTGAGGCCGGTATCTGTTTGTAATATGAATTTCCCGGACGGTTATTTCGATACGGTTATATTGAGAGAGGCTGTCCATCATCTCTATCATGAAGCAGATTTTGCAAGGGCAATGTCTGAAATAGGGAGAGTTTGCAAAAAAGAGCTTATAATATTCGATCCCAACCCAAATTGGGTCGTAAAGTTATGCAGAAAGATAATAAGACACAGCGATCCGGAAGCGGACCCGACCTCTATTATGAACGCTATCGAAAAAAACGGATTCAAGGTCACCTCTTGTATATGGAGGGACGTAGTTGCGTTCCCTGCGAGCGGAGGTTTTGTGGGGAGAGAAATCGTGCCAAATAACAGTTTTATCAAAAAGTACATTTTGTTGATAGATGAATGGCTTAATCTTATATGTAGGAAGCTGCGTATACAGCGATATATCTGTTGGCGTTATATCATATATGCTACTAAAAAACATCACATATAGCCCGAGGTGCCCTTGGTATTTTTTGTAATACCTGCCTATAACGAGGAAGAAAACATATCACATCTTCTAGGATCCGTAGAAAAAAAGATGTGCGAGATAGGTCTGCCCTACAAGATAGTTATAATAGATGACGGGAGCAAAGACGGCACCAGTTCTCTTCTCCAGGGATATAGTGCAGATTTCCCGGTCGTGCTATTAAAGCATGAAGTTAACAGGAATGTAGGACAAGTATTCCGGACCGGTTTCCGTTATGTCATAGATCATGCTAAGACCGGGGACGTGGTCATAACAAAAGAATCGGACAATACAGGCGATCTTAACCTGTTGCCAGAAATGCTCGATAGGCTCAATAACGGGTCAGATATTGTTCTGGCATCGTGCTATGCCAAAGGCGGGAAGGTGCTTGGCGCCACTATTGATAGAGTCATCATGAGCAGGGTGGTTAATTCGATGATGAGGCTCCTATTTCCTGTCAAGGGCGCCAGTACTTACAGTTCATTTTATCGGGCTCATAAAGTAGATGTATTGAAGAAAGCAATGTCAGTGTATGGTGAAAAACTTATCGAGGAATCCGGATTTACATGCATGGCGGAAATGCTGATAAAGTTTAGCAGGCTCTCTATGAATATTTCCGAGATACCGATGATTCTCCGATGTGATACAAGGAAAGGCAAGAGCAAGATGAATAAAACCAGAACAATCCTTGCCTATTTCCGTCTCATATTTAAGGAGTTAAAGATGCTGAATCTGCAGCAGATGAGCGAAGAAAATATGTCAGGATATTAATAAGAGGCGGCGGATTTCTTTGATTAAAAATATTTCCTATATAAATGCAGTGATATTTACACTTCTTTTAGGGCTGGCTTTGTCGGTGCGGATTATCAATATGAATAAGGATTTCACCGGAGATGAAACTCTCCTGATCGGCATATCAAAGCTTGATGTAGGCAGTGTGATCCCCGCCCTTAAACATATCGATGCCTATCCGCCTTTAACTTATCTGGCGATCCATTATATGATGCAGGTTAGCCATTCCGAAGCCTTCGTGCGGCTTTATTTTGTTTTCTTCGGTATCGGGAATTGTGTATTGATATATTTGATGGCAAGGGAATTATTGGATGAAGGATTCGCGAATATAGTGCTCATGCTCTCAGCCTTATCGCCCCTGCTAATTTTTGCATCTCAATATGTGAGAAGTTATATCGATTCGTCTTTTTGGATGCTTGCCTCAGTTTTATTTATGTTAAAAATATTGAAAGGATCAAACTCCCGATTTTGCTGGATTGGGTATATGATTTCGGCCTCTTTAGCAGTATATACTTTTTATTTTTCCGCACTTCTTATATTTACGCAATTTTTATTTGTTACCGTGTTTTTTCATAATAATATGAAGTATCTTGTGAAATGGTATGCCGCTTTTTTAACAGTCGGCATTCTTTTTTTGCCATGGGCACCTTCAGCCTTGCAGCAGTTTCGCAATGCATCAAGCATAATATTCGATTGGTCGTCAAAAGGTTTTGTCATAGGTCCGTTTAAGGTGGGGGTATATTTGCGGAATATTTCCGCGATACTGGGTTTTGATCCTTTCTTTATGGTCTTCGAAAAAGGCATAAATGCCCATTTCTCCAGGTTTTCTTTGTTGGTAGTTGCTATTATAGCAGCAGCGATATTTTTACTGGCCTTGGTTCGATCAGTCAGAATACTTTTATTCAGGTTTCAAAGCAGGCGTTATATCGCATGGTTCTTTCCTTTTATGGTTTTTGTCCCGGTTTTATCGGCGTGGGTTGCGGCAGCTCTTATTAATACATATCCCACCTCAAAATATTTTGTCGCATTTCATTCGATGTATCTGATACTTTTATCTATTATTATCATTTCCGTGCTGAAAAAAAACAAAGTTTTTGGTTTTATCTTTGTTTTTACAGTTGTCTTGGCCTATGCTTTAAGAATCCCACAGGCTGTGTCAGTAGAATTCGATAACAAAGGAGCTATGTCTTATCTGCAGGATAAAGTCGAATCAGGAGCGCCTGTTTTGTGTATACGATCACTGCTAAATGAGAGTATGAAGGACGCGATAAGGCTAGATCCTTTCATAAAATTAAACGAAAAGGGCACAGAATATATCGTGTCATCCATGAGTGAATGGAGTAGTGTAAAAAACAGAATTAGCGTTTTTCCAAAAGTGTTAGGATATAAAATATACGGTAACGATGAAATTTTTGGGGCCAACAAGCTTTTGGACAATCTGGCCGAGGATGCCGGATTTTCCATTTCTAGCGTGAAGAAATTTAAGAATATTGACGTCATAGAATATGAAAAATAGTGTAGTTGCTATAATAATTTCAATATTGCTGGCAGCCTTTGTAACAATATTTTTATCGGCTGCCGTATGGATCATGGGTGTGTGGGCTCTTTGTATATTCCTAATATTTCAGGTTGTGAAGTCATTTGAGGATAGAAAGATAGTATTTTTTACCATCATATGGGCCCTAATCGTAAGGTTCATATTGGTGTGCCTTTACGGAATCGTTTGCCATAAGATGCATACTCCGGACGTGTTGGGTGATGCGTGCGCTTATAGCTCATATGGCATATATCTGGCAGAGATATTTACAGGAAAACCATATCCCAGATTTCCGGTCGTGTCTATACTATGGAATTCGCTGATGGGTGATAGTCCAAAAATGGGGGAGTATCAGGTGAATTGCATAGCTTATTTGCAGGGCATCGCTTTTTCCGTATTCGGATATTCAACTCTGACTATAAAACTTTTTAATTCGTTATTAGGGGTTATGACTGGTTTTGTAGCGTACATTTTTTTACGTAAAAAAATAGGCACTCGCGTAGCAGCCATTTCACTTTTCTTGATCCTCTTCTATCCCAGCATTTTAGTATGGTCTATAACAGGCCTTAAAGATACGCTGCTTATGTTTTTATCGCTATTGTCGATGACGGCGATGCCGGGCTTGTTTACACTTGGGAAAAAGCTAAAAGAAAAGATAACGCCATGCGTTATTATACTACTTTGCGCAATTGTATCGGGTCTTACCAGAAAAGGGATGATGTATTTCTATCTTTTGGTTTTGACAATGACTTATATTTTTATTATGCTTGCCGAAAGAAAAATTTTAAAGAAAACTTTTGTAGCGCTTTTTTTATTCGCATCGGTTTTATTCCTTACCAATTTAGGTAATGTGAGAAGCGGATTTGCGAGTATTGCAAATAAGGTTATAGTTTACCAAAAAGGACAGAGCACATCTAAAGGAAAGACCTTTTACAAGGTCTACCCCGATAGGTTCTACAAATTAGTTGGCCCCAACAAAAGCTTTATGCCGGAGGGACTGTCCTTAGGAGAGGTCGCCGTATCTTTCTTTAAAGGAACGACATATTTTTTCTTTTCCCCATTTCTTACTCACTTAAAAATAAGCCGACATTTAATATTCGTTTATGTTCAGGCGCTTTTCTCCTTATTTATCTTTCCGCTCATGATTATCGGAGTGAATTGGTCGCTTCGCCATCAAATGCGTTCTTTTCTTCCGATGTTCATATTCATGACGTTATCCTGGGCTATCGGAGGATTGATTTCGGGAAATATAGGCACAGCTTTTAGGCATAGAGATATGATAATGCCGGCCTATCTTATATTTGCTGTTATAGGATTTTGTAAATTATTTAGGCTGAAAGACGATTTGGAAGACAAGGGCTGGAAATAGTGCCGAACCAAAAAAATGCTACAACTATAGTCTTGTTTATATTGCTGTTAAATGCAATTCTCACTGTTTATGGTATTAATTGGGGTTTGCCTGATAGGTGGAATGTCGATGAACAGGTTGCGAAATCTCTAAGACTTATAGCGTCGCGCTCTATATTTACAGTCGTAGACACTGCCCATCCTCAATTATATAACATTGTCTTGGCGTTATTTATGTTGCCGTATCTTGCAATCCTTAAGATTGCAGGTTATCCGTTGGTGATCATACAATCTGCCGCTTCGGTTTCCTGGATAAATCTTGCTGCAGCCAGGCCAGATTTTGCGGTGAATATATATCTAATAGGCAGGTCTGCTTCTGTTCTTTTTAACCTGGCAAGCATAATATTGCTTTATCAAATCGCTAAAATCGCATACGGGAAAAAAGAAATAGCGTTATTTTCTATATTGATAATGTCTTCGAGCATGGGGTTTGTAGAGATGGGGCACTTTGCCAAGGGGACTTCGTTGTTATTTTTGCTATTATTAAGTGTTGTGTTTTTTATTTTTAAGTCTCTCAAAACAGATTTTAAAAGGAACTATTATATAGCCGCCTTTCTGGCTGGAAGTTGCGTCGCGACCCAGGCGGATGGTGCATTGTCAGTGTTTTATCTGGCTGCCGGTTTATTAATGCATATTCATGATAAGAAAACCGGTGTAAAAGAAGTGTCCGGCTACCTTTTGATAAGTTTTTTATTGTTTATAACCGGGATAATCTTATTATGGCCTGCTCTATGGGTCAATTTAAATAAATATTTCATCGGCTCATTGGCTGCTTATTCTACAAGTCATCCAATCAGCCTGGCTATATTGAAAGAAAAAATAATATCGAACCTAGCGCAGCTTGTTTATATATTTACTCCGTCTATTGCTTTATTTGTATTTGCAGGTAGTGTCAGCAGTATTTTTACATGGAGGTCCTGCTATCCGTACACGCCTATTTTTTTATTTGTACTTATACCGTACTTTTTGATGGCGATATTTTATTTCACCGCTTTCCCCGGATCATCGACAAAATTTTTAATACACGCTGTACCCGCGCTTTCAATATGGGGCGGCGCAGCTATCTATAAATTTATTGATTTTACCGGTAGTCTTAGAATATTCAGGATCGCCGTTGTCGCAGTGATGTTTGCTTTTGCTGTGCTGTACACTGCAAAAGGGGATGCCGTATTTGCGAAATATGATACAAGATACTCCAGTGGAAATTGGATAAAGGAGAATATTCCTGTTTCGGCATCCTTGGAGCATTTTCAAGAAATCGATCTTTTGTTCCCATCTTCCATACTGAAGACCCATCGAGTGATATTTCATGGTAAGGATTCAAGAGATTACGATGGAAAGCGATTTTATGACTCGGAGGACATGAGTATTATGAATAGTTATATTAACGATTTAGATCCTGACAGCGTTAAGTCAGATTATATCGTACTGGCTTCCGGAAAGGATTTTTTGATGCCGCTTTCTATGCAGTCTTCGAACGCAGACCATAATATTATCTATAGACTTCTTGAAGGTTCGCAAGGTAATTACCAACTGGTAAGAAGATTCGAATATGATGAGTCTGTATTATTTAATCCCAGACCGGCGTATACCGCGCCCGTAATTTCTATTTTTAAACGCATAGAAGAAAGGTGAAAAAATGATATCTGTATTCGGTTCCAGAGTCGGGAAGGAAGAAATAGAGGAGATCAGGACAAGTATAGACAGCCAATGGCTCGGTATAGGGCCAAAAACAAAAAAGTTTGAAGAAAAATTTGCTGAACGGCTAGGCCTTCCGTCGTTTGTAATGCTCAATAGCGGTTCAAATAGTCTCTACATGGCTATCAAGGTATTGAATCTCCCCAAAGGCTCCGAAGTCATATTACCATCATTTACCTGGATAGCATGCGCGCATGCCATAGCGCTTGCGGGATGCAGGCCTGTGTTCTGCGATGTAGATTTCGAGACTCAGAATGTTACAGCCGAAACTGTAAAGTCGTGCATAACGGATAAGACCCGCGCTGTAATGGTGGTGCATTATGCCGGCAAACCTGTCAAGATGAAGGAGATAATGGGGTTGGGGTTCCCAGTAATTGAGGATGCTGCGCATGCCGTCGACTCGATGGTGGGAGATCGGTATTGCGGTTCCATGGGGGACGTCGGAATATACAGTTTTGACGCTGTAAAAAATTTAAGCATAGGAGAAGCGGGTGGGATCACGACAAAAGATGCGCGTCTTGTCGATATGATCAAGAAGTTGAGGTATTGCGGAATAGGTAAATCCGGGTTCGAGGCTTCGACTTCAAAACAGCGCTGGTGGGAATATGACATAGTGGATTTTTTTCCCAAGATGATTCCGGACGATATTGCTTCGTCGATAGGCATAGCGCAGCTGGCTAAGCTGGATGAGAATCAGGCTATACGGAAGAAGTATTGGAATGTTTATAAGAAAGAGCTCGGAGGTCTGTCGTGGCTTGAGCTTCCTGAAGATGCAGACGATGGCGAGCGGCATTCGTATTTTACTTACTGTATACGGGTCAAAAATAATCGTCGCGACGCTCTCGCGCAGTATCTTTTTAAAAATAATATATATACGACATTGAGGTTTCATCCTCTTCATATGAATCCGATATACGGTTCTGTTGCTAAACTGCCAAATAGCGAAAGATTGAATGAAGTAGCTCTCAATATACCGCTCCATCCGGGGCTGTCCGAATCAGACCTTAACTGCGTGATAGAAAAGATAAGGGATTTTAATGGCTGATCGTTTAAATCGAAATAAAAGGAAAATAGCAGTCGTTGGCGGAGGATGCGCCGGGCTCGCTGCGGCATTGCGTCTTTTGAAAAACGGTCATGAGGTCTCGGTTTTTGAGGAAAGGGAGCGAGTGGGCGGGCTTGCCGGAGGCGTTGTTATAAACGGAAACCTGTATGATTACGGGCCGCATCTATTCCATACAACGGATCCTGAGATACTCCATGATATCCAAACAATAGCGCGGGATGATATTTTTGTTGTGCAGAGATCAATACTCATAAAATTTTTAGGCTCATATTTTAAATACCCTCTATCGATTCCTGACGCTATGTCAAAGTTGCCCCCTTCAACTTTATTTAAGGCCATGCTAAGCTTTATCTATCATAATGCCAGATCGCTTTTAATAAAACCTAAGATCAGGACGTCAGAAACCGTTCTTTTGAGTCAGTACGGAAAAGTTTTATATGAATTATTTTTTAAATCATACATAGAGCACGTATGGGGAATATCGCCCTCGCAGTTTTCTCCTAAATTTGCGTCTCAACGGATACCAAGGCTTTCGGCGGTGGACTTCTTATACAAGATCGTTTCAAGTATCCACAAAACATTCTCGAGGCATATCCCGGTAGGCGATTATGTCGAGAATGTGGAAGGGTCTCTTTATTCAACAGAAAAAAGTTTTTTTGGAGTTGCGGAGAAGATGGCGTATGAAATAGAGCGAAAGGGCGGGGGTGTTCATCTGGACTCCCGCGTAACAAAGATAAAGCGGCTGCCGGAAGGCGCTTTTACAGTAGAGGTTAATTCAGAAGAAAGAGGCGAAGTCTATGACGGAGTGATCAGCACGGCGCCTCTCGGGGCACTGGTAGATATACTGGAGCCTTCTATCGACGAGGATGCTAAGAGGGCCGCAAAAGAACTCAAGCATCGTCCGATAGTTTTTGTCGGGCTACTGATAAAAAAAGAAAAGGTCCTTCCTGCGGCAATTATGTATTTTCGCGAGTTATCATTCAATAGAATAACGGATCTTTCTTATTTCGGGATAAAGGTAGAACCCGAGAAGCATACTTTAATAATAGCTGAGATAGCATGCGACACGAATAGCAGGTTCTGGAAAGACGAATCTCATGCGGCTGAAAGCGTTATCCGGGAACTTTTAGCGGATAATATTGTAGAGAAGGCTGACATTAAGGAAGCGCACGTGTTCAGGTCTAGATATGCGTATCCGGTATTTGCTCTAGGTTTTGAGGATAACCTGGATAAGGTATTGCGGGCTTTATATTCTTATGGAAACATCAGGACTGCGGGCAGACAGGGCCAGTTCAAATATGTGAATATACATGTAGCTATAAAGATGGGCTACGACGCCGCAGATTCATTTTGAGCGGAATATATTGGAAAGAAAGGTTTTTAGCAATGAGTGATAGAGACTATTTTAAAAGAGCTCTAACGTTTTCCGTATTTGATAAAATAGCTTTTTCAGTCAGGCGGAGAATATTCGATCTGTTCTTACAATATATTAAACCGGGTAGGGAGGAAAGCATTGTAGATATAGGCGTATTTGCCGGTTCGGAAGATCCTGATCAAAACTTTCTTGAGCAGTTTTACGATTATCCGCATCGTATAACAGGTGTCGGCATAGAAGACGCATCCTTTTTAGAAAGACAATACCCAGGGTTAAGGTTTGTCAAAGTATCACCAGGAGAAAAGTTGCCATTTAAAGACGGCCAGTTCGACGTCGGATTTTCTAGTGCTACGATAGAACATGTGGGTAGTAGAGAAGATCAAAGATTATTCCTTGAGGAAGGTCTCAGGGTATGCCGCCGGTTTTTTTTAACCACCCCTAACCGGTTTTATCCGATTGAGTTTCATACTCGACTACCCCTATTGCATTGCCTGCCGCAACCATTATTTAGAAGGATATTGAAAATGATCGGGCTCGATTTCTATTCTGAAGAGAAGAACCTGAATCTTCTTGGCAAAAAGGACCTGATGAACCTAGTTCCTACATCGTATCGAAGTAAAGCAAGCATGATACCTTGTCGCCTATTAGGCGTTACTTCTAATCTTATCCTCGTAGTTAAAAAATAGTGAAACTATGGATAAACAAATAACTATACGACAATCTGGGGCCGATGAATTAGTTTTGCGCAGCATCAGCGGACAGGATTGCGAGAGGTTGCGCAAGTGGAAGAACGCAAATAAGAGCGCTTTTTTTTATGATAAGCACATAACGAGTGAAGATCAAAATAAGTGGTATCTTGGATATTTGCGGGATCCTCAGAATTACATGTTCATATTGGAGCATTCTTCCGCGCCTATAGGGTGCATAGGTTTTAAGCTGGTTTGTGAAGGTGCTGACATATACAATGTCATTATGGGAGATTTGAACTATAGGCGAAAAGGTATTTTGTCTATAGGGTTAAATATGTTATGCAGCTACATAAAAAAATCTCATACTGAAAAAATATTTTTAAAGGTGCTTGATAAAAATACAACGGCTCATCGATTTTATTTAAAAAACGGATTTATAATAACCGGCAAAAAAGAGGACCACCTTGTCATGGAAATGAGACGTAGCGTTATCTTGCCCATTGAGATATCAGAGTAAAATGAAGGTCCTTTATATAACTTATGATGGATTGACAGATCCGCTTGGGGCCTCTCAGGTACTCCCGTATTTGAGTGGCATGGCAGACGCTGGCATTAAGTTTACTGTCATATCGTTTGAAAAAAAAGAAAAAATTAAAAATGTAATGTTGTGTAAGGCCGCTTGTTTAAAAATGGATCTCGCTACCCTGCAGTATCATAAAAAACCGCCTTTATTTTCTACTTGTTATGATATTGCATGTGGAATAATTAAAGCATGTACAATAGTCAGGAAGGAGGGTCAAAAGATCGTACATGCCAGAGGATATGTGGCAGCTTTGGTAGCCCTCTTTATCAAGCGGATCTTTAAAACAAAATTTGTTTTTGATATGAGGGGTTTTTGGGCGGATGAGAGGTCCGAGGCAGGATTATGGAAAAAAGACAGCCGGATCTATCGGGTAGCAAAATATTTCGAAAAACAATTTTTTTTAAAAGCGGATTATATAATATCGCTTACAAATAGCGGCAAGGAGGAGATCGCGAAACTGGGTTACCTAAAAAGTCGCCCACTTTATATAGAGGTTATCCCGACGTGCGTTGATCTTGAAAAATTCAAGCTAATTCCGGCAAATAAAACACCGGGACAACTCAGTAAAAAGAATACGCTAGTTTATGTGGGGTCTGTCAGCACATGGTATATGCTGAAAGAGATGATAGATTTTGCTATTATGGCAAACAAGGCGGGGTTGGCTGATAAATTTATTATAGTAACCCATGAAACTGATTACGCCAAGAAGGCGCTGAAGATTGGATGTGATGACTTTATATCTGTAGTTAGCGCAAATAGAGATGAGGTCCAAAACTATATCTCTTCAGCCAGTATCGGCCTCGCTTTTTACAAGCCCGGATACTCTAGAAAAGGTTGCTGCCCTACCAAATTAGGGGAATATCTTGCCTGCGGTGTGCCGGTTATAATAAATAGCGGTGTTGGCGATAGCGACGCTTTAGTGATGGGTGAAAGGGTCGGTGTTGTGTTAGATGAATTTTCTGAATCCGAATATTCACGCGCAATCGATATAATTCGCGGACTTCTCGCTGAAGGCGAATCATTAAGGCTGAGATGCCGCGCTGCAGCCGCAAAATGCCTTTCTCTTGAAACCGGTGTAAAAAGATATATAGATGTATATAGGAGCTTGTCTCGTAGGTGAATATACTATTTTGGGTCCCCTATCCCAAAGAGGGGGCTAGTAACAGATACAGAATAGGGCAGTATCTGCCGTATCTAGATAAGGCTGGAATAAAATATTCCATACGCAGCTTTTGGACATCCGGATCATATGCTGTGCTCTATAAAGAGGGGCATTATGTAAAGAAAACGTTTTATTTTTTATCCGGGGTGTTATCGCGTATAATGGATATTTTTTTATTACATAGGTACGATCTGGTTTTTGTTCACAGGGAGGCGGTGCCTATAGGGACCAGTATCTTCGAATCCCTGCTAACCATATTGAGAAAACCTTTCATATTTGATTTTGATGATGCTATTTTCCTGCCCAGTTCCAGCCGGTATAATAATTTCATAGAAAAATTGAAAAGACCTGATAAGGTAAAAAAAATCATAAAGATGAGCAGTTGCGTCATCGCCGGGAATAATTATCTTGCGGAATTTGCCCGTGTCTATAATGATCATGTCAAGGTGATAAATACTCCTATAGATACAGAAAAATACGCTCCTACGGTTAACGGGTCTGCGCGGGATGCCGTTATTATTGGATGGATGGGCAGCGCAACAACTTTGGAATTCATCGATATGCTCAAAGGCGTTTTTAAACGGCTGGAAGCAAGATTTGCCGACAAAGTAACAGTAAAGATAGTCGGAGGGGATGTTCCTAAGGAGGACTTTCCATCTAATGTTGTCAGCAAGCCCTGGGCATTGGATGAAGAACCCGTTGACCTGACCTCATTCGATATAGGCATAATGCCGATGCCGGACAATGAGTGGACGCGCGGGAAATGTGGTTTTAAGGCGATATTATATATGAGTTGCGGTATACCATGCGTTTCATCTCCTGTTGGTATAAACAAGGATGTAATTGAGGACGGCGTTAACGGATTTTTAGCTTACAGTGACGATGAATGGTTTGAAAAACTGTCTTTCCTTATAGAAAATCCTGCAGAACGAAACAGGCTGGGGAAGGCTGCCAGAAAGACTATTGAAGCAAAGTATTCTCTCAAGGTTAACGCCCCAAAATTTCTAAACGTATTTAAAGATATATCAGTAAGAAAGGCTGCCAAATAATGTGCGGTATATGCGGCATAATTGACGCAAAAGGCGCTTTTGTAAGCCAGGAAAAGATACGTTTGATGGCAGATGCAATGGCTCACAGGGGGCCAGATGATAGCGGCTTTTACTTGAGCCCGTCCAGTTCTCCTCGCGCAGGACTTGGGCATAGAAGACTTAGTATCATAGATCTGAGTTCTCATGGGCATCAGCCGATGGAAAACGAGGATGGCAGTCTGCGTATAGTTTTAAACGGAGAGATCTATAATTACTGCGAATTGCGGTCCGAACTGGAAAGTAAAGGTCATCTTTTCAGGTCACATACAGACACAGAGACTGTTATCCATCTTTATGAGGAATATGGGGAAGACTGCGTTAAGTTTATGCGTGGCATGTTCGCATTCGCTATATGGGATGAGAATAAAAAGATATTATTTGCGGCCCGTGACAGAGTGGGGAAAAAGCCATTTTTGTATTTTAACGGCTCTAACGTTTTTATTTTTGCTTCCGAATTCAAATCCTTGTGCGCGAGCGGAGCTGTAAGCGCGGGGATAAACCCTATTTCCCTAAACTACTATATGGCATTAGGGTATGTGCCTTCCCCGATGACCATTTATAAAGATATCCTTAAGTTGCCGCCGGCTCACAGCCTTATATTGAAGGCTGGGAAGGTGTCGATAAAAAGATATTGGGAGTTGGACTATTCTAAAAAGATAGAAATATCCGAAGAAGATGCCGCATCGGAGGTTATCAGATTGCTTAGAGAAGCTGTTAATATAAGACTCCGCAGTGATGTGCCGCTCGGCGCCTTTTTAAGTGGAGGTATAGATTCCAGCGCTATAGTGGCGATGATGAGCCGGGAATCCGGCTCCAGGATCAAGACATTCTCTATAGGATTCGAAGATAAGGCTTTTAACGAACTATGTTATGCCAGGGCCATAGCAAGCAGATTTTCTACGGAACATAACGAATTTATCGTAAAACCTGACGCGCTTAAAATATTGCCTCTTCTTGTGGAGAGATACGGTGAACCTTATGCGGATTCGTCATGTATACCTACATATTACGTATGTAATGAGACAAGAAAGCATGTTACTGTCGCGCTTAACGGTGACGGTGGAGATGAGCTATTTGCAGGATATGATAGGTACCAGGCTATTTGTGCGTCGGACTTTTACAATAAGTTGCCCCATCCCGCTAAGTTACTGGCCAAGAGTTTCGCCGTAGTGTTGCCGGATTCTACAGACTTCAAGAATCGTTTTCGAAGGTTAAAAAGGTTTTTTGACGGTATAGAGCTTCCTATAGAGCAACGGTATATGCGGTGGATCAGCATATTTAACAGCGAGATGCGGTCCGTGATATATTCCGAGAGCTTTAAGGATATAGTGGGATCTTCAGACCCATCAGAAGTCATCAGGCCATATCTGGCCACCATAGGAAATCTGGATATCCTTGACGGTGTTTTATCCGCAGATACACATACTTATTTACTCCACGATCTTCTTGTCAAGGTAGATATAGCGAGCATGTCAAACTCGCTTGAAGCGCGCTCGCCTTTTTTAGACCACAAGCTTATGGAATTTGCCGCTAAACTTCCGCCTGGCTATAAGATGAAAAACCTGGTTAAAAAATATATATTAAAAAAAGCTCTTAAGGGTATTCTGCCGGAAAGGAACATATGCCGTAATAAGATGGGGTTCGGCGTTCCTGTGGGCGCATGGTTCAGGGATGAGCTCAAAAATTTTTTAAAAGATATACTCTTTTCACAAAGTTCTTTATCCAGAGGCTATTTTAAGCCCGATGAGATCAAGAATCTGGTGCTTGAGCATGCTTCGGGTAAAAAAGATCATGCTTTCAGACTCTGGTCCTTGTTAATGCTTGAATTATGGCATAAGAGGTTCATTGATTAATATGAGAAACGCAGCGCGAAAAATTATCATTGTAGGAGTGATAGCGCTCAGCTTTATTGTAATTTTAAACATCGATGTAACTACCAAGCAGAGCGTGAACTATGTAATTTCTATTAAGCATCTGCCTTTATATCTGAAAATACTGGATTTTTACGACAGGCATTATCACTACTTACTATTGGTAAGAGAAATAGTTGCCGGCGAGAAGGATGACGAAAAAAAAGTAATGAAAATAATGGAATGGACTTTAAAAAATTTAGCCAAGCAACCCAGTGAGCTTCCTGTAATCGATGACCATGTGTGGCATATAATAGTAAGGGGGTACGGTGTCGATGAGCAGTTCCAGGATGTTTTTTGTACGTTATGTAATTATGCCGGCGTAAATGCGTTCTTTGACAAGGTTCGCGGTGACGGGAGGGTTCGCGTGCTGTCGTTTGTGAGGCTTGGCAATGAATGGCGGATTTTTGATGCCGCTGAAGGGATATATTTTTTGAATAAAAGCGGTAAAATGGCTACCATAGAAAATATTGAAAAGATGGACTGGCACCCAGTTAGTATTGGCGGAGCACTTTCCAATGGTTTATATCAAGACCTGTTTAATAATTTGAAATATATTGATTTTCAAAAATGGAATAATAAAAGGTCTAGCATACAGGCTCCTTGGGCACGTTTCAGTTATTTCTTGACAAAACCCCATTTATGAGTATAATCGTTTAGAACATTTTAAACGATAAAAACTAACCACTTCAATAAGGCTCTCTATGAATACCAAGCTATTCCAAGCTCAAGACAGATTTATCAGCTATATATGCTCAATATGTGATGATTTCGGGTTTAATAGATTTGTTGCCCAATTGTACGGAGTACTGTACATGAGTGATAAGCCGCTATCGTTGGATGATATAACTGAAAGACTCGGAGCTTCCAAGGGGAATGTCAGCATAAATATCCGAGAATTGGAAAAATGGGGCGCCGCAAGAAAAGTCTGGATTAAAGGGTCCCGCAAGGACTATTATGAGGCAGAGCTGGATATAAAGAAGATAATATCCAGTAAACTAAAAACTTCCATGCAAAGGCGTCTTGCGGGGATGTCATCCATGGTCGATGATGTTATGGATATAGTCAAGGACGATCCCGGAAATTTGAGTGAAGAAGAAAGGGCTGCCGCAAAATTTGTTGCCGAGAGAATGGATCGGATCCAAGAGCTGAAGAAGTTAGCTTCCACAGCGCTTTCATTGGCAGAAAAGTTTTTATAGAAAAGACTATGAATATAGATGCGATAATCCCGGCTCGAAAAGGAAGCAAGCGAATATATCATAAAAATACTCTTTTGATAGGTGGCAAACCTCTTATCGAGTATACGCTCGAGGCGGCTCTTTCTTCTAAGTCTATACGTTCGACCTATCTTTTTACCGATGATAAAGAACTGATAAGAAAATACAAAACTAATCGTTCTGTTAATATAATATCCAGACCGGAGAGACTTTCGCAGGACGACACCTCTCTGAAAGATTCCGTTTTGTATGCAATCAAAGCGTTACTAAAAAAATCGCCCGCGGATATATATGCCATCCTTCCTCCAGTAGCTCCATTTAGGTCTGCGGCTCACGTGGATTCAGTAATTGAATTTGCTGCGTCATTACCGAAGTATGACAGTATCGCTAGCGCTGTATCAGACCGGACCTCCGGTGGGTATAGGCTGAATAAAGCAATATGGCTAATTCCTACCAATAAGACAAATCGACTTAACGACATGCTCATCTCATCCAGATCACGCATGTACATGATGGACGAATTTGATGGCTTAGCCATTGAGACTCCCTATGATGTTATGATTGCCGAGGCTGTTCTTGATTTCCAGAAGGAGCGGTTTAGCTGGGATGCGCGAGGCGGATATAATGTGCAGCGCTTTTACGCGCATGACGATGGCCTTATGAATATCAGACGAAACATATTCGATGCAGCTGCTTACGAACGCCATTTTGGCCGTTATAAATATTTCCTCCCCCATATAAAGCGTGCCGACGAAGTGTTGGACATCGCGTGCGGCAGCGGATACGGCAGCGAAATCCTGGCGGGTAAGGCAAGATCGGTTCATGGTGTCGATACCGATGGCACTACGATAGAATATGCCAGGCGTAATTATGCAAAGCCCAATGTGCGTTTTACAACATCAACTATAGAGGCATTCTCACCTAAGAAACGTTATGATAAGATAATAAGCGTTGAGACGATAGAGCATCTTAAGGATCCCGCTTCGTATCTGGCCAGAGCTAATGGGTGGCTGAAGCCTGGCGGGACGATGTGGCTTACGTGCCCGTTGTCGGAGCAGGGAATGCAGGAAACAAACAATCCTTTTCACATAGTTAATATCACATACGAATCTCTCAAGTCCATGATGGAAAAACATTTCGAAAAAGTAGATTTCTTTGACCTTACCGGTTCGGCTGTATTTTTCGTGGATACGCTGAACAATAAAACGCGGTATATCGTTGCGAGAGGGATCGCAGGTAAACGCACTAAGAAGATATAATGAAAAAAATCACAAATACTCCAATAGTTACGCCGCATAACGACATGACAATGTCGCTCCCGACAACTGTTCATATCGAGCTTACATCATCGTGCTGTTTTACGTGCCGTCATTGTTACAACTTCTGGCGCAAAGGAAAGGCAAAGCCGGTATTTATTTCGCAGGAACAATTGGACAGGATACTGGATGAATTGATCGATACTGGCATAATGCATGTGATATTTACCGGAGGCGAGCCGTTATTGAACAACGCCGTTCTCCTGCACGGTATAAAAAAGATGAAGGATGCCGGAGCCAGCGTCACATGTAACTCAACGCTGGCTGTGGCGAATACGCTTGAGCAAATGAAAAAATTGCATGCTGCAGGCTTGGAGCATATATTGACTTCATTGAATTCGCATAAGCCGGATATTAATGACCATCTGGTATCTGTCAAGGGGGCTCACCAGCGCATAGTTGCCGGTATAAAGAATGCTGTTTCTGCCGGTATCAGGATAAGCGTTAATATGATAATATCGAAGACTAACATAAGCGATATTTATGAAACGGCGAGACTGGCTCATTCGCTGGGCGCCAAAAAATTTTTTGGAACACGCGTGGTTCCCCACATCTCCAAGAACGCTAGTGAGCAGAGTGAGTTCATAATATCGGAGAAAGATGCCAGGTTTATACTTGACGAGCTTCTTAGGGTGGAGAAAGACTTTGGTATGCAAGTTGGTACATTGATTCCATTCCCCTTCTGTATGATGGTGGAGAAGGAAGAGGATCTCGTAAAATTCGAAAAATTTTATTCTCATGGATGCCCGTCCGGGAACAAAATGATATCTCTTAATGCAAATGGCGACGCTCATGCTTGTGTTCATGAAAGCATGAGCTATGGAAATATCCTAGATATCGGCATAAAAGGCGTGTGGGCGAATATGAACCCATGGCGATCCGGTGAATATTTTCCGGATGAATGCAAGGCTTGTGTGATGTTCGAACGTTGTAACGGAGGATGCAGGTTATGTGCCTTTGCCTATAATGGCACCATGAAATCAGCCGATAATCTTCGTAAAGGGTGGAAGTTTGCGATGCCTGTTTCCGAAGATGAATTGGGTGACATGTCGTTGACTGACACAAAATGTCTCGTGCCGCAGAATATGCGTTTTAGGAAAGAGGATGGTTTTTATATCGCTGATCGTTTTGGTTCCGAGATATTATGTGTAAAGAACGAAATAGCATTGGTGCTGCGGGATTATCAGAAGAAAGGGAAAGCGTTTTTTCCCAAAGAAGCCGGATTAAAAGATCCGGAAACAGTGAGGTCTCTTTTGAAGGAAAAACTGTTGTTGAAAGAGGACGTTTCGAAATAGAATGACGAAACATTACGCGTTGATACCTGCAAAGGAAGAATCAAGCCGCTGCATAAACAAGAACTGGCGCAAATTTATCGGGGATCGCTCGCTTGTAGATTTTGCAATAAGTACTGTGCCTTCCGGAATTTTTGAAAAGATCAGCATCTCTACAGATAAGCTAGATTTTGTGGCGCCAAAAGGTGTTGTGAAGCATCTCAGGCGCAAGTCTATGGCGACCAAGAACTCCTGTGTAAAAGACGTAATCCGCCTGCTTATCGAAGAATACGATGTTGCAGATAACGATTATTTGTGGCTTTTGAATCCCACATCCCCATTCAGGGCCAGGGGAGACTACGCGAGCATAACCGGTATTATTAAAACGCATAGGCCGGACTCGGTCGTGTCGGCATTAAAGCTGCATCCGTTCATTTGGAAAGACGGCAAACCGTTGTTTGAGACTAAGGGCAAGAGAAAAAATACGGAAGATTTCAAGGAAGAATATCTGGTCGAGAACGGCATGTTCTATGTGTTTCGCGCCGGGGCCTTTTGCCGCACGCATTCGTGGTATAGCGGTAAGGTATGTTTGTATAGGCAGAAAGGCATGTGGCCGTCTGTCGATATAGATACCGAAGAAGATTTTATTGAGGCGCAGGAATTGGCAAAGATGTGGACTGGCAAAAAGAGAAGGTGAAGCCATGTTACGCTTTAAGGACATAGAGGGTATTTACCTGATAGCGGAAATAGGTATTAACCATAACGGTGATCTGGATATCGCCAAGCGGCTTATTGATGCAGTATTTGCCTGTTCCTGGAATTGTGCTAAATTCCAGAAACGCGATCCCGATCTTTGCGTTCCGGAAAGGCAGAAGCATGTTGCTAAGGATACGCCCTGGGGAAAGATGTCGTATCTTGCGTATAAGAAGAGGATAGAGTTTGGCAAAAAAGAATACGATTATATCGATGAATACAGCAAGTCGAAGCCGCTCGACTGGACGTCTTCAGTCTGGGATATGAACAGCCTGAAATTCATGCTACAGTATAAGGTGCCTTTCCTGAAAATACCATCTGCAAAGATATCCGACAAAAAATTGGTAGAAGCGGTTGCTAAGACCGGTATACCGGTTATCGCGTCAACGGGGATGAGTGTCATGAAAGAGGTCGATGATCTCGTGGACATATTGAAGCGCTACTCGTGCGAATTTGCCCTCATGCATACCAACTCTACTTACCCTACTCCAATAGAAGATATTAACATTCGCTGCATACATACTCTCAAGAAACGTTATAACTGCGTTGTCGGATACAGCGGTCATGAGTATAATGTCGAACCCACCGTTTATGCAGCGGTACTGGGTGCAAAGATAATCGAGCGGCACATAACCCTGAACCACAAGATGTGGGGGACCGACCAGGCTGCTAGCCTCGAAGTGGCTGCTATGGATCTTTTGCGGAAAAGGATTCGCGATATCGATCTGGTGATGGGGGATGGCAGGAAGAGAGTCACCCGCGGAGAAGAAGAGATTAGGTTAAAACTGAAGAAATGAGTGCAGGGAGGATGAGCAATATGCCCGGACCGGATTTTGATAAGCAATTCGAATACGAGAACAATTTCTATCTGACAGCGCCTGTTAATCGAATCAGTAAGTTTGCTACGCATCTTGAGTTATTCAGAAAGGTTTCCGGCGTTGCGGGCGAGATAGTTGAATGCGGTGTTTTTAAGGGGGTTTCGTTATCCCGGCTGATAAAATTCAGGGCGCTTTTCGAGAATGCATTTAGCAAGAAGATCATAGGATTTGATACGTTTGGGGAGTTTCCGGAAGCGCGATACGCTGACGATATAGGGAAAAGGGCCCAGTTTGTCAGGGAGGCCGGCAGTCGCAGCATTGGCTTGGAGGAATTCATCTCCTTGCTGAAAAAACTCGACCTCTATCAGAACATCGAGCTGATTGAAGGCGATATACTTAAGACGGTCCCGGAGTATACGGCGAAAAACCCGCATCTTAAGATATCGCTTTTACATATTGATGTTGATCTGCATGAGGCGACTGATGTTTGTCTGAAAGAACTGTATCCGCGCGTCTCAAAAGGCGGGATAGTGATACTCGATGATTACGGCGCTTTTGCCGGAGCGAACAAGGCCATCGATGACTTCTTCGCAGGCAAAAAAATGAAGATAAATAAGCTGCCGTATTCGAATGCGATTTCTTTCGTTGATGTGATTTAGCGCAAGTGGAAAATCCTGTTTATGGCAACTATTCTGATGGTTTACTGTAACAGGCTGGTCTCCGGGGTTCAGTATTCGGGCATAGCCAGTATGTCAGCCTTTGCAAAGAGAGGCGGTCATAAGTACCTGCTTTTTGACGCAGCGGCATATACGAATGAAAAAAAGGCAGGATCTTACCGGTCATATAAAGATAACAAGTTCCTTATCGACTTGGAATTCAGGCCGATAACGAATGCGGAAGTTATGCCATTCAAAAAGCCGATGGCGGAATTATTGGCCGACCTTGAAAGCGAGCTCTTAAAGAGCAAGGTTGACGTGGTCGGTTTCTCTTCTTTTTCGGACGACTGGCCATTCACCCTTTTTCTTATACGGAAGGTTCGAGCTATGCTTCCGTCGACCCCCATAATTGTCGGAGGAGTGCACGCAACGGTCGCGCCTGATGAGGTTATTAAGCATGAAGAAGTCACGATGCTTTGCGTCGGAGAGGGTGAAGAAGCGCTTGTCGAGTTGCTAGACTCGATTGATAAAGGCCAGATCGACACGGCCATACAGAATTTGTGGATTAAGACTGGTGATGCTGTCATCAAAAATAGTTTGCGGCCCCTCGTAAGGCTGGATGGTAGTTTTCCGAAAGCGGATTGGACGCTTTACAATGACATGCACTTCTATTATCCATTTGAGGGCAAGCTGTTTCGCAGGGGCAGTGTCTTTGCAAGCAGGGGTTGTCCTTATTCATGCAGTTATTGCATAAACGATCTTTTTATGCGGCTCTATGCAGGGGATAAACCGTGCCGTTTTAAAGGAGTATCATATCTTATAGATGAGATATCGCGTTTAAAGGATACGTATGCTTTGGAGTTTTTGCGCTTCTGGGACGAAACATTCCTGGCAATGCCCCGTACATATCTGTCCGATTTTGAAAAAGAGTATAAAAGAGAGATTGGGCTTCCTTTTACAATAGAGACCACGGCCACGACGGTAACTGACGAGCGGTCCAGAATACTTGCAGAGATGGGATGTCAGTCAGTTAGTGTTGGCGTCGAGACGTCAAACGAACATTTGCGGACAGGTCTTCTCGGCAAGAAAGTTAGCAATGCTGCATACGATGAATGCTTTAGGCTGCTCACCAAGTACGGTTTGCGCAAAGTGGCTAATTTCATGTTCTTTCTCCCTCATCAGACGCTTGATGACATGTGGAATGATGTGCATGCCTGCAAGAAGTGGAAAATAGACCATCCTTCCGCAAGGATATTCTATCCGTATCCTGGCACGACACTGAGGGAGTATTGCATGCGAAACGGAATGATAGACACCGCTGCGCTTGGCTGGATTGAAGATGAAGAAGCGATTAAATCGCTCAACAACCTGAGTGAAAATTATATAACGTTCCAGGATACGGTCATGAAATGCGACACGCGCCTAAAGAGAGAAGGCAAAAAGATACTCGATAATTTTATACTTTTTCAGGAGACCGAAGTGCAGTCTCATGCTCGCCTTGTAGAATTATTAGACAGAGATGACTACGATGCAAAAAGCGTTATACGAACTATGGAATGCGATGTCTACAGAAAGCGTTTTGGCGAGGAGCCAGTATTAAAAAAGAGCCTGGATGCGATATGAAGATACTCCTGATAGTGTATGATAACGATTCCTTCCTTCATTGGTTTCCCCTCGGACTTGGCTATATAGCGGCCGTTCTAAAAAGAGAGGGCCATGACGTGGAGATTTATCAGCAGGATGCGCACCATTTCCCTGAATCTCATCTCACTGCACATCTTGAAAAGTCCCACTATGATGTAGTCGGAATCGGGGTTATAGCGGGTTATTATCAATACAGAAAAATCCTGAAGATTTCCGAGGCCATACGGAGGTCGAAAGATAAGCCGTTTTTTATTATAGGCGGCCATGGCCCAACACCCGAGCCGGAATTTTTCCTGAAGAAGACCGGGGCCGATGCGGTCATTCTGGGCGAAGGAGAGGAAACGGTAGTGGAATTATGTGATGCGCTGAGTCGTGGGAGATCATGGAAGGATGTCAAGGGTATCGCGTATATCGATAACGATACCGGAAAGCGTGTGATGACCGGATCTAGGCCGCTCATTAAGGATCTAGATACTATACCCTATCAGGCATGGGACCTTTTCGATATCGGCTATTACTCATTATTCCGATTTCCGAATATAAGTCATAATCAGCGCGGCCTGCCCATAATTACCGGCCGCGGTTGCCCGTATACCTGCAATTTTTGCTATCGAATGGAGAAAGGCATGCGTCCCCGGACCGCCCAGAGCATAGTTGCTGAGGTTCGGGAATTGATGAAGAGATATGGCGTGACTTATATATCTTTTTGTGATGACCTTTTTATGGTGTCTGAGGCCAGGACAAAGGATTTGTGCGATGCATTCCTGACTGCCGGGCTTGGCATTAACTGGTATTGTAACGGCAGACTTAATTTTGCGTCAAAGGAAATACTACAACTGATGAAAAGGGCCGGTTGCGTTTTTGTGAATTATGGCATCGAGGCAATGGATGACCGGATACTGAAAAATATGAACAAAGCGCTGACTATTGAGCAGATAGTGAGGGGCGTAGAAAATACGCTCGCTGTCGGCATTAGCCCCGGATTAAATATTATATTCGGTAACATAGGTGAAGACAGGGAAACTCTTAATAAAGGAGTTGCGTTCCTGCTTAAGTACGATGATGCATCCCAGCTCAGGACGATAAGGCCCGTGACGCCGTATCCCGGATCTCCGCTGTATTACGATGCGATCGATAAGGGATTGTTGAAGGATTGCGAAGATTTTTATGAAAGAAAGCATATAAATTCCGATCTGCTGACGGTTAATTTTACTGGAATGAGCGATATTGATTTTCATCAGTCTCTTCTAGAGGCAAACAAGGCATTGCTGGCAAATCATTTTAAGAAGAAGCTGCAAAGGGCTGTAGAGCAGTCAGAAAGTCTGTATATCAAAAAGAATGCCGCATTTCGCGGTTTTAGGCAGACATGAGGCTTAAATAAATGGGCCGATCAGGCGGTTCGGAAACAACAAATGTCTGGGTTCAGAAGATCGGGATAGTGCATATAATCATATTTGCTATGAAGGGTATCTTTTGCAGATATGCCGTATATTATGATGTCCGCGGCATTGACGTAATGACAGGTTGGTTTATTGGGTTGCTTAGAAAGTCAGGATTGTGTGGTAATTTTTATCCTGAAAAGTTTCTCCTGGCGGAAAAGGAAGGGGAGGGCTTTGCATCGGTTCAAAGCATGTTTAAAGACCTGGATAAATCAATCGACAATTTTGTAGCGAAGCACTATGCTGCGGAATCGGACAGGTTAAAAAGGACCATAAAGTCGTATGTTGCGTATGCGTTGCGAAATAATAGCGCTTTCATGATCGCAGCCGGACGCAAGGCCGATGATACGAAAGGGGGTCGAAACCTGTTTTGTATAAGAAGGCACCCTCTCAATCACATACTGATTGACTACTATGTGAAAGAGCTAGGTTTGTTGGTAGGGGAGTGCGGCTTGCGGGACGTGATAATGTTTTATCTTACCTCGTGTCTGTCTATCTGTTCGTCGGTCCTTTTCGCATGTATACCTGAAAGGACGATCCGCGATGCGGTGAATGTGAAACCGTCGATCTGGGTGGAATATGCACCGCTTGATATATTGGATTTCTCTTTTTGGAGCGACTTCGTTGACAGGAGCGATTTTGATATAGTGGCGTATTTTGACCGGCCTGACTATGGTGATATGGATAAAATTAAGTCGAAAGTCATATCGCGCGGGTTCAAGTGGGTGCAGTTTAACCATCCCCGATCGGCAAGACTTGGCAAGGTTTGTCTGCGCAGGCTTTTCAGAGGCTTGCCTTTCAGAGGTTATCGCGGTCTGCCCCTCTGGGCCCACATATTCCGCGTTGAATACCAGCTGACTTTTCTTTTGTATGAGGCTATTTTTAAGCGCTTTAAGGTTAAAATACTCATTCAGCATCAGGAGGCTGCCTGGAAGCAGAATGTTCAAGCTGCCGCCGTTGAATCGGCCGGGGGTATTATGATCGGGTACAACTGGTCTATCTATTATTTCCGGTATCTACCGACGCATACATTTCCGCAGCATGTCTATTTTGTGTGGGGGAATGAGGTAGGCCGTTGTATTGAGAAGATTGATAAACCGAAGTGCCTTCTGCCATCCGGGCTATGGATAACGTATGATGCCAAGGATGCACCGGCGGCACTGGAGAGCCTTGATAAAGGGATTGCATTCAAGATCGCTATTTTCGACAATTCGACTGGTCAAACAACGGCATATTCGCCGGAAATGCTGCTAAGGTTCTATGTGATGCTTTTACGGTTACTTGCGGATCATCGCGATTGGGGTGGCATCATAAAGAGTAAAAGCTACGATACGGCTGTTTTGGGATCATTTGCGGGCGGTGAGGAGGTGGTGGCGCAGATGGAAGCGCTTATCGCTTCCAGGCGACTTGTGGTCCTCGATCGTAATTATAGTCCATTAGCCGCGTCATCAAACGCTGATATTTCAGTTTGTTTTGGTTTAAATACCGCAGGCATTATTTCTGGAATACACGGTCTCAGGTCTATTCATTGGGACTGCGGGGGCATAGTGACGCGTGTGGAGAATGCGGAATATTACAAGGATATCGCGTATGTTGCGCTTGAAGATCTTAGCGCGGCGATCCTGAAGGCGGCTGCAGGAGACCGAAGTGTAGGGGATTTTTCAAAATGGCGTCAGCAGTTTAACTATTTTGACGATTTTCGCGCGGCCGAACGCGTCGGAGATTTTATACAAACGTATATGACCGAGCTCCTTCAGACAGGAGATGTGCACCAATCGTTGGCTCGATCCGTGCAAAGGTATAATCTGAAGAATAATTATACGAGGTCCAGTGCGGAGGTGGTTTTTGCGAAAGCATGATCGCAAGATCGTTCTGCGGAATATATCTTTGATCGTATACGACTTTGACGGTGTCCTTACGGATAATAAGGTCATTCTCCGCGAAGACGGTATGGAGAGCGTGGTCCTTAACAGGTCAGACGGTATGGCTATGAGAATGATCATGGATAGAGGGATTGAGCAGATCATAATAACGTCGGAAGTGAACAACATAGCGCTCGCGCGATCAAAAAAGTTGGGGATAGCGGCAATGAGCAGGGTGAATGATAAGAAGAGGGCCCTTGTGGAGTATTGCGGTAAGCGCGACGTACCATTGAGCCGGGTTTTGTATATCGGAAATGATATAAATGATCTTGAAGTCATGAAAGCGGTCGGGGTTGCTGCGTGTCCTTCGGATGCGTGCGATGAGATCAGGACGATCGCCGATCTGATCCTGCGTTCGCGCGGAGGGTGCGGCGTTGTGCGGGAACTATTGAACTCATTACAGGCTTTATAGTGAAAGATCGATAAAAGGAGATGCGGTATATGGGAAAGAGGACTGTGAAGATCGGCACTAAAGTTATCGGCGATGCAATGCCCTGTTATGTGATCGCTGAGATAGGCATTAACCATAACGGATCCTTGGACATAGCAAAAAGGCTCATCGATGCCGCCTACGATTCGGGGTGCGATGCGGTCAAGTTTCAAAAACGGACTATCGACATAGTTTATAGTCAGGAGGAGTTGTCCAAACCCCGAGAGAGCCCGTTCGGCAAAACGAATGGTGACTTGAAGAGGGGGTTGGAATTCGGCGCGAAAGAATATGCTGAGATTGACTCGTATTGTAAGGCCAAAGGCATTGTCTGGTTTGCCTCGTGCTGGGACGAGAATTCAGTGGACTTCATCAGTCGATTCGAAGTACCGTGTTATAAGGTAGCCTCGGCATCGCTTACCGATGATGCTTTATTGAAGCATCATCGCGCAAAGGGCAGGCCAATCATCCTTTCGACGGGGATGAGTGACATGAGGATGATCGAGCATGCCCATGATGTCCTGGGAGAGGATGATTTGATCATTATGCACTGCACGAGCACCTATCCTTCAAAACCGGAAGAGCTCAATCTTGGCGGCATACGGACGTTGCTGCAAAGATTTAATCTGCCGATAGGGTATTCCGGTCATGAGGTTGGCCTATACACGACATTCGCTGCCGTTGTACTTGGCGCATCCGTCGTTGAACGTCACATCACCCTGGACAGGTCAATGTGGGGCAGTGACCAGGCCGCTTCCGTTGAACCTCAGGGATTCAAGCGCCTGGTTTCGGATATTCGAACCTGGGAGCAGGCAAAGGGGGATGGCGATATTCGGATATATGAAAGCGAAATACCCATTATAAAGAAGTTAAGGCGGGTGGGCGGAGATGTCGGTGTCAAAGCATAGAATAGTCGCGGTGATACCCGCCAGAGGCGGTTCGAAAGGCATTCCCGGGAAAAATATCATAGATTTTTGCGGAAAGCCTTTAATAGCGTGGTCGATCGAGCAGGCCTTGGGTAGTGCTTTGATTGAAAGAGTGTATGTCTCTTCAGATGATGCCGAGATATGCAAAATTTCAGAATATTACGGAGCGACAGCCATCAAGCGTCCCGCGAGCCTGGCGACTGCCAGCGCTTCAACGGAAGGTGCGCTCAGCCATGCGGTGCGATCCGTAGAAGATTCCAGCGGTAAAAGCATAGATGCGGTCGTATTTCTTCAAGCTACATCTCCCCTGAGGGTTACTATAGATATCAATTCCGCCATCGATCTGTTTGTCTCTAAAAAAGCGGACTCTCTTTTTTCCGGTTCCTTGCTCGATGATTTTTGCGTCTGGGAGCGTAAAGGCCGCAGGCTGAATAGCCTGACCTATGATTATAAGAACAGAGGTCGTAGGCAGGAGAGGGAGCCGCTTTTTCTTGAGAATGGCTCGATCTATATATTTAAACCGTCAGTGATCAGGCGGTATAACAACAGGCTTGGTGGCAGGATTGTTTTTTATCCGATGCCTTTTTGGAAATCTTATGAAATAGACAAGTCCGAAGATGTAGAGATTTGTGAGTATTACATGCGCAAGAATATACTCAGGAAGGGAGGGTCATGGTGCAAAGACTAGTCTATATGAACGGGAAGTTCGTCCCGGAATCGGAGGCAAAAATTTCAATATTCGATTCGGCATTAATGTTTGGGGACATGGTATTTGAGATGACAAGGTCTTTCAATAAAAAACAGTTCAAACTTGTTGAGCATCTCGAGCGCTTATATTATGGTATAAAAATATTCAGAATACCTATGAAGATCGATATTGAAGAAATGGAGCATCTTTGCGAAGAGGTCGTCAGTAAAAATGAACAGGCTTTTGGTAAACACGACGAGCATAGACTTATGATAAACGTGAGCAGAGGCCCCCTAGCTATATACAGCCATGTTTTCGCAGACAAGTTAGAGCCAACGCTGGTAATAGCAGACTTTCCATTAAAATGGACAGTTACCGGGATGGGAAAACTTTTTGATAAAGGTATAAATGCCGTTATAACATCTCAGCGCGCCATACCAGCCTATCTACTGGATCCTAAGATAAAGAATCGAAGCAGGATACATTATCAGATGGCGAATATAGAGGCTTCTTATCACAAGGGTGATAATAACTGGGCGCTCTTACTCGACCCAGATGGCTTTATTGCTGAAGGTACAGGAGATAATTTTTTTATAGTTAAGGACGGCATTGTGATAACCCCCGAAGGTCGCAATATACTTAGGGGTATAAGCAGGGCTTATGTTTTTGAACTCTGCGAACAATTGAAACTAAAATATATAGAGAAGAATATAGAGCCTTACGATGTCTATACTGCTGATGAAGCTTTTATGACCGGCACGCCCTTTTGTGCGTTGCCTGTAACCAGTCTGAACGGGATATTGATCGGAAGCGGCGGCAGGATGGGTAAGATAACAAAACGGATTTTAGACAGGTGGGGAGAAAATGTCGGTGTCGATATAGTCGCCCAGATAAAAAAGTTTAATGAAGAAACCGAGAACCTGAATAAGGTTGCCGGTCCCACGCCCTACAAATTCGATTAAAAACAGGAAACAAAAAATGGCCAAATGCTTTAATGGTTTGACGACCGTTAATGTGGAACTTACGAGTATCTGCAATAAGGACTGTTGGATGTGCGGAAGGCGTAAGATAGATCGGGAATATCCGGCAATTAAACTTGGTTATGGAAACATGGATATAAGACTCGTGCGGTCCATAGCTCATCAATTGCCTGATGACATAGTAGTGCAGTTGCACAATAACGGTGAACCATTGATGTATCCGGAATTTGGCACAGCAGCGAAACTTTTTTCTAGGCAGTTAAGGTGCGCCGATACTAATGGCAAGCTCCTCGTTGAGAAGGCCGATGAGATAATTGGTAACATGGATACGCTTACCGTATCTACTTTCGAGAATGATGAGGAAGCCGATGAACAGTATAGACTCGTGAAAAAGTTTCTTAAGCTTAAACGTGACAGGAAGCCCAACGTGATAATAAGGTGCTTAGGAGACGTGAAGCTTGAAAGATACAGGAAGCTGGGTTGTATAATAGCAACGCGCATACTCCACTCTCCGCTCGGTAGTTTTAACTACAGAAAGAAAGCCACCGTACCGGAGATAGGGATATGCCTGGATCTTTTGAATCATATGGTAATAAGGCGGGATGGGAAAGTGTCGACATGCGTGAGATTTGATCCCCTCGGCTTAGGAGTCATAGGGGATTGTACCATGGGAAAATTATCGGATATATGGGCCGGGCTAAAACGTAAAAAGTTGATCAATTATCATCTGAAGGGCAGGCGGGATAAAGCACCGTTGTGCAGTTATTGTGAATTCTGGGGCGTTCCAACAGGGTATTGATGATTACAATAAGAAAAAATATTAACAATATAGACGAATTTCATAGCCCTGCAGGCAAGGTTGCGATGCATGGGGATGGTCAATCCAAATCTGTGAAGACCTTCAATAAGTTGATTGCTGAAGGGAAGGTGCGTCTGGAGGAAGTACCGTGTCTATGCGGTGGGGAGACATTTGATCTTATAGCGTCTATTGACAGGCATAACATTTCGCAAAAAACGGTCGTTTGTACGCGTTGCGGCTTGGTCCAATCCAATCCCAGAATGATGAAGGATGATTGCAGGGATTTTTATTGCTCGGATTTATACCGCAGATGTTATGAAGGAGATGACTATATAGCTACTGCTGAAAGGCGGTATGAGGCAAATTATGGTGTTCATATTTATGAGGTAGTAAAAAAGGTTAGAAATATACAAAAAGGTATGTCTGTATTTGAAGTCGGCGCTGGAGGCGGATGGAACCTTATTCACTTTATGAAAGCAGGCGCTACGGTCGAGGGCTTAGAATATAGTCCGTCGCTTGTTGAATTTGGTAAGCGGCATGGAGTGAAGATGACTCAATGCCCGGTTTCTCCGAAGGAAAGAGCTCATGATTTGATAATAGCTAGCCATGTGTTGGAACACGCGGCTGATCCGTTATCATTTTTATTATCATTGACAAAACAACTTAAAGATGACGGCCTGATTTATGTGGAAGTGCCTAATATATTGGATTTTAGTATAAAACAATTGCAGAGCGCGCATATTTATTATTTTACGCCAGCTACTTTAAGAAGGCTGTGCGCAGCAGCAAGACTGGGTATTGTTTTTAGGGGATCAACTCAGGGTGGCCATCTGTTTGTTATATTAAAAAAGGCATCTAAGTATAAAGCCCATGGTTTGGTGAAAAATGATTATTGGACGATTCGGTGCAAGATGCTTGAGGTCAAGTTAAAATACATGGTGCGAAATTTGTTGAAAAATGTAAGAACTAAAAATTCCAAAATCTTGGATTCTCATACAAAAATTAAAAAGGTTATTTATATAGTAGAATCTCCATTTTGCCAACGGGATCGCGAAAGGTTTGGCATAGAACTAGTAAGACAGGCCGGATTCGAGGTAGAGATATGGGACTTTACGCCTTTCCTTTATCGTGAAGTGCATGATAAGGTGAAAGTTAAGGATCCTACGACCATATCCGATGTAAAGACTGTTTTGACCCATAGCGAGGCTTTGGGAATGATATCCAATCTTGAAAAAAGTGTATTTGTGATGAGCATGTTATTTTATGGGCCTAAAACATTTCAGATATTTAAGGCTATAACTAAAGCAAAATTAAAATATGCGATATTTGCGGCGAATGCGATACCGAATATAAATGTAAGAAAAACAAAGGAGGATATTTTCCGCAAACTGCGAAAGATGAAGCCCAAAAATTTGTTGGATAGGATTTGCATGGAGCTGCCTTTTTATTTAATGGGCATCAAGCCTGCCACTTTTCTTTTGGCAGGCGGTGCTAATTCAACAATAGCCTTTACGCGTTTCCCGGTAAATGCTAATACAAAAACTATCTGGATGCATTCGCTAGATTACGATATTTATTTACAAGAAAGGCGGACAAATTGCTTAATAGATAATAAAATGGGGGTATTTCTGGATGAAGATGTGTGTTTTCATCCGGAATACGTGCGCATGGGGGAACCACCATTTTCTACTGCCGGCAAATATTTTTCTATACTAACCCGATTTTTCGATGACATCAAAGACCGCTATGGAGTCGAAATAACTATAGCGGCTCACCCGCGTTCAAAATATGAAGATTTTGGTGATTTTTTTTCAGGAAGGCAAGTGACGCGCTGGAGGACGGCAGAACTTGTTAAGAAGTCAGCGTTTGTGATAGCACATTCAAGTACTTCTATAAGTTTTGCAGTTTTGTTCAGAAAGCCCATCATCTTTATAACTACCGATGACCTTGAGAACAGTCCGCAGGGTGGATTGATCAAGACAATGGCCATGCAATTTAACAAAAAACCTATAAATATAAATAAAGTTCGCTATGTAGATTTAGAAAAAGAAATGTTTGTGGATGATTTTTTATATACGAGATATAAAGAGCATTATATAAAAAGGAGCATATCTAAAGATGTTCCTTTTTGGGAAATATTTGCTCATAATCTCAAAGAGGTTTCCTAGATATGAAAAAAAATAAAATATCGTTAGTTTTAGGATATCTGGGTAAGTACAGGAGTCTTTCAGTATCTATATTCCTGTTTGTTGCTTTTGGGTCTTTTTTGGAGGTTTTTAGCGTAGGGCTTTTATTGCCTATTCTGCAGGGCATGATGGGGAGCCAGAATATATTTAACGGAATTCCAGTTCTTAGGTGTTTAAATAGTTTTTTTAACGGATGGGACAGGAAAGATCTATTAACATTTTTGCTTCTGGCTTTCTTTATTATATTTACCTTAAAAAACATGGTATTTTATATGGGCAATGTCATAATATCAAAACAGCGTTTTCTTTTGACTCGGGACCTTCAGAAAGAATTTTTTGATAAGCTTATGCACGCGGGGGTGTCCTTTTATGACTCCATCAAATCAGGTCATGTTGTAAATAGTATATATAATGAAACGGTACGAATCGGGAATTTTATAAACTGCACTTTAAGAGTATTTGCGATGTTCGTTAGGATGTTCGTGAATGCCGTTATTTTATTTATTATATCTTGGCAATTCACTATATTGGCGCTTTTAGCTTTTTTCGCTATACGTTTTCCGCTCCATATTATAATGAATAGGATAAGGGAGACAGGGATAATGGTTAACAAAAAAATAGCGGATTTGACATTTACTATGCTTGAAGCCATAAATGGCATACGCATAATAAAGATATTCTCTGGCGAAGATAAAGAACGCGCAAAATTCGCAGAAGCCGTGCAAACCACCTATAACCTTCATTACGCGAATATAAAAAACGCTGAATCAATATTGCCGCTTACGCAAATTGCTTTTTTCGGTATATTTATAATATTTTTTCTGGTTCTTTTGCGGACAATTACTATGGATCTGGCGAAGATCATTCCTTATGTAGCAGCCTATCTCTATGTATCAAAGAATGTTCTTACCGATTTTGGCGCCTTGCAGGACCGCAGGGCGGAAGCGTTAAGTTATTTGGGGGCTCTGGATTCTTATAATGAGATGACGCAGAAGATAGATGCTGCTGTTATGCCGGATGGCGCTAGGGAGTTTGTCAGGATAAATAAAGAGATCCGTTTTGATAATGTGTCATTCGGTTATAATGCGGATAAGAAAGTCCTTGATGGTCTGTCTTTTTCTATACCAAAGAACAAGACTACGGCTTTGGTCGGTTCTTCGGGTAGCGGTAAAACCACGCTTGCCTATCTCTTGTTGAGATTCTATGATGCCGTTAATGGCAGGGTGCTAGTGGATGACTGTGATATTCGGGAGCTTTCCATGAAATCGTGGAGGTCTAAGATAGGTTTTGTCTCTCAGGATGTATTTATTTTTAACGCGTCTGCTAAGGAAAATATAACTTATGGAAAGCCTGATGCTACCGATGCTCAAGTCCGGTCTGCGGCCATGACAGCAGAAATTGATACTTACATATCTGGATTGCCCAATGGATACGATACCATTCTTGGAGAAAGAGGTATCAAGCTGTCTGGAGGACAACGCCAGAGGATATCCATAGCCAGGGCATTAATACAGAACCCGGAAATCCTTATACTTGATGAAGCTACCAGCCATCTCGATACAAAAACTGAGCGGCAGATACAGAGAGCTATAGAAAAATTATCAAAAGACCGCACTGTAATTGTTATAGCCCATAGACTTTCCACTATATTGGAAGCAGATAATATACTTGTTTTAGGTTCTGGGAAGATATTGGAAAGCGGAAAGCATGCCGACCTCATAAGATCAGGTGGACAGTATAAAAATCTTTACGAGACACAATTTGAGACAGCAGCACGGAACAGTTAATCGGGCAACCAGTTTATATAAGATCATGGTGAAAATTTGAAGATTACATTGATTTCTCCATATTCAGATGTGCAATCATTCGGATTGCGTTCCATGTCTTCATGCATTAAAAAAAATGGACATGAAACTCAAATATTGTTTTTGGTGAATCATTTTTCGCGCCCATATAGTAATGAAGTACTTGAAGAAGCGGTCAAGGCATCAAGCGGTTCGGATCTTATTGGTATATCGCTGATGACTAATTTTTTTGATAACGCTGTCCAGATAACCCGCAAGTTTAAAAAGGATCTTAATGTGCCGGTAATTTGGGGAGGCGTTCACCCTACATTAAGACCTAAAGAATGTCTTGATTATGCGGACATCGTCTGTATCGGTGAAGGCGAAACTACCATTGTTGAAGTTTTGTCTGCATTCGAAGAAAAGAGACCGCTTCGCGGGATTAAGGGCATATGGTTCAAGGATAATGAAGATATTATCAGGAACGAAATGAGGCCGCTTATAAACGAACTTGATGCCATCCCATTCCCCGATTACGACTACGAGGGTCATTGTATATTGAGCGATGGGCATATAAGTCCAATGAACTCAAAAGTTCTGAACAAATATACACATGGTGCCTATGTTACTATGTCCACAAGAGGTTGCCCTTTTATATGTACGTATTGTTGTAATAATTTCTTTCATAAATTATATCAGGGCGAGAAGATAATTAGAAAAAGGACTATCGATAATATAATCAAAGAGCTGGTAACGGCAAAAAATATGTTCCCATTTATCACAAACATGAGGTTTGAGGATGATTGTTTTTTTGTTTACACTGATGAGGAGATAGAAAAATTTAGCCACAATTATAAAAAAGAAGTAGGCCTACCTTTATTAATTCCCGGGATATCGCCTTCGACGTTCAGTAGAAATAAGTTATCTATGCTTGCGGATGCCGGACTTCGCTGGATAAGAATGGGTATACAAACAGGCAGTGAGCGGACTAAACAAATGTACAAGCGTGTCTATTCTAATGAAAAGGTCGCCGATGTTATTAAAACTATCAATGAATTCAAGGACAGGATAATGTTGCCTAGTTACGATGTTATTCTGGATAATCCATGGGAAACGGACGAAGACCTTACTGACACTCTGCTCTTCTTGTCGGCCCTTCCCGTTCCATATAAGCTAAACCTCTTTTCGCTTGTATTTTACCCTGAAACAGAATTGTATGAGAAGGCGAAGAGGGACGGCATTATTCGAGATGATCTTAATGATGTGTACCGGAAATATGTGGCGGGCTGTAAAAAAACCTATGTAAACAATTTGTTCTTTCTCTTGAACGATTATGCTTCGGTAGGGAAACGTTTGCCTCCTGGCGCAATTAAGTTGCTTACGGACCAGAAACTTAGGTGTTTGAAGCTGAGTTGGATTATATATGTTTTCTTTAAGATTCGCATCCTTCTTTCCTTCCGGAGGTTATGGAGAGTCAGCTATTATCTAAGTGAAGCTATGAAAGACATGAAGAAAGGTGAATATGCAAGAATTAAAAGGTTCTTTGGTATAGTGCGCCTGAAAAAGGAGGGGCAATGACGTTAAAGGCAAGATTGCGGTCCGGTAAGCTTACCATAGGTTCATGGATAACGATAGGAAATTTGTCTGTGGCCGAGATCATGGCTCGCGCGGGATTCGACTGGCTGGCTATCGACATGGAGCATTCGGCTATAACGCTTGATAAAGCTCAAGAGCTCATCCAGGTCATCGGGCTATGCGGCACTCCGGCGCTTGTCAGAGTCGGAGAAAATGACCCGGTTGTCATAAAACGGGTCATGGATGCCGGAGCGCAAGGGGTTATTGTCCCAATGATAAATTCTGCCCGGGACGCTCTGGCGGCGGTGCGCGCGGTCAAGTACCCGCCTATGGGGACGCGTGGCGTAGGCCTTGCGCGGGCGCAGGGATACGGACTGGGTTTTTCGGCCTATGCCGGATGGGTGAACAGAGGAAGTATCGTGATAGCGCAGATCGAGCATATTACGGCTGTCGATAATCTGGACGAGATCCTGGCTGTTGACGGCATAGACGCGTTCATCGTTGGGCCGTATGACCTGTCCGCATCGATGGGCATACCGGGAAAATTCGAAGATTTGCGGGTCAAGAACGCCCTTTCCAGGATCATGCGGACGGCAAAGGTCCATAAAGCGGTCGCTGGATTTCATGTCATACCGCCTAATGCGAAGGAAGTGTTGAAGAAAGTGCGGGAAGGTTACAGATTTGTTGGGTTCAGTCTTGATACACTCTTTCTGGGAGCGAAGTGCAGAGATGAATTCTCATTATTAAAGGACGGGTTAAAAAGATGAATATAATCGGAATCATACCCGCGCGTATGTCCTCAAGTCGCTTTCCCGGCAAACCTTTGGCAGAGATCGCCGGCATCCCGATGATAGGGCATGTCTATTACCGCAGTACGATGAGCAAGATGTTGGACCGGGTCTATATTGCAACATGTGACGATGAGATTAGAAGATATGCCGTTTCGATAGGCGCCGGGGTCATTATGACGGGCGCTCACCATCAGCGGGCTTCGGACAGGGCTGCGGAGGCGATGTTGAAGATCGAGCGACAAAATGGCAAGAAGGTAAGCGTTGTCGTCATGATACAGGGTGATGAACCGATGCTTACCCCGCAAATGATAGATCTTGCGGTGAAGCCTATGGTGAAAAACAGACGGATACAGGTGGTTAATCTTATGTCGCCAATGAAGGATGTCTGCGAGCATGAAGACCCCAACGAAGTCAAGGTGGTCGTGGATAAGGAAGGTTATGCGCTCTATTTTTCCAGAGAGCCGATACCTTCAAGAAAGAAAGGTGCGACGCGAATCCCTATGCTGAAGCAGGTCTGTATAATACCCTTTAGGAGGGATTTTCTGATCAGATTTAATAAGCTTACCCCGACACCGCTAGAGATAATCGAATCTGTGGATATGCTGAGAGTGCTTGAGCATGGATATAAGGTAAAGATGGTGATGAGCCTGAATGATACGTACAGCGTCGATACGCTGGACGACCTGCGATGCGTGGCGAAACATCTCATAAGAGATCCTCTAGTGAAGAGATACGCATAAGAGAGGCGCGTGCTATGGATGCCGGAAAAAGTTCAACAGTCCCTGCGAAATGCGAACTCTGTGATGCTTCGATACGCAAGCCCTCGATTATCGGTAATGATGTATACGGCGGCAGCGCGGATCAAAAATTCTACCGGTGCCCGCACTGCGACGTAGCTTTTTTATATCCCCGCATGAGCGAGAAGGATGAAAAACGTTTTTATGCTCAGGAATTCGAAAGATTTATGGAGAAACGCGCCGGAAAAGATTTTGATTGGAGAGGCCCGGAGGCCCATATCCAGTCGAATCAGAAGCAATACGCGAGGCGCCTTCCGTTCTTTGAGGAGCTTCTGTCGCCGTCCTTGAGCGTTCTCGAAGTAGGTTGCTCATCCGGTTTTATGCTCTTGCCGTTGAAAGAACGGGGATTGGATGTAGTAGGGATAGAGCCATCCGGAGGTTTTTCCGGATTTTTGAAACAGAAAGGCATAGATGTCTATAGTTCTATGCAGGACTTAAAAGACAGTGCCGTAGACGTGAAAGAGTTTGACCTGGTGATGCATTTTTTTGTTCTGGAGCATATGCGAGATCCGGTAAAATTCATGCGAGATACGCTTGGATTTTTAAAACCAGGTGGTGTCATGATATGCGAGGTCCCAAGCAGAAGCGATCCGCTGCTTACCATATATAATATCCCGGCATTTCATAAGTTCTACTGGTCTGTGGCACATAATTATTATTTTAATCGTCCATCACTGGAATATGTTTTATATCAAGTGTGCGATGATTTCGAAATTCTGCCGGAACAGCGTTACGACATATCCAATCATATGACATGGGCATTGGAAGGAAAACCCGGGGGGCAGGGGAAATATACGTCGTTTTTTACGCCCGAACTGGAAAGCTCTTATCTGGAGAGTATGAAGAGGACCGGACACTGTGATACGATGGTAGTCCGCATTTGTAAAAAAGGATAAATGATATGAGAGCGGCATTGGTTACCGGAGGAGCTGGTTTTATAGGGTCACATTTGTCGGAAAGGCTTCTGAGAGAAGGGTGGAAGGTCTATGTGGTTGATAACCTCTCGACCGGTTTTAAAGAGAACATCCCTGCGGGGGCCGAATTTGTCTTTCTTGATCTTTCGAAAGATGATTTTGCGCAATCGCTTCCCCGAATCCGATTTGATGCTGTTTTTCACCTGGCCGCGCAATCTTCGGGAGAGATCTCGTTTGATGACCCTGTCTACGACTTGAAGACCAATTGTCTGAGCACTCTTATATTGCTCGATTGGTGTGTGAAACATGGTATTAAGCGGTTTCTCTATACCAGTTCTATGTCGATATACGGGGACCAGGAGCAGCAGCCCGTGAGAGAAGATGCGCCTTTTGCGGCAAAATCTTTTTATGGTGCAGGCAAGCTGGCTTCTGAAAGCTATGTGAATATCTACTCGAAGATGGGCATTGACACCACATCGCTGCGCCTTTTCAATGTGTATGGACCGGGTCAGAATATGCAGAATCTCAGGCAAGGCATGGTCAGTATATTCATGGCGTATATACTCAAGAAGGAAGAGATACTTGTCAAGGGCTCGCCCGATCGTTACAGAGATTTTGTCTATATTGACGATGTTGTTGAGGCGTATATGAAGTGCCTTACGAACACACGGACGTTCGGGAAGACGTATAATGTAGCTTCGGGCGAACGGAATTATGTGCGTGATCTTATCGAACTCGAACTCAAAGCATTCGGGTATGACTCGGCCGCCTATCCGGTCAGATATAGCGGAACGACGCCAGGCGATACTTTCGGCATATTCGCCGATACCGCGGCCATTCAAATGGATACGGGATGGAGCCCGAGGTTTTCTCTGGCGGAAGGGCTGAAGAGGATGTCTGAATGGGCTATCTCGGCCAAGCAAATATCTACAGCGCCCCGGAGGCATAAATGAAAAAGGCATTGATTACCGGAATAACTGGGCAGGATGGTTCTTATCTTGCGGAATTTCTTTTGTCGAAGGGTTACGAAGTGCATGGGATTATTCGCCGTTCAAGTAGTTTCAATACTAAGCGGATAGAGCATCTGTACCAGGATTCGCATCTGCCGGGGACCCGTCTACTGCTGCATTACGGGGATCTATCCGATGAGGGGCAGATAACGGATCTCATATACAATATCCGCCCTGAAGAAATATACAATTTGGGGGCCCAGAGTCATGTTAAGGTCAGTTTTGACATGCCTAAATATACGGGCGATGTTGATGCGCTGGGAACGACAAGATTGCTGGAAGCGATAAGGCGTAGTGGTATAAAGACTAGATTTTATCAGGCGTCATCAAGCGAAATGTTCGGTTCCGCGCCCGCGCCACAGGATGAAACGACTCCTTTTCATCCGCGCAGCCCGTATGCCTGCGCAAAAGTGTACAGTTATCATATGACGATCAACTACCGGGAAGCATACGGCTTATTTGCGTGTAACGGCATCCTTTTTAATCATGAATCTCCACGTCGAGGCAGTACATTTGCAACCAGGAAGATTACTCGCGGTCTGGCCAGGATCCGCGCCGGATTGGATAAGAAGATATATCTCGGCAATCTGGAATCGAAGAGAGATTGGGGATTCGCTCCCGAATATGTAGAGGCAATGTGGATGATGATGCAGCATGACCGTCCGGATGATTACGTGCTAGGAACAGGCGAAACTCACTCATTGAAAGAGTTGCTCGAGAACGCATTCGGGTATGTCAATGAGGACTGGAAAAAATATGTAGAGATCGACGCGCGCTATTTTCGGCCTACGGAAGTCGAGAACCTGCGGGCTAATTCCGCTAAAGCTAAAAAGACGTTCGGATGGAGCCCGAAGATCAAGTTTCCGGAGTTGATTCAGATCATGGTAGATTACGATTTTCTGTTCTTGGGAATGGAGCCGCCTGGCAAAGGGTTTGAACTATTAAAACAACAAAATCTGGCCTGGACCGATCATACTCTGCTCAATGAGGATCACCGATGATGGAAAGGGAAAGCAGGATATACATTGCCGGTCATAAAGGTCTGGTTGGCAGCGCCCTGATGAGGATGCTGTCGGGACGGGGCTACCGGAATGTTATTGTGAAGCGGCGCGACGAGCTTGATCTTAGGTGTCAACTATCAGTGAGATCGTTTTTTGAAAAAGAAAGACCTGACTATGTCTTTCTCGCGGCAGCAAAAGTTGGCGGTATCTGGGCTAATGATTCTTATCCTGCGGATTTTATTTATGACAATGTAATGATACAGAGCAACGTGATTCACGAGGCATACCGCGCCAACGTAAAGAAACTATTGTTCCTTGGAAGCTCATGCATCTACCCCAGGGATTGCCCTCAGCCTATTAAAGAAAGATATCTTCTTTCCGGACCTCTTGAAAAAACGAATGAAGCGTATGCTGTGGCGAAAATATGCGGCATAAGGATGTGCCAATCGTATCGAAAACAGTACGGGTGCAATTATATTTCGGGCATGCCGACAAACTTATATGGACCGAACGACAATTTTGATCTGAAATCGGCTCATGTCATACCTGCACTAATCAGGAAATTTTACGAAGGCAAGGTGCAAAATAAGCCGAGCGTAGAAATCTGGGGCAGCGGGAACCCGCGTAGGGAGTTTCTTTATGTCGACGATCTTGCTGAGGCCTCTTTGTTCTTGATGGAGCAGTACAACGAGTCCGAAATAATCAACATAGGCACCAATAAGGATGCCTCGATCATAGAGATTGCCGGTATTATAAAGGAGTGTATCGGTTATAAAGGAGCGATTGTATGTAACCCCGCCATGCCGGATGGCACCCCTCAAAAGCTCTTAGATGTGACCAGGATCAACGCTCTTGGCTGGGCCGCAAAGACGCTTCTGCAAGACGGGATACGGAATACGGTAAAGTGGTACACAGAGGAACAGAAGTAATGCAAGATCTCTTAGACAGCTGCTACTCAGATTATAGGGACAGAAGGGCAGGGCACTGGGATGCGGTCGCTAGCCACATGGATCATATGTTCCAAGGAGGACGCTATTATCATAAACGATTGGAAGAGATATACCGCTTTTTGGTGCCGCGTGGACAAAAAGTGCTTGAGATCGGTTGTGGAAATGGCGAGCTCCTTGCATCGCTTGAGCCTTCGAAAGGTGTCGGGATAGATTTTTCTTCGCAAATGATAGAAAGGGCCAAGAGAAGATATCCTCGCCTTACGTTTTTTCTTATGGATGCGCATGAACTGGCGATAGATGATACATTCGATGTCATAATCCTATCGGATATAGTCGATGATCTCTACGATGTGTTGACTGTCTTGCGGCAGCTTAAGAAAGTTTCAAATCCTCGTACAAGAATAATAATTAATTCGTACAGCCGTTTGTGGGAGCTGCCGCTGAAGCTGGCAAGACTATTAAAATTGAGCAGACCCACTTTGACCCAGAATTGGCTTACGGTCGAAGATATCCGAAATCTTCTCTTTCTTGCAGATATCGAGGTCGTGCATAAAACCGAAGAGATTCTGGTGCCGGTGCACATTCCTTTTGCCGCCGCTTTTTTCAACCGGTTCCTGGTAAAGATATGGCCGTTTAATAATCTGGCGCTGACCAATTTTATAATCGCGCGCCCGGTTTCCCGCGTTAGTATCCAGACGGATCAGCCTATGGTGTCGGTTATCGTCCCCGCCCGCAACGAAGCTGGGAACATACCGAACATAATTGCGCGGGTGCCGGAGATGGGTTCCGGGACCGAGCTTGTATTTGTTGAGGGGTTCTCAAGCGATGATACATATGAGGAGATAGAAAAGGCGATTTCTGCGCATCCTGAAAGACGATGTAAACTTTTGAAGCAACCAGGTAAAGGGAAAGGGGACGCTGTTAGGGCGGGGTTTGCAGCGTCCAGCGGCGATGTCCTTATGATATTAGATGCCGATCTGACCGTTGCGCCAGAAGATCTGAAACGTTTCTACGAAGTATTGATTTTAAACAAGGCGGAATTTGTCAATGGAGTGCGACTGGTCTACCCAATGGAAGAGAGATCGATGTATTTCTTTAATTTGTTGGGCAATAAGTTCTTCAGTATTGTTTTTTCGTGGATCATAGGACAGCCCACAAAAGATACTCTTTGCGGAACAAAAGTTCTATGGCGGTCCGAGTACGAGAGTATCGTCGCGAACAGGGCGTATTTTGGTGATTTCGATCCTTTTGGTGATTTCGACCTGCTTCTTGGAGCGGCGAAGTTAAACTTGAAGATAGTAGAATTGCCGGTTAGGTACCGCAAAAGAGTTTATGGAATGACCAACATACAGCGATGGAAACACGGCCTTCTACTGCTAAGGATGTCCATTTTTGCCGCCAAACGTATAAAATTTATATGACATCATGCCCATGATCACTATCCTGAAGAATATTTTCGCTCACCCCTTAACGAAGGGACTCGATCTCAACGATCCAAAGACTACGGAATTGAGACGCAGGATCGTAAGAGAAAAAAAATTTTTAAGAAAGGTATACGAAGAATGGTATTTGCAGTTATCTGATTCCATGCGTGACACTGACGGAGTGGTTTTGGAAATAGGCGCGGGAGCGGGGTTCCTTGAAGAATATATGCCAGGCATTGTAAAGTCAGATATTTCTAAAACTACGGGTATCGATGTGGTTATGGATGCCTGTCGGCAATTTCCTTTTTCCGATGGTTCCCTAAGTGCCATAGTAGGGATTAATGTCCTTCATCATTTATCGGATCCGAAAAAGTTTTTTTCCGAAGCTTCTAGGTGTGTGCGAAAGAACGGGTGCATCTATATGATAGAGCCTTGGGTAACGTCGTGGTCGTCTTTTGTATACAAAAGATTGCATGACGAACCTTATTTTCCTGATGCTGCTGATTGGGGGTTTGTCAGCAATGGACCTCTAACTAGTGCCAACAGTGCTTTGCCGTGGATCATGTTTGAAAGGGATCGCCGGGTATTCGAGCGGGAATTCCCCGCCTGGAAGATCAGCGGGATTAGTTTGCAAATGCCGTTTCTGTATTTGTTATCCGGAGGGGTTTCGTTGAGAAGCCTGAGCCCTGGCTTTACTTTTTCGACCTGGAAATGCATTGAAAAGCTATTTGGGCCTTTCATGCAGCGGTGGGCCATGTTCGCGAATATAAAACTTGTTAATGCGAATAAGTAGCGCTGATCCATGGCGAAAAATAAGGAGAAAAGATGCTAAAAAGTGCATGGTCAAATATGGTACGAAAATACAGTTTTTTTCGTTATTATGTTCGACCTTTTCGTTTTTCGATGTTTCGGTATCAGATGGGGCAACGTTTAAAATCACGGCTAAGCATTTCTGGTGGGTTTAGGATCATAGATCTTGCGATAACATACTCTTGCAATCTTCATTGCAAACACTGCTCTGCTTCTGTGCTGGAAAGCGAACGAGCTCCGCTCGGCCTCGAAGAGTACAAAAAAATCACATGCCAAGCAAAATCTTTTGATAATTTATCGTACAATATAACCGGTGGCGAGCCGCTTATGGTCGAATGGCTTGACGATCTTATACCTGTGCTTGATCCTGCGCGTCATTTTATCAGTATTCAGACGAATTGCATGCTTTTAAGTGCAAAAAGGGCAAAACAATTAGCTCGTCTAGGCGTGAATTGCATAACAACGAGTCTGGATAGCGCAGATGAAAAGGAACACAATCATTTTAGAGGGTCGTCAGACTCATACAGGAAAGTGCTCGAAGGTTTGGATAATGCGATTAAGGCGGGGATGAGTGTGCTCGTCGGCGGCACCGTGACTCACCAGAACTTGCGGTCTGCGGAGCTACAACGGTTAATAGAGAAGGTGAATAGTCTTGGCGCGATCTTTCTTTTTAATATTGGCGTGCCATGCGGTGAGTGGAAAGATAACCGGGATATGTTGTTCAGGGATGACGACAGGGACTATCTTTTGAAGCTCATGGAAACATATCCGATGACATCTACGGATCACGAAATAAATCGTCATACCGTAGGATGCCCCGCAGGAAAAGAGAAGGTATATATCACTTCATATGGCGATGTATTGCCATGCCCATTTATACATGTTTCGTTTGGTAATGTGCGTACAATGCCTCTAGCAGAAATTATCGCGCGAATGAATAAAATAAGTTTGTTTGGAAAATACGCAAACATATGCGTTGCTGCTGAAGACAGGGATTTTCAGAAGAATGTGCTTTCGAGGGTTGGTTCTGTGTCTGAGCCGAATAGAGCTCCAATTTCCTATAAAGACGTATACGGGGAGCTGTGATGACTAACCGAAAAGATTCTAAAGTACGCTGCGAATGCGTTACTTGTGCCGTGTGTGGAAGCGACCGAAGCGGCGTCGTTGCGAGCGGGTTTGACTATGAGTATTGGACCGTAGATCAAAAGTTCACCTTTGTCAATTGTCTTGATTGTGGCCACCTCTATTTAAACCCCAGGCCAATTCGCAGTGAGGCGGATTCGATCTATCCGAAAAATTATTATACACTTTCAGGAAGACATACTTCGCGTTCATCAAAAACTATTTCTTTTTTTAAGAATATAATAATCAAAAAGCGCCTCTCGTTCTTTAACCAGATCCTTGATTCAAATGCGAGTGTTTTAGAGGTAGGCTCGGGTGATTGCTCATTATTGATCAGCCTTAAAAAAACTTATCCGAGGTTGAATCTCTCTGGCATAGATCTTGCGTACAGTGACATCGTGAAATCGCAATGTAGCGAGATAGGGATTGCACTTATCGAAGGTGCCATTGAAGATCTGCGGTTGCCAGAGAGCGCGTACGATCTAGTTATTATGAATCAGCTGATAGAGCATCTGTGGGATCCTCAGGGAGTAGTTTCTAAAATAGGATTATCGCTTAAGCCAGCCGGATTTATCAGCATCGAAACACCGGAAGCATGCGGATATGACAGACAATTCTTTTTCAATTCTTTCTGGGGGGGATATTACTTCCCGCGGCATATGAACCTGTTTTCTTTTGATAGTATTAAAAGGTTGTTGGAGAAGAATGGTTTTTCTGTTACAGGTCATTATTCGTTGGTCGCGCCGATAGTATGGGCATTCAGTTTTAAGGCATTTTTTTGCCGTACTCGGAACTCGAAGCATAGGGGCGGCGTGCTAGACAGGTTCTTTAGTGACGCGAATTCTTTTTGTCTTGCATTCTTTTCGTTTTTGGACATATGTGCGATATTTTTTGGATTGACGACGTCAAATCAAAAAATCATAGCGAGGAAAAATGAGAAGACCTAATGTCGCGGAGAATGTTTGCTTGTGTATATATTGCTGGAACCGGGCAGGCTTAATACCATGAGTGAGCATAGTAGGGCACGGGCCGATAACGAGATAGTTCATGGTAGAGCGCTTGCTGTGTCGGACACTGAGTTCATTTGGGGATGGGGAACGCCGGCGGGTCGTTTACGAGCCACGAGAAGGGCCGATCTTATCGCTAAGGGTGCGGGATTAAGGCCAGGAGCAGTCGCTCTAGAGATAGGATGTGGCACCGGAATGTTTACCCAGATCTTTGCCCGGTCCGGAGCCAGGATCTTGGCTGTCGATATCTCTCCTGATTTATTGCAGAAAGCCAGAGCGCGCGATCTGTCTTCAAGCGATGTCACTTTTCTGGAAAAAAGGTTCGAAGATTGCGATTCGCTTGGGCCGTTCGATGCGATCATCGGTTCATCCATACTGCACCATTTGGAAGTAAGGGAAGCATTATCGAAAATATATAACCTGCTCAAGCCAGGCGGTGTTATCAGTTTTGCCGAGCCTAACATGATGAACCCGCAGATATTTCTCGAGCGGAAATTTCGTAAGTTCTTTCCTCATATTTCACCGGACGAGACGGCGTTTATACGGTGGGAGTTGCGGAAAACATTAATTGGTGCAGGCTTTAGCAGTATTGATGTCAGGCCGTTCGATTTTTTGCATCCGGCTATACCGCCTCCGTTTATTGGTATCGCTACCGCGATAGGACGCGTCATTGAGCGAACTGCCGCGCTCAAGGAGTTCGCGGGGTCTCTTTATATATATGGCAAAAAGCCTGAACGGACCGGCGTGACGCAGGGATGAATGATATGGCTATGAAGCTATCAAAAAAAGAGTTGTGGATTTCAGCTTTTATCCTGTTCTTATTGGTATGTATTGATTTCAGTCCTATTGTTTCGAGTTCGGGTTATCCGCTCGCCGACATTGATAATAACTGGAGCTATGCATTCAAGTATCATGCTGCCCGGAGTATCAGCGATGGGGAGTTTCCGCTGTGGAATACCTATTTTTTACGGGAACGCCTTTATATGATAATGACATCTCCAATAACCCCTTGAATTGGATAGCGCTCGCTTTTGCTCTGGTGCTGAATTATTTTCGTAACCCGTATCTAGCGTATTCTCTGCTCATTGCCGTACAGATATTTTTAATGGGCTGGTTTACCTATATAGCAGCTCGTAAGGTCTTTGGCTTAATACCCGCGATTGCCTATATACCAGCCATCATCTACATGCTGAATATGGGGCAGATGGAGCGTGTGGCGTGGATGCCCGGAGGATTTGTTATCGCGCCTCTACTGATATTGTGCGCGCATAATATCGCGGATAATCGCGTCTTTTTCTACTCGGTCTTGAGCGGTCTTCTTCAGGCATGTGGGTACTTTTGTGGAAGCCTTATGGCGTCCGGTTGGGCAGCTCTTATCTTTGTATATTTTCTCGGTTTTTTCCTGTTTTTGAAGAACGGGTTAACTCTGGCATTTTGGAAAAAGGCCCTGGCAGGCATGGCGATCACCTATGCGGTTTTTGCCGTTTTGACAGCCGTGGTGCTGGTGCCGTTTTTTCACAATATCTCTTTGTATCATAATCTGGCCGACCGGGCTGTTAAGATATCCCTTACGAGGCTTATTAATCCCGATGTTTTGCGGGAAGCGTTTTCGGAGGTTTTCTGTTCCAATCTGTTCTGTTTTCAAGGATATGTCAGTACTGCAACACATAATTTTACGTTGCTGTCACGGGAGATGTCTGAGCGCCTTTCCCTCTTTTTCGGCACTATCTGGAATTATTGGACTGTGCTTTTTTATCCACTCGCGATAATTTTTTTCTGCAATGTAAGGTCGTTTTCTAAAAAAGAGCTGGCGGTGCCTTTCCTGATAGTGTTGTTCTATGCGCATTTTTTTCTATCGTCTTTTACCTGGGTGGCGTACATCGAGCTTAAGCTATTGATGGGACGCGCGTTGCTGGTAAAATTACAGACGATGATGCAACTCGCCGGTGGATTATTCGCGGGGATCTTTTTGCATATGGTC
>JAGOLR010000004.1 GCA_017993955.1 Candidatus Omnitrophota bacterium
AAGTAATAGAAGGTAACATAAAGGCTATCGAGCGGGCTTATAATGAAGTGCAGAAATAGGGGTTAGTTGTCAGTTGCTATTTGTTAGCTGCCAGTATAAGATAAAAATATGGAACAAAAAAAACCTATAAAACCAGGATGGAAGACGCTGCCCGAAGGAGATGTTATAGCCGGAGGCGGTACCGCCCATGATTTCAAGACCGGAGATTGGCGCAGTAAAAGGCCTATATTTATACCGGAAAAGTGTATACATTGCCTGACGTGTTGGGTATATTGCCCCGACTCCGCCATCATAGTTAAAGACGGGAAAGTCGTGGGGTATGATTATGATCATTGTAAAGGTTGCGGTATATGTGAACATGAGTGCCCCGTGAAAGGCAAAGCTATAAAGATGGTGCCGGAGCGGGACGCCAAGCCAGAATGTAAGGAAGGGGGGAAAAAGTAAATTCCACCATGGCAAAGACTAATATTGTAGCCAGGACCGGTAATGAAGCGATGGCCGAAGCGATGAGACAGATAAATCCAGATGTCGTCGCCGCCTATCCGATAACGCCGGCCACCGAGATAGTTCAGATATTCGCCGGGTACGTAGCTGATGGCGTTGTAGATACTGAATTTGTTCCCGTGGAAAGCGAGCATTCGGCGATGTCGGCATGCATAGGCTCCAGCGCCGCAGGCGGGCGCACTATGACTGGCACATCCAGCCAAGGTTTAGCCCTAATGGCAGAGATGCTCTTTATAGCAGCGGGACTACGCCTTCCTATAGTACTTGCAGACGTGAATAGGGCTTTATCCAGTCCTATAAATATACATTGTGACCATTCAGACACTATGATGATAAGGGATGCCGGATGGATCCAGATATTTTCGGAGAATGCCCAGGAAGCCTATGATAATATGATACAGGCCGTCAGGATAGCGGAAACGGCGCGGATACCGGTTATAGTTACCACGGACGGTTTTATCATAAGCCACGGCATGGAGCGAATAGAGATACTCGATGACCAGGATGTTAAAAAATTTGTAGGCGAATATAAGCCCAAGGACCACCTACTGAACTTCGAAAAGATCGTCACCCTAGGAGCTCTTGACCTTACGGACTATTATTTTGAGCACAAACGCCAGCAGATCGAAGCGCTTCGTCAGTCGAAGCCGGTTATAATAGATGTTGCGAAGGAGTTTTCCGGAAAATTCGGGCGTTCTTACGATCTTTTCGAGAGATATAAGTTAGACGATGCGGAATTGGCTATAGTTGCAATGGGTTCAACGGCCGGGACCGCCAAAGTCGCCATAGACGAGCTGCGAGCCAAGGGTATGAAGGTTGGCTTACTTAAACCCAGGGTGTTCAGGCCATTCCCCAAAGAAGAGATCGCCGATGCGCTTAAAGATATTAAGGCAATAGCTGTTATGGATCGTTCCGATTCTATGACGGGCCACGAAGGCCCTCTCTGTCTTGAGATAAAGGCCGCGCTTTATGATAAAGGCATAAGCAAGACATTGATAAATTATATATACGGCTTGGGCGGCAGAGAGATAAGGCTGGATGAGATAGAAGCCGTTTACAGTGATCTTGCGGATGCCGTAAAAGGCAAACCCAAAGATAAGATAAATTATTTGAGCGTAAGGGAATAAATGATAAATCTCAAAGAGATATCAAAGCAAAAGCCTTTATTTACCGGTGGACATCGCGCTTGTGCCGGTTGCGGGGCTGCGATCGTGGCAAGACAGGTCCTTATGGCTGCCGGCCCCAATACCGTAGTGGCAAGCGCTACCGGTTGTCTGGAAGTCGTTTCGACTATATTCCCGTACACGGCATGGAACGTCCCTTTTCTGCATAGCGCCTTTGAGAATGCGGCCGCCACTATAAGCGGTGCGGAATCGCTCTATAAGTCATGGCTAAGGCAGAAGAAGATAGACAAGAAAGTTAATTTTATAGCATTCGGAGGTGATGGCGGCACCTACGATATAGGTCTTCAGGCACTTTCAGGCGCAGCTGAGCGAGGGCATAATATATTGTACGTCTGTTACAACAATGAGGCTTATATGAATACCGGTGTCCAGCGTTCCGGAGCTACGCCTAAGGGTGCGGATACTACTACTGCGCCGGTGGGTAAAGTACGAAAAGGCAAGGAACAATTTCGCAAAGACCTTACCGCCATCATGGTAGCCCATAAGATACCTTATGTAGCTCAGGCCGTAGTCGGTAATTGGCGTGATCTTACGGGAAAGGTCGAAAAGGCCCTGTCTATAGAAGGGCCGAAATTCATAAATGTATTTCAGCCTTGCAGGTTGGGGTGGGCATATGAACCTTCCATTACATGTGAGATGGGTAGGCTAGCCGCTGATACATGCGTATGGCCGCTTTATGAGGTGGTTAACGGCCAGTACAAGATAACTTACAAGCCCAAGGTCAAGAAACCCGTTATGGATTTCATAAAGCTGCAAGGCCGCTATCGTCATCTCTCTAAACCGGAAAACCAGGGCATAGTAGACGAAATACAGGCGATGACCGACAAAAACTGGGAAGAGATTCTAAAGAAAGAGTCGTCTTCGGGCGCCGCTACTGCCTGATCTTCGGATTATAAAAAAATAGGACGGGGGGTTAACCCGTCCTATTTTTTTATATAATAATATCTATCTTCGATATGAACAGCCGGAGGTCTTGCATCTACTGCAAGGCGAGCCGATATTTATAAAATGCCCTTTTGGCCCTATTCCCACCAAGCCTGAGATAGACTTCTTCGGGATCATCATAAAGCTTTTTGTAAGACTTACTCCTATTCTGGAAAAATCCATTGCGCGGCATAGTATTTCCTGTTCCTCTATTGGCCAATCGCAATAACCGGGGCTCACTCTTACCGATACGCTTTTCCCTTTAGCCTCATACCTTTTTCGTAAGAAATTCTCGGCATCTTCCGCAAGCGACTCTACGGCAAAAGAACCTACCCTGTCTAATATATATCCTTCCAGGTGTTCGCCCTTATGCATCATAGAGGTGGCGGAGTGCTCTATGCCGTCCCCGATCGTTACCAGAAATAGCCGCACATCCTTGGCTCCTTTCAGGAGCTGGGCCAGCCATTTACCGGTCAGAACGAACCCTTTTTCAAGCTTTACTTTATTTCGTATTATTGAATTCACGCGTAATTTTAATGAGTAGGCGCCGGGATGCGACAGTTCTTTCGCTTTTTTAAGGCATGATTCTATGCATGAATGGAGGATCTTAGAAGACGCTTTTTTATCAAAAAAGCCTATCTTCTCTTTTTTTATGAGTTCCTGACGGACCCAATCCCAATCTATAGAAAGCTCTTTACCGGATACCAGTATATCCATATAAACATTATAGACCTTTACCTTAACGTTGCGCAACGAAAAAGTTATACCCCTTGCAAAGATGGGAAATATGCGGTATTCTTTTAGCAATAGCCGAAAGGATTTTTGATGCAATTTATAAATACAAAAATTATAACGGATATGTTCGAGAATTTTGGAGAGACGCTTTATCGTAACATATTCCGTTATAAGATGGCCGTAAAGCTTATCGCCGCCATAATCATAGCATGCACCGTGCTTTTGATGTATGAGTTCAGAGTGGTGGAGAGGTTGGAACTCCTTACGGTAGATTATCGCTTCCTTCTTAGGCGTCCGGAACCTGTGAAGGCCGATATAGTCTTTATCGACATGGCCGAAGATTCCATAGATGCCATAGGCCGCTGGCCCTGGCCCAGGAAATGGCATGCTGCACTTACCAGGATACTTTCCGAGTATGACCCTAAGGCAGTGGCGTTTGACGTGGTATTCGCCGAACCGCAGGACGAGGTTAACGATGCTACCTTCGAAGAAGCATTGAAACTTGCGCAGAACGTGTACCTGCCTCTATCTTATGAACTGAGAGGCCGCACGGGCGATAAGGTCTACGAGGGCGAAGGCGTCCAGTCTATAATAAGGCCCCTGGAGCGTTTTTCACAATGGTCAGCCGGTACCGGGCATATAAGCGCCGTTCCGGATAGCGACGGAATCCTCCGGCGCGTATTTCCCATAATATCATCCGGTGACACCAAGACATATCAGCTTGGTTTCAGGCTTGCCTGCGATGCGCTTGGTATCAGGGAAAGCGATGTAATATTGGATCCCAAAGGGCATAATATAAGATTGCGTTCGGCGAAAGGCAAAGATATCAAGATACCGCTAGACGATAATAACGAGATGATAATAAATTGGAAATCGCGCTGGGGCAAGGAGTTGCCCCATTACTCGTTCATAGATATCATACGCTCTTACGGCATGATAAAAGAAGGCCAGAAGCCTATAGTGGATCTTGGGTTGCTAAAAGGTAAGATATGCATAGTCGGACTTACGGCTCTCGGCCTTATCGATATAAAGCCCGTACCTATTGAAAGCACATATCCCGCAGTAGGCGTAAACGCCATGGTGGCGGCGAGTCTCCTTAATAAAGATTTTGTTCGAACGACAAATTCTTGGGCCAATATACTTATAATTCTGGCAGTGTCCATATTTTTCACTTTCCTGCTTTCCGAACTGCGGCCTCTTGGCGGCATGGCCGTAGCCGCATTCAGTATAATAGGTTATTTTCTATTATCATCTGCCATATTCGGGATATTCGGTCTCCTGGTTATAACGTTCTACCCGATGCTTGCCATATTCCTGTCGTATATCATTACGGCGGCTTATACGCAAGTGCTGCAAACCGTAGAAAGGTCCAGGCTTTTCAAGCAGGCTACCAGGGACGGTCTTACATCCCTTTATAATGTGCGACATTTCAACCTGCTTCTGGAGGCCGAGATGAAGAGCGCTTCATTCGACAAGAACAGGCGGCTTTCCATAATGATGTTCGATATAGATAATTTCAAGAAATTGAACGATACCTATGGTCACCAATCCGGCGATGTCGTGCTAAAAGACTTTGCCAAGGTAATGCAGTCCAGATGCAGGCAGACAGATATCGTGGCAAGATACGGGGGTGAGGAATTCATAATATTGCTTCCGGGAGCCGGCAAGAAAGAGGCTGTGGAAGTTGCCGAAAAAATACGCATTGCGTTCGAAGGCAGAAAACCCAGACTTGGTAATGACACGGTCGTAACGACTGCCAGTATAGGCGTTACGGAGTTCAGCGGGGAAAAGACAAGGGAAGAGTTGGTAGAGAAGGCTGACAAGGCGCTTTACCATTCAAAGCATACCGGAAAGAACAAGGTCTCGGTTTATGAGCCCGGAATGGAGAAGGCGCCTCCTCCACCTCCGGCTGCGCACTAATTTCTAATTTTATTATTATGCGGCAAGTCTTTTGTTAAGATCGCGGGCGAGGTCTTTTAAACGCTGAATTCTTACTGACTCCTCCGCATGGTAGAGAGGGAAAACGCTGTTATTGTGAATGAGTGGATCGGAATCGGCTTTAAGGCCAGATTTTTTGTAATCAGGTGTTCCTGGTATCGGTGAATATTCTTCCAGATGTATCCGCAAACCTTCTTTTGACACGAACCTTACCGCTTCTTCGATCTCATCCATGGATTGGCCGGGAAGTCCTATAAGTAAATAAACACCTATCTCAGACCTGTCATAACCTGCCTTTGTAAGGTTTCTAACGGCTGCCTCGAAATCTTTATTTGTAGTCTTTCCGCCTGTAGAGAGTTGTCTTTCCTCGCGGCTCGTTTCCAGAGCGAGGCGAGGCCTTTGGAAACCGGACTCTTTCATGATGCGGGCCACATTCTCCGTTAGAAATTTATTATGAAGACCATTCGGGGTGAGGAAGTTGGCTTTGACGCCTTTCTCAATAATGCCTGAGGCTATCTTAAGAAAATGTTCTTCGGCTTTAAATAAAAGCGCGTCATCATAGAAAGCAAAATTACATATTCCCATCGTGTTGTGGAAATATACTATCTCTTCGATTACGAGTTCCGGCGGTTGCCTGTGAAATATTTCGTCTACCAGATACCAGCCGCAGTATGTGCATCTGAAAGGGCATCCATGAGATGTCTTCAGTGTTATATATGGTATATCCCGATATAGGTCATAGGCTGGAAAAGTCTGCGGCAGTAGTCTTTTGGGGTCATCTATGAGCCTGCCGCCCAGTATTTTATCCAGGAATTCTATAGCTTTAGATATATCGGTTCCTTTGAATATGTGATCAGCGCCGCTTAATGAGTTGGCGTGATCGTAACAGAGGTTAGGGTAATTCCCGCCTAGAACTACAGGCGATCCGGGAAATATTGCTTTGAGGAGCACTATCATATCTATATACGCGGGATACCAGTATGTCATTCCTGTAGTGACCAATATTATATCCGGAGCGCTTTCCTCCCCGAGGATATTCTTTACCGTCTGGATTGGCAGGCCGTATCTTTTGAACCGGCGGGGGGTATCTTTGAATGCGGGGGGTTTATCTATTGCCTCATATTGGTATGGGCCGCTGCCGTATGTATTGTGCGGATTTTTTTTAACATTGTCAGTTATGGCGGGATGGAACCTGTCAAGGCAATCTAGAAGCCTTACGGTACAACCCAGTCTTCTTAAGACACCGCCGATCCGGAGAAGGCCTAATGGCTTCGACCATAGGTCGTAGGCGGCGAAATCGTATATCCATGGGTTTACAAGGAGTGCGCGGATTTGCATCCTGATCGCTGAGGGGTTATTTCACGAGGTTTGATACTTCGGCTGAGATATCATCGCCCTTTTTTATGAATGCCACTCCGACATTGTATTGTCCGTCGTCGTTTTCTTCTATGCGTACCACCTTGCCGACGATCTTGTCGAGGACGATGAGGGCATTCTCTTCGATCTCCTTACATATCTGGGTGGTCCTGTAGTCCAGGTCGAGGGCCAGTATGCTGGATATCTCAGGCAGATATTTGCTGGTGAATAGGATCCCCGATGCGCTTAGATTCTTGGATACTGCGTTGACCAATTTTGACAGGGTTGCTTTATCACGCGAAGCTCCGACTATTTTGAAATTGATCGGTTTTTCGTGTTTATATCTGAAAAATTCTCGCCTTTCCGCGCCCGGATAGTTTTCGTTCATTCGGCCCTCCTAGAGTTAGTTAGATTTTACATAAGATAAGGCTTGAAAGCAAGAGAAAATGAGGGCGGTTGGGGCCTATGCCTCGATAATATTATAAATGGTCTTCCCGAGCCCATGCTCCCCTGCGTAATCGATCATATCGTTAAATATATCCCGATCTTTTGCGAAGAAATCGGTCTTCTTATTTTTTGTTATCATATCTATCGTGGCTTGTTCTATGGCGAGTATGTCATACGAGCCAAGAAAGCCTATGTTTTCGGATACCATTATATCGTCTTTTGAAGATATGCAATCGCATTCCTTTGTGATGTCGAGCGCGCTTGTTATGAAAAACTTATTTTTAAAACGAGAGAGCACGAACTTCGCTACGTCGACCATTCTCCTTGAAAAGACATGCGGGTCCTCATCCCAATTCAATAATATTGCGTTAAATTTACAGGCGCAAAGGCACTCGCCGCATCCCACGCATATAGATTGATCTATTCCGGCCTTTTTATCGGAGATCGTTATCGCCCGTACCGGGCATATCTTTATGCATTGCCCGCATCCGGTGCACGATCTTGTTATAACGCTGGGCTTTAAGGAGGAGTGCTGGACTTGTTTTGTCGGTCTGCAAGCCATACCCATAGCTATGTTTTTTATAGCCCCGGCATATTTTGAAACTATATGTCCAGTCGCGTGTGTTATAACGACCAGGCTCTCAGTCATCCCTACAAATGACGGGACTTTTATTTTGGATATATCGGGCGAACCGATATCATACTCCTTGCCGTCGTTGCCGAATATTCCGTCTGCGATTATAAACGGGGCTCCGATCCTGGAATATCCGAAACCTTTCTTCTCGGCCAGCGATAGATGGTCTACCGCGTTTTGGCGTTCACCCTTGTAAATTACAGATGTGTCGAACAGGAAAGGCTTCGCTCCGCACTTTTTTATCTGGGTTATTACTATCCCTACGAGTTCCGGACTGACATGATGAACGCATCCGGAATCGCCTATAGTGATCTTTACCGGCACGTATTCGCCTTTGGCGAATTTTTTGAAAGGGTCTGCCTTAGCCAGGAGTTTTTTAAGGGCTATTAGCCTATCTTCGGGCCTATTCGTATTTACAGGGGAGAGGTAGACGTCGCTTTTCATATCTCTATCTCTTTTCCGTCCGTTGCGGCGACGGTATTACCGAATATGCGCTTTGCTATATTTTGCGCCTCCAGGCGGTCTTCCAAAGACGGGTATCTGGCCGGGTCAAAGTGGTATAATACCAGCATCTTGGCGCCCGACTCTGCAATGGCCGTTGCGGCGGACTCAGGATTTAAATGCGAAGACCCTTTCGTCTCTTCTCCCGATCTGAAAGCGCACTCGGTTATTACCAGGTCGGCATCACGCGATAGCTCTCTTAAGCCCTGGCAATCTTCTGTATCGGTGCAGAAGCTTGCGTATTTTTTTGCGGAAGATACTCTAAATCCATAACAGGGCACCGCGTGGGAGAGTTTTTTAAACTCAAAACCGAAAGGTAGCCGTAAATGTTCATCGTACTCATGCAACCTCACAAGCGGCGCCATGCTTTCCAGGGGTCTGGTGAAAGGCTTTGCGAGTAAAGACTCGAGTATTTTCTTAGAACCCGGCTGTGTGTATATATCGATTCCCTGAGGATAGCGGAATATCGGCAGCACATGGAGCCCTATGATATGATCCAGGTGGAGATGGCTTATAAACAGGTATATAGGCTTGTCGTCTTTTATATATCTGCCGAGTTTGTGCAGGCCGAATCCCGCGTCAAAGATTATATGCTCGGATCCCGTTTCTGCCAGAACGCACGGAGTGTTGCCGGTCTCGGTATCGTACCATCCGTTAGTGCCAAGAAATATTATCTTCATTGTGACCGTTGTATCTATAGGTATTTAACCATTTGCAGATATTCAAAACTGTTGCTTCCGCACTTTATAGTAGGAAGTTTTCGTTCTATCTCAAAACCGAGCTTGCGTCTCAGCGATATGGCGGGTGTATTGACATTTTTTACGTTTACGACTACTCTTTTAAGACCCCTGACTCTGGCCTGGTTTTCAGATATGCTGAACAATTTAGCTCCCAGGCCTCTGGCCCTGAACTTAGGGTATAGGGCAGAATTGGAGGAATACATATCGGTCTTTTTTATTCTGGCGAATACAGGGGCCATCTTGATCAAAAAAAACAGTTTTTTTATTGTATGCCATTTCAGATTTTTAGCTAAAAGAATAAGGAACGGAATCAGCCCCCGTTCTTTTGCGCTGTGGTCATAAAATAAGGTCATGCCGGCGACCTCACCGTCGCATTCCATGAAATAAGTGTGCTGGTAGCTGAATAAATTATTAGGATGGCGGAATAGATCCTGGAGTATCGGCAGTGGGTCCGGGCCGAAAAGGATATTATAATATTCCGGAGCAGTGTACATTACAAGCCTTGAGAAATCTGCGGCATCTTGAGGGCGTCCGGGCCTTATGACTATATTACCGGTATCATCGTTTTGCTGTAATATAGTTTGCGATGAAGGCTGCACTTTATTCCCTTATCTCTTGGCCCTGTCTTTTCTTCCCGGAATGAAACTGTCTGTCTGGCCTATCTTTCCTTTTATATCGTTGTAAAGCGCGTTTATAGCTATTTTCCGGTCTTTTATCTCCTTATCCACTTCTTCTTTTACCTTTTCTATAAGCGCTTTATCTTTGGTCTTTTTGGCCTCATCGAGTCTTTTGCGGGCGGCTATTATCGCATTGCGTTCCTGGGCTATTTTGGCTTTGGCGTTTAAAACATAATCTTTAGCGCTCTCCTTTTCGCCGGCACGGGCCAAAAGGTCGTTGCGATCAAGGACCTCAGCTTTAGACACCCCGGGTACGGTAAGGCCTAGTGCCAAAATCATAAAAGTTAAATAGAAGGATATCCTATACGGAATTCCCACGGTTTTATCTCCCGCGTTTATTTTTACAAAGCAAAAAGAACTAAAGCCACTTTCTGCGTTTAAAGTATATAAGCATGGAGGTGGTTATAAGTACCATGGTAATTATTATGATCGGATAGCCCATTGGGCTATCGAGTTCGGGCATGTGTTTAAAATTCATGCCGTATATACTTGCGATTAATGTCAGCGGCATCATTATGGTGGTTATTACGGTGAGGGTTTTCATTATCTCATTCAACCGGTTAGAGACTATAGATACATATGCTTCCATTGCGCCGGCTATTATATCGCGCATCGCTCCTACGGTATCGTTGAAACGCACCATGTTATCGTAGACATTACGGAAGTAAGTGAGGCTGGAAGGCATGATGAATTTGAATGTTCCGCGGGTAAGGAGGCTTATTATGTCCGCCTGCGGACCTACGGTACGCCTTAAGTTCATGATCTCATTTTTTATATAGTATATCTTTTTTAACGTATCCTGATTGGGAGATTTGAAAAGCTCATCGCTCATGTCGTCTACGGTCTTGTCGAATTCGGTGAGTATAGGGAAGTAGTTGTCTATGCATGAGTCCAGAATGGAATACAGGAGCATATCGGAGCCGTACATCATCATCGGCGACTGCTTGCGGACCCTCTCTTTGCAGGTGCATATGGAAGCGAATGATTCGGTGTGGAATGTGATGAGGAAGTTCTTGCCGAGGCAGCAATCGAGCTCCGTCATTTGCATTCTTCCGCTCTGTCCGTTATTAGATGCCTGCGACGCTTTTATAGAGAATATGGCCAGGAATAGATAGTCAGGGAATTCTTCTATCTTCGGTCTGGCGTTAGGCATTATGAAGTCTTCTATGGTCAGGGGGTGAAGATTGAATACATTCGTGAGGAGATCTATATCGCTATCGTCGATGTCGGATACGTCAAGCCACAATGTGGCCTTTTCGTCTTTTACGGCGTCAGTCATCTCCTGGATCGTCAAGTCGGTTTTGAATCCGCGTTCCGGATGGTAGTAGTAATTTTCGTACATATATATCCTGGATTTATCTTAAATTGTTATATTATTTTACCCCAAAATATAAAAGCTGTCCATTCATTATAGCGGTGTAAAGTCAACTCTTCCGGTTCCATATACCTGCCAAAATAGCCGCGCTAATTATGCACCATGTAGCAAAGATGGCATTAGGTATAGCTGCCTGCGGGGAGGCGTGCTTTATGGCAAGGACCGCGCCAAGTCCCGCGTTTTGCATGCCTACCCCTATAGCAAGGGTGCGCTTCTGGCGTTTATCAAACCTGAATAGCATACCTGCCAAATAACCCAATATAAGTCCGGATAGATTCAGAATGACTACGGCTATAAAGATCTTTCCCGTCAAGTGTTTCAGAGAATCTCTGTTAAGGGCTAGAACAAAGCCGCAAATAAAAGCGATAAATACGCTGGAGAGGGCCGGAAATATAGCGCGCATCTTCTCAACCTTTTTGCCGAACCTATGCCGGGTTATTAATCCTGCGCAAAGCGGTATTATTACCATGAAAATTATACTGATGAACATAGGCCAAAAACTTACCGGTATATACTCCCGCGCCAAGATATAGGTAAGAGCCGGTGTGACGATGGGGGAGATGAGAGTGGTTCCTGTGGTAAGCGCTACGGAGAGCGCTACATCGCCTTCGGCTATATAAGTCATCACGCCGGCCGCCATAGCGTCCGGCACCGCGCCGGCCAATATAAGGCCGAATGCCAAATCACGCGGAAGGTCCAGCGTTTTTGCTATTATGAATGCGGAAACAGGCATGATGGCAAATTGTGCGATTATCCCTAAAAATACTATTCGCGGTTTTCTAAATATTGGTTCGAAATCTTTGTGGGAAAGGAGGGTTCCTATCCCGAACATTGTCAGGGCGAAGAACCATTCGATGAAAGGTTTCAGGATTATGAAAAGATCCGGAAAGAAGTATGCCGATATTGCGGTAGCGGCCACCCATAATACAAGGTATCGTGTGATAAAGTTGGATACTTTGTTTAACATGCTATTCGATTGTCTTTACCGTATTATCTCCGGCCTTTATCCAATCCTCGTCTGTCACAAAATGGGCTATCGTCTCCCGGCCGTTGTATGAGTAAAGCACATGTATTAATCCGTACCTGTCCTGCATCAAAGAGGGGTAGGTATTTGGATATTGGGTATCGTATTCTATGACTCTCCTGTAAGGCCAGGTCTTCCCTTCGTCGAGCGACAGCGATAATACCATCTCATGAAGATTCTTTTTGTCATCATTGGATGCGAGAACTATGTGACCGTTATTGAGCCTGATCATTTCGAGGCATGTACCCGGATTGTCGACATTGGAATATTTGCGGGTTTTCCAGTTTGAGCCTTGATCAGGACTTATGGCCTGCCAGGCAAGTCTCGGAGGCATGCCCGTTCTCATAAGGGCGAATAAACTCTTGTCGGAGCGCTCTATTATCGTAGGCTGTATACCGAAAAATAAGAGCATATATTTTGGACCCTGCCAGGTCATCCCACCGTCCTTGGATATGGCTACTGCAGACGAGGTGCTGAGGTCGGTGTATATAGGCAGTATTATATCTCCGTTACTGAGCCTAAGTAGGTGGGTTTTGGGCAGAAACCATGTCAGGTTTTCTATTTGCCGGGCTTTACCCCATGTGCGTCCGAAGTCGTCTGACGTCTTCATGTATATCTCGTCTTTTACAAGTTTCCATATCCTTTTTTCGGTGGCCCAGAACAGGAATAATTTATTATCCGTTCCCAGATAAAGGACAGGGTTCTTGTCGGAATGCCCTCGGTCATAATGAACTACGTAAGGTTTTGTCCATTCGCTTGCTCCCGGGAGCCTTCTGGATCCCCATATCATGGAGTGCGGACTCCATTTAGGAGGCGCGTACCATACAGCGAATAATCCTCCATCGGGAAGTTCGACTATGCTAGAGGCATGATTTGAGTGGTAATTCGCCGGAGGGAATATAAACTCTTTATAAGGCAGCTTTGGATATATCTCTGACGGCCTATCGGTTATCAATTCTCTGATCGGGATGGTTTTATTTTTGGATAGAATTGAGGTATCCGCGTTCACATTATCTTTATATGACATCCTGGCCATAAGGAAGACTATGGACGATATGAATGCTACGGATACAACAAGATATGAGTTTCTTTTCATAATACGGCTCTACCTCTTTCTTTATAAAAGGAGTGGCTCTGCCAAAGCAGGGGGAATATGTATGGGGCTAATTTTTTAGGCTGGCCTTATAAGGATCTTTTTTGAAAACGTCCTTCGGCTATTTCCCAGTTTATATTCTTAAAAAACGATTCTATGTATTTTGCCTTATCGAGTTCGTAATCCGTTAAATATGCATGTTCGAAGACGTCCATGACCAATAAAGGGATTGCCCCCGTTATATTTCCGGTGTTATGTTCATTTACCCATATATTAAGCAATTTACCGGTCTTGGGCTCAAAGTATAGCACCGCCCATCCTATGCCCCTCATGGAGCCCACTCCGATGAAATCCTTTTTCCATCTCTCAAAAGTGCCGAATTCCTCGATTATTTTTTTGTGTAAGGCGCTTTCGGCGCTTAAAGTGTCCTTGCCTCCAAGGTTTTCAAAGTAATATTCATGCAATAACATGCCGTTATATTCCCATCCGAGGCGGCGTTCAAGTTCGGCATATTCTACGGTCTTTTCGCTGTTATCGTTTAGCAGGGCATCCAACTTGTCGAATAATATATTGGTATTTTTTACATATCCCTGGTACAGCTTGAAGTGGTTATCGAGCAGTTTATTGCTAAAACCTTCCATGCCTAAAAGATATGAGAAGTCTTTGGATTTAAATGGGGAGTTGAGGGGAATTGAGTCGGATTTTTCGATTTGGTCTTCCGAAATAGCTATTCCGTAAGAAGCCACGACAATAGCCAAGATGCCGAAAACCAGGGCCAGGTATCTTTTCATGTATATAGTCCTCCCATATTTTATCGATTATATACTCATATAGTTTTAGTATCAAGATAAAAAGCATCTCTTGTAAGTAAATAATTTGCATTTTTCGCTATTATATGTTAACCCTTTAGATAGATATTTTGATTAGACCAATCCTATTGTGACGGCAGGAGTACTTATGATAGACGTGAAGCGCTTAGTAAAATTGACGCAAGATTTGATACACATAGATTCGCATAATCCCGGTGGCAATGAACGCGATATCGCGCTTTTTGTTAAACGATATCTGGAAGCTTTGGGTGTAAAGGTCAAACTGTATGAATTCAAAAAAGGGCGTACAAACGTGGTGGCGAGGTTAAGAGGCAGTGGTCAGCGGCGCTCTCTTCTTATAACCCCGCACCTGGATACCGTCCCTCCGGGCAAGGGTTGGAAGATGCCTCCCTTTACCGGTAGGGTATCGGGCGGGAAGATATACGGGCTTGGCGCTACGGACTGCAAGTGTAACCTTGCCGTAAGCCTGGAGGTCATAAGGAGCTTGGTGGAAGATCGCGTAGTTTTAGGATACGACCTTATTTTTGCCGCCACCGCGGATGAGGAAGCTGGCTCAGTTCTGGGCATAATACCTCTTTTGGATAAGCGTATCCTGAACCCGGATGCGGCTCTGGTTCTCGATGTAGACGACTTTAAAGTTATAGTAGCCCAGAAAGGGCTTATACATTTAAAAGTTAAGCTTAAAGGAAAGAGTTCGCATGCAGCTTATCCAAATCGCGGAATAAACGCCATAGAAGCGGCCGTGAAGATACTTAGCAAGCTTAGATCGAAAAGGCGACCTTTTAAGAAAAATAAGTATCTTGGGCCTCCGACTTTTAACATAGGAACGATATCCGGCGGCGACAAGGTTAATATGGTGGCGGGCTGGTGCGATTTTGAGCTCGATTTTAGATTCTTGCCGGGGCAAGATCCGAAAGATATCATAAAAGGACTCCGGGATATCATAAAAAAACATGCTTACGGATATAATATCGAGATAAAGAGCGTCCAGCAGGATTATCTATTGGATGCGAGGCATCCTATCGTGCGAACGCTTAAGCGGTCTTTAAAGAAGTGCGGTCTAATCCCAAAAGTCACGGGGTCTGAGGCCGCGACTACGATAACATTTTTTCAGCACAAAAATATACCGGCGGTTGCTTGCGGTTTCGGCGTGGACGGTTGCGAACATTCGGCCGATGAGTATGTAACAATAGCAAATCTTTCTAAAGGCGCAAAGGTATTGGAGAGTTTTTTGAAGGACTACGAATTTGATTAATTTACATATCAGAAGACCGATATCGTGAGCTCGATATCCAATCTTATACTTGAATGGATAGTGAAGGACCTGGGGATCGGAGAATCCTCTGTAAGGGCAGTGCTGTCCCTTTTAGCTAAAGGCGGCACCGTCCCTTTCATCGCCCGGTATAGGAAAGAGGCTACTGGTAATCTTGACGAGGTCCAGATAAGGGCTATAGGCGATAAATTTGCTTATTATGCGGAACTGGAGTCTCGTAAATCAGATATAATCAGATCTATCGAATCTCAAGGCAGGATGAACGAGGATTTAAGGAATAAGCTATCTATATGCAGGCAAAAGTTCGCTCTCGAAGATCTATATCTTCCGTATAAACAACGCGAACGCACGAATGCTATGATAGCTAGAGAGAAGGGGCTTGAGCCTTTGGCAGATATCATGATGGTCGAAGAACCCGTGCAGGGCGACCGATCATCGATCATAGGACGGTATGTCAATCCAGCCGTTGGCGTGGCTACCTCCGAATCCGCCGTAACAGGCGCTATCGAGATAATCGCCGAAAGGGTATCGGAAGATCCCGATGTCAGATCGCGCCTGCGCGACCTGTATATCAAAACGGGAGTTATTATATCTAAGGTTACTCATGCCTTCTCCGGAGAAAAGACAAATTACGAGATGTACTACAGCTATTCAGAGCTTATACATAAAGTTCCATCCCATAGGATGCTCGCGATAAGGAGAGGGGCCAAGGAGAAGGTGTTGAGTTGGGAGATCGAAGTGCGCGAAGATGACGCTATAAGGATAATCATCGATCGCGTTATAAAAGAAAAACGCTCTATATTTCACACGGAAGTTTTGCGCGCCATAGACGCTGCCTACAGGCGCATTTTAAGACCATCTCTTGAGGTCGAAGTCTTCAGGCTTAAGATGGAAGAAGCTGAAAGGGAGGCGATAGGGGTATTTTCCAAGAATCTCGCCAATCTCCTTTTGGCTCCTCCCGCGGGGCATAGGGTTATAATGGGGGTGGACCCGGGTATAGCTACAGGAGCCAAGCTTGTAGTGATAGGGGAAAACGGAGAACTTAAAGAATCCAGGACCGTATTCTTGCATGGTTCTGTGATACAGAAGAAAGAGGCTTCTTCGGTAATTGAAGGACTAATTAAAAAATATAAAATAGAACTTATCGCTGTAGGCAACGGTACGGCTTCTAAAGAGACGTTTAATTTTATAAATAACATTATTAAAAACACTGGCCTGGGAGCCAAGGCAGTCGTGGTAAGCGAAGCAGGCGCCTCGGTATATTCTGCCTCGGACACCGCGCGGTTTGAATTTCCCGATCTTGATGTTACGATGCGCGGAGCGGTAAGCATCGCAAGACGCCTCCAGGATCCTTTGGCGGATCTTGTAAAGATAGATCCAAAATCGATAGGCGTCGGCCAGTACCAGCATGACGTAAACCAAAAAGATCTTAAAAAAGCCCTCGATGCTACCGTCGAGTCCTGTGTAAATTATGTGGGGGTGGATCTAAACACTGCCTCGGCGGAACTCCTTTCGTATATCGCGGGTTTCGGTACTATGGCCGCTCAGAGCATAGTAGCGTATAAAAAACGCAAGGGACCCTTTAAAGATAAACGCGAGCTTCTAAAAGTCCCACTTGTAGGGGAGAAGGCATTTGAACAGGCCGCCGGATTCCTGAAGATAAGAGATGGGGTTAACCCGCTGGATAATACTACTATACATCCGGAAAGGTATGAGTTGGTAGATAGAATGGCTCGTGACATGGGTATGGAATCACGCGCGCTTATAGGTAACGAAGACGCGGTATCCATGATCGATATAAAAAAATATATATCAGGCGACGCAGGTCTTCCAACCCTAGAAGATATAATAAAAGAACTTAAAAAACCGGGCTTGGACCCTAGGCGGGAATTCGAATACGCCGAATTCAGTTCCAGCATAAATTCCATAGAAGATATTTCAGTCGGCATGCAGTTAAACGGCGTCGTGACAAACGTGGCGAACTTCGGAGCTTTTGTAGATATAGGCATACATCAGGACGGGCTGATACATATATCAAGGATGGGCGATAGATTTATAAAAGACCCGCACGAAGTCATATCGGTAGGTGATAAAGTTAAGGTAAAGATCGTGTCGATCGATAAAGCCCTCGACAGGATCGGCCTTGAGATGCTGGAAGTAAATTAGTCTTTTAAGGCGCAGGATGAACGGGGCGGAATTTCCTGTTTAAGACGAAATGCGGGTTATAACCCGGATGGATTTATTTCGAAACTAAAACCTTCCCAAGTTCCGCAGATGTCGTTCCCGCTGCCTGGGTTTCGGTTTGGCTTGTGCTTTGAGAAGAGGTTGTCCCGGAAGTTGCCGTAGAACTTTGTGAAGACGAATCCTTCTGTTGGTCCTGGCTTGACTTTGGTCTGGCGTAATTTTCCTTGAATCCGCTCATGTATCTTACCTTGGCGGTGGTTCCGCTTGTTGTATAGGAGGAACTGCCCGCTGTGGTTGTAGAGGCGGTAGTTGTGCTAGTCGAGGAAGCGGTTGTGCTATCTTCTGCGTAGGCACCGGCCGTTATCATTAAAATAAACGCCGATATGAATATCCCGCGAATCATAAATCTCTCCTTTTGTATATTATAGCTATACCTGATGAAAGGGGCAATAGAAATATATAGAACTTGGCTACTTACGTTATCTCAATATAACACTTTTAGTGATAAATTTGAATTTTAATCAAGAGATCGGCTCGCGGGCAGAAACGATTACTCGCCGTATATGGCGGCGATCATCAGTCCTTTGATCGGCATTTCAACCAAGCCTAAAAGAGTCCAATAAATTACAACGCCGTTAGCCACCGTCATAAAAGAATAGGTTGAAAACATCCCGGGCAGCATGCCAACAGCCCAAGCGCATAATCCGAAAATAGCGCCTTTGGCTAATTTATTTTTTACTGGGATGCCTTTGTGAAGTAGCGCATAAACAACCGCGAGGATTATGTTTAGCAGAAATCCTCCTATGTGAAATGCTAAACCTGGCGGTCCATCCATCGGTTTCCACACACTTACCGGTTCAAGTTTATATACCCAATTAAACAACCATCCACAGGTAAGCCCAGCAAAAATCGCGCCAAACAATGAAACCATCAATGCGGCAATAAGTATTTTTCCTATTTTCATAATGCACCTCTTGGTAATTATTTTACTTCAAAGCAAAACCCGTTGTAAAGAAAATTACTGTAACGGGTTATGGGATTGACTCCCCCTGTTAGACGAGTTTCGCAACTGGTGCATGACGGAGGGGGTCGGGAAAATATATAATAAGTTGGCTATGCTTAATTAAGCAGCCCTATAAAATTATTTTCCAAGATAAAGCTTGTTTGCTATAGCCCTGCCAGTATCAGTTAAAAATACTTTGGCTATTAGCCGCTGTAACTTGTCTTTGTCTTCAATCCCTACCTCATCTTTTAAATTAACCAACCAGTCGGCATCATATAAAACCTTGAAATTCTGAGTGTCAACTGTACCGGGAGAATGATGACAACCAATTATTTGACAAACTTCATTTATTACAGCATCTTCTATCCCGATATTATGCATAATGTCTTTTGCGACCTTCGGGCCTTCTTTTTCCTGATAATGGCCTGCGGTAGACCCATATTTCTTTTCCGACACTTTAATGCCTACATCATGTAATATGCTTGCAGGAATAACTACGCCCGCATCTGCCGGCTCATGTTTCAATAGCTCCTCGGCAAAGCCCAAAACTCTTTTGGCATGATTTATTCTTTTTGTATCAGCGCCGAAATACGCTTCCAATGCTTTTAACAGTTTATTTTTAATTTCTAAATCAACATTTTCCATATGGGCAATTTTACTTCAAAACAAAACCCTCCGCAACTAATTTAGTTACAGAGGGTTTTGTTTTTGTCCTACTTCGCCAATCAACATGTAAAACTCAGGTATGGCTTCGTAGGAACATTCTGCTTACAACAAAGAGGGCTCCGCAGAATAATTCCTGCGAGGCCCTGCCTCAATTCTTCGCCTTGATGGGCGAAGCAGAATGGCTCCCCCGCGAGGACTCGGTCCTCCGCTCGCAGAGCTCGCTTCGGACCGGCCAAATTTCTGTCGGCCAGAGGCCTATTCCTCCTATTCGTCGGCGAAATTTGGCTTCGAGTCCCGATTGGGTCGCTACCAATAAAAACGCCCATAGATTAACTATGGGCGTTTTCTACAGTGGCTCCCCCGCGAGGACTCGAACCTCGGACACTCTGGTTACGATCTGACTCCGATTACTCGGAGAGTCGGACTATACCATTGCCATATTCTTTGAGATTGCTTCGTCGGCCTGACAGCCTTCTTGCAATGACAACAGAACTTAGGCAGCGAGTCTCTAGTCTCTGCACCTTTCCCACGATTGGTGGGGCTTGGCTCAGGATTGACCTGATCTCTCAGGCTTTCCCTGAATTTACTCGCTTTTCACTCTGGCGTTTCTACCAGAGGCTGCTAACTGAGCGTGAAGCTCTCGATGACAATTGGCACATATCAACATGCATTTATCGAGCTCATTCTTAACCGTATCCCAGCTTCTGGTATAGCCTTTCGCAGAAATACCAAACTTTTTGCCGGTTAAATTGTTATGATGAAACTCCAACGCATCGAGACAGCGATTGTAACCACATATTTCGCATTTGCCGCCTTTATACTCGACTGCCATTTGCCGGACTTCCTTTCTCCGGGCATGGACAGCGCGTACAAGATACTGACGCCTATCGCTGTACTTGCGCTTTTCTTTTCCTGCCAATTGTCACCTCCTTCTTCCCGCTGGCACGTGCCGAGTTTTGCACTCGGCACTTCGTGCCTCGTGCACAGCCAGATGCTCTACCGACTGAGCTACAGGGGAGTGTGTATAAAGAGCGAAAAATCTGTGATGATGATAGCATAGGGGAGGGGCTTTTTCAATTATTTTTTCCCTATACAGGCTTGTTTTGATTTAGGTCAACTATTAGGGTTCGGCATGGTATAATTGGATAAGATTGGTATTGTTCGGTCTGCAATATGGGACATAAGCTTTTAATTTAAGGAGAGATCGATGGGCGGTTATATATCATCCGTTGACATAAACGCTATCGAGAAGATGCTTCGGGCGCGTCACAAAGAGCTTAGGTGCGAGATAGGCACTCACGCAGAGTATCTGAAGGAATCCGCCGCTCAGAGCGACGATGTCTACGGGGTAAGAGAAAATATAGACTCTATAGAAGCGGCAGACGGTATGGAAGAGTCGGAAATACAACTTATCGAAGAGGCGCTTGCGCGGATAGCTTCCGGCAAATACGGCTATTGCATAGACTGCGGAGAAGAGGTAGGGTTAGAGCGGCTTAAGGCAATTCCTCATGCGAAGATGTGTGTTAAATGCGAAGAGCGTCGTGAGCACTCTGTCTAAAAGGGGGTGGTAGTTATGCGGATAATAAGATGGTATGGCGAGATGCTGAAAAGAATAAAGGGATTGGACAACCCATTGTTCTTTTTATTCGTTAGCGCGAAAGCGCTCGGCGGACTGGCTATAGGCATAATAATATCCCCATATGTGGGCAATATAGGCTGGTGGGTGTTGTGCGCGGCGTTACTAATCTCCATCCCGGTGTTTTTAAAGATATTATAGTTCTTTATAATTTGATATTTTTTTGGGGAGGCCGTATTACGGCCTGAGAGTCTCCGATGTAACGGAGTTACCCTATGAACCTGATTCTGCTACGCCCATCACCGGTTAAACGGTGGCAGGGCTTCGCAGGAATCATTTCTACGAAGCTCGAAGACGAAAGACTTTGAGCGGAGTAGAATGATCTGGATAATGCCAGCGTAGGGATAAGAAATAAACCTCGCATATGCTGGCATGCGGGGTTTTTTGTTTTACCAAATGGAGGTGTCGCATGGCACTGGATGAGATAAAGATCTCGAAGGCCATTATAGAATCGTACAGTAAAAAACTTATAAAGGCGCTTGAAACGGATGTGGCCATCGTGGGCGGCGGTCCGGCGGGGCTCGTCTGCGGATATTATCTGGCAAAGGCGGGTAAGAACGTAGTCCTTTTTGAGAGGAAGCTATCTGTCGGCGGAGGCATGTGGGGCGGCGGGATCATGTTCAACGAGATCGTTGTCCAGTCTTCTGCCAAGAAGATCATGGACGAACTGGAAATCCGGACCAGCCAATACGAAAATAACTACTATCTTTCCGATTCCGTCGAAACGGTATCGACCATATGCTCAAAGGCGGTAAAGGCCGGTCTTAAAGTCTTTAACCTATTAAGTGCCGAGGATGTTATGGTGCGGGATAATAAGGTTTGCGGGCTTGTGTTGAACTGGAGCGCAGTAGAGATCGCCAATCTACACGTCGATCCTATTACCATGCGTGCGAAATTTGTGGTGGACGCAACCGGCCATCCGTCCGAGGTGGCTAAGATCATAGAGAAAAAATCCGGAATCCGATTAAATACAAATACGGGTAAGCTTATGGGTGAGCAGTCTATGTGGGCTGAGGTTGGCGAGAATACGATCGTGAAAAATTCCAAAGAGGTGTGCCCGGGCTTCTATGTCTGCGGGATGTGCGCCAATGCGGTATTTGGCGGACCCAGGATGGGGCCTATATTCGGCGGCATGTTGTTATCGGGCGTAAAGGTCGCCAAAGAGATATTGCGGAAGTTATAAATTTATATATTACGCAGAATATTTAGTAATGAGACAGGTGTATATTTTTATCTACATATCTTGTTTAAGCTCGGATGACAGGCGGTATTTCAGATTAGAAATTTTACCGATATCTGGAACGATTTTTGCTTACATAAAAACAAGTATAAAATGAAAGGAGAGAACGCATGCGTTTAGTCGTATTTATTATTGTTTCGTTGTTGCTTCTGGCGCCGCAAGTCGCCGGAGCCACCGTTATCGCTACGTGGGATGATCCTGCGGATGGACTTGACGGGTGGGACGCCTCAGGCACGGGTACGTGGATAGAATATTCCGCAACGGGAGGCAATTCCGGAGGTTATATAAAGATAGGCGGAAATCGCACTATAGGTTTCAAAAATACAACCGCGGATTTTACGGGTAATTATGCATCGCGCGGTTTTAACGGCGCCTCTTTCGATATGATGGTTTTGCTTCAGCAGCTCCCCGCTTATAAGCCATCCCTGGTATTTCGCTATAGTCCTTCATATAATGGATGGGAATATGTTTTGAACGACTTTACCATAGAAAATGCCGGTACCTGGCAGCATTTCGATATTCAGTTCGACCCCTTATGGAGCGACGCGGAAGCCGTCGCAAACGGATGGGCGCCCGTAGATACTTATATGCTAAAACCTTTTAGCGAAACCCTCACTCACGTTGACGCTTTTACAATATTCAGCGACTATCCGTCCAATGTCGCCAAGGTCCTGGGATTGGATAATGTCATGCTTAATGGCAATGCAGCTGTACCCGAACCGGTATCCTCAAGCCTCTTTATTATGGGTGCGATCGGCATGGGGTTGTCCAGGATAAGAAAGAAGAGAGCGCAGAAATAATCGCCAGAATATAGTCCGCAGTTTGTTTTAATAAAAGCCCACCGTTAACCGGTGGGCTTTTAATTTCGCCTTCCAGTTGAAACCGCGGAATTATAAGGGTATAATCTGGGCATGAGAAAGGTGCTTTCGGTTACATCTTTAAGTAAATCCTATGGCAATAAGATCGCCGTGGATAAGATTTCGTTTGACGTGAAGCGCAATGAGATAGTGGGCCTTCTCGGACCCAACGGCGCCGGTAAGACTACGACCATAAATATGATCCTGGGGGTCCTCAGGCCCGACTCCGGGGCGATAGTTATAAAAGATTTTGATCTTGCATCGCAAAGGTCCGAAGCCATCGGAAATACCAATTTTACCGCCGTATATGCGCCTCTTCCCGGAAACCTCACCGTCATGCAGAATTTAAAGGTCTTCGGCATGCTCTACGGCGTTAAAGGCCTGGCAGATCATATCGAAGGTCTCCTGAAAAAATTTGATCTCGACAAATTCCGTAATAAAAAGTGCGGCGTTCTCTCTTCGGGTGAACAGACCCGTGTGGGGCTTGCCAAGGCGATGCTTAACAATCCGGAACTTTTGCTTCTCGATGAGCCGACCTCGTCTCTCGATCCGGCCACGGCGCACGAGGTGCGCAACAATATCCGCGAATTTGCCGCAAGGGGTTCTGGCGCCGTGCTATGGACTTCGCATAATATGTATGAAGTCGAGGACGTATGCGACAGGGTCCTTTTTTTATCGCACGGCAAGATATTGCTGGAGGGGAATCCGAAGGCGCTTCCTGCCGAGCACGGCAAGAAGACCCTGGAAGATCTTTTTATCACTGTGGCGCGCGAGCCTTTGACGCTGGGGATGAACTAAGATATGTCTTTTAACCGCATCATCGCGATATTATTAAGGCAGATCTACCTGATAAAGGGTAGTTTTTCGCGCGTATTTCCGACATTTGCCTGGATAGCCGTCGACATGATATTATGGGGCTTCCTGACAAAGTACCTTAACACCGTAACTTCCGGCAGCATAAATTTCGTCCCGGTCCTTCTCGGAGCTGTACTCTTGTGGGACTTCTTCATACGTATCATGCAGGGCGTGACTATGGCATTTTTTGAGGACGTATGGTCCAGGAATTTCCTGAATGTATTCGCGACCCCCATATTGATATCCGAATATGTGGGTGGGCTGGTACTGTCGAGTATAGCTACAAGCGCCATAGGCCTTGCGGTAATGCTGTTTATCGCATCTATATTTTTTAAATTATCCCTTCTTATATATGGACTTATGATCATGCCTTTTCTTGCGATACTATTCCTTTTCGGCATAGCATTGGGTATCTTTGCATGCGCCATAGTGTTAAGGTTCGGGCCGGCATCAGAATGGTTCATATGGCCGCTACCGGCCCTAATATCTCCTTTCGCGGGAGTATTGTACCCGATATCGACACTGCCTAAATGGATGCAGGCGGTCTCTCTTTTTATTCCGCCTTCATATGTATTCGAAGGACTACGTTCCGTACTTTCCGGAGGCATTGTGCATGGCATAGCGCTGGCAAAAGGCGGAGCCCTTGCCATGGTATATATAATCGCGGCGTACTATTTTCTGGGGCTGGTCTATCGTCACTCTCTCAAGACGGGGCTTATCGCCAGGTATAGTGCCGAGACGATAAGTTAGCCTAAAAACTACGGGGTGACATATGAGGAAAGCGGTTAGTTTGGATATGGCTTACAGGTTATTGGGACCAGGCCCGGTGGTGCTGGTCAGTTCTTTATACAACGGCCGCCCGGCCATCACGCCTATAGCCTGGCATATGCCTTTTTCGGACGATCCGCCGATAGTTGCCTTAGAAATATGGAAGGACCATTTCATACATAAGGCCATACTGCAGACGGGCGATTTCGTAATAAATATACCCTCCAGCGATATGGCCGGCGTGGTATGTAAATTAGGAAGTATCTCTGGGGCGAAGGTAGACAAGATAAAAGAATTCGGCATCAAGGAGGAAGCCTCCAAGGAAATTAAATCTCCGCGCCTTTCCGACGCTATAGGTATTTTGGAATGCAAGCTTCATAGAGACGATAATTTATTAGCGAATTACAGTGTTATAGTGGGTGATGTTGTCTATGCCGAAGCCGAGGAAGATATTTTCACTGACAGATGGCATCCGGAGAGATCCGGCCCCAAGATAATGCACCACCTTGGGGGTAAGATATTCTCGGTATCGGATAGATTGGTTTCTAAATGAAAGGTTAAAAATGGCGCGAATGCCAAAGGGATATGAGGTAGGGGATGAGCCTATAGACAGGCTCATACACGAGCTTGTAGGGTGCTGCGCTTCCCGGGAGACGGAGAAGCTGCTCAGGGAGATAATCACGACAACGGTGAAGCTAGGCAAGGAGTCTACCGATAAAGGAGATCTGAAGCTCGTCAATAACGCGCTAAAAGAGCTGCGTTATTCTTTCAAAATCTTCTCTCCCTACAGAACGGTGAAGAAAGTGATCATATTCGGCTCCGCCCGCTCCGCAAAGACTTCCGCCGACTACCAGATGGCGGAAGAGTTCGCCAGGAAGATGACCGATAATGGCTATATGGTGGTGACCGGAGGCGGCCCGGGGGTGATGGAGGCCGGTAATAAAGGGGCGAGAGCTGGTATGGAGTTCGCGTTGAATATACGTCTGCCCTATGAACAGAAGCCCAATCCCTATATAGACGAAAAAGATAAGATAATTAATTTTAAATACTTCTTTACGCGTAAGCTGATGTTCGTTAAAGAGACCGACGCGACGGTGTTATTCCCCGGCGGGTTCGGTACGCACGATGAGGGGTTTGAGATGCTTACGCTCATCCAGACTGGAAAGTCAAGGCCAAGGCCGGTCGTCATGGTGGAGCCCAAAGGTTCTACCTATTGGTCGGTTTGGAGACGCTTTGTCGTAAGAGAGCTTCTCGGCAAAGGATTTATATCTAAGGAAGATTTCAGTCTTTTCAGAATAGTGAGGAATGTAGACGATGCTATTAAATATATTGAAGACTTTTACAGGGTTTATCACTCCATAAGGTATGTTGCCGGCGCGACCGTTCTCAGGCTTAACAGAGATATCTCCGATAAGACCCTGAATGCGTTGAATATTAAATTCAAAGACATTCTTACATCCGGTGAAATAAAAAGGTCACCTCCTTTAAAGGCGGAACTTCATAAGGAGGAATTCCCGGAGCTCCCCAGACTTATAATGAAATTTAATTTCCGTAATTACGGCAGATTGTGTGAGATGATAGGTATGATCAACAAAGACAGGGAGTAGTGTGCGGATAGACCGTCTTAAAGGCATAAAGGTAATATATGAGGACGGCGATATCATAGTTATCGATAAACCGCCTGGCCTTTTGACTATGGCGTCCGAAAAAGAATCGGAAAATACGGCATATCGGATAATCACCGATTATGTCCGCAAAGGATATACCAGATCGCGCAATCGTATATTTATCGTCCATAGACTCGATCGCGACACATCCGGCCTGGTGCTATTTGCCAAGAACGAAAGAGCGAAGATCGCCCTCCAGAACGGATGGGATAGGACCGAGAAGAGATATATCGCGGTAGTTCACGGGACTTTCCCTCAGAAATCCGGCGTGGTTACTTCTTATCTGGCCGAGAACAAAGCCAGGGTAGTGTATTCTACGCCAGACAGATCCAGAGGCAAATTATCCACCACGAAGTACAGGGTCCTGAAGGAGTCGAAAGGCTTCAGCCTTTTGGAAATAGATCTGATCACCGGAAGAAAGAATCAGATACGCGTGCACATGTCCGATCAGGGCCATCCGGTGGCAGGTGACAAAAAATATGGCTTTGCGCAGGACGGATATAGGCGGCTGGCGCTCCACGCTTATTCCATATCGTTCATTCATCCGAGAACCGGGGAGAGGCTATCTTTTAAAACCGGCATACCGGATTATCTTGCAGGGCTTGTAGGCGGGTATGAGAAGATCGAATAGTATATTGCTGGTCATATTTTTGTGCGCGTCAATTGTTTTACCGGTAAACGCGAAGGCCGAAGAGCCGGTGCGTAAGGCCATATACGTCTCTCTTATACAGGATCCTCCCGTATTGTCAAATCTTGAGAATATTCTAAAACTTATAGAGTTCTCCCGAGAGTCTGGGATAGATGATATATTTATACAGGTATACCGGGCTAACCGGTCATGGTTTTTGTCGGACGCGGCTGACGCAGGGCCTTATATCGGATGTGTAAGTAAGATGTCCGAGGATCCATTAGATGCTTTAATAAAACATGCCCACAATGCCGGCATAAAAGTGCATGCCTGGCTTAATCTGTTGAGCCTTAGCGCTAATACGGAAGCGCCCATACTGCAAAAATACGGGCCGGAAATACTGACTCGAAACCTGAAAGAAAAGAAGGCTATCGAAGATTACAGGATCGACAGCCAGTATTTTCTGGAGCCGGGCGACGTGAGAGTACGAAGAGACCTTGCCAAAGTGGTTTATGATCTTTTGTCGGCGTATCCGGAATTGGACGGGATACAATTCGACTATATAAGATATCCCGACCAGAACCCGACCTATGGATATACGGATATGAATATCGAGCGTTTCAAAAGATATACCGGCCATAGTCGTGTAAATGAGAATTCCGGGGTTTGGAAAGACTGGAAGCGTAAGCAGGTCACGGAACTGCTTAATCTGCTAGTCAGAACCGCCAGGGCCGTGCGTCCGGATATAACCATATCGGTTACAGGGTGCGCTTCTTATATAAGGGCTTACTATGAAGCGTACCAGGATTGGCCCTACTGGCTGAATAGCGGCCTCGTCGATAGCGTGACATTCATGAGTTATACCAAAGACTCGGATAGATTCAAGATATATGTCTATGACGCTAAATCAATGGCTAATGATTTTAAGAAAGTGAATATAGCAATAGGCGCCTATGATATGGCCGATTCTCCTTCCGGTTTTGCAAAGCAGATAGATATTGCTAAAAGATCGGGTGCCGGCGGTTTTGTTGTGTTGCATTACGGGAACCTGTCCGAAAACCGGGAGCTGGCCGGATCGCTTAAGAAATGAAATTGATCATATGTTGCAAGATATACATATACACATCCAAGATATAAAGGATTCGGAGGTGGAATCCGGGATATTGTCAGGGTCCGGCCCAAACGGGGTAGGCAGAATGTTGTGTAATGCCACAAGCCCATTAGACTGGAAGAATGTGGAGTCCATATCGGCTCGATGTGAAAATGTCGTACCATTTTTCGGTGTGCATCCTTGGATGGTGAAGCGTACAGGTACAGGCTGGATTGAGGCCTTGGAGGCTATCCTTTCAAAAACGAAATCCGGAGTAGGAGAGATAGGGCTTGACCACGGTAAATTCCGTCCGGACAGAGATCTTCAGCTTTCGGTATTCAGGGCTCAGCTTGATCTGGCGTCAGAGCTTAAGCGTCCCGTAACGCTACACTGCGTAGGCGCCTGGGGTACGCTCATAGACGAGCTTAAGGCCAGATGCATGACCGATATTCCTTTTATGGTACACCTATTTTCCGGATCAGCGGATACGCTTGCAACCCTTTTAAAAATGGGGGCGTATTTGTCTTTTTCGCTTGGCATCGCCGAAGGCGGTCCTGATAAAGTGAGGCTGGCTTTTCAGGCAACGCCCATCGACAGGTTGGTCCTCGAGACCGACTATCCTTACGTTCCCGGGAAACCGAAAGACGAAGCGTACAGCGCGGATGAATATTTTTCGCGCATAAAAAAAATTTATAGTACGGCCGGAGCCATGAGAGGTATGGCTCCCGAAGAATTTGAAAGGCATGTGTGGGATAATGGATCAATTTTTTTGCGTGGAATTACTTCTCGGTAAAGAGAAGCTTAAAAGGATACGCCAGGCGTCCGTAACGATTGTGGGTATAGGCGCAGTCGGAAGCTATGCCGTAGAGGCCTTGGCTCGGGCCGGTGTAGGTCGCATGCGTCTGGTAGATTTCGATAAGATAAAATCGAGTAATCTTAACCGCCACATACTTGCCCTTAGATCTACTATAGGTCAGTCTAAAGTAAGCCTTGCGGCCCAAAGGGTCAAGGATATAAACCCGTCATGCGCGGTCGATGTTCTTGAGTCCTTTGCCGCGCAGGAGTCTTTTGCGCGCATATTCGATAATGAACCGGACCTGGTGATAGATGCGATAGACTCACTAAGCCCGAAAGCGCAGCTAATCTCGGCTTGTTATCGTAGAAAGATACCTGTAATATCTTCTATGGGCGCGGCTACCAGATTAGATCCTCTATCAGTAAGGGTTGCCGATCTTTTGGATACAAGATCCTGCCCACTGGCCAGACAATTGAGAGGCAAATTAAAAAGAGAGGGTATTGGCCGCGGGGTAATTTGCGTTTACTCCGAAGAACCCAGGAACAAGCTGGCGATAGATCCGACCAATGCGCATTCCGAAGACGATTATAAGCGCGGCCGCCCGAGAAGTAAGCTCGGCAGTCTTCCCACAATAACCGGTATATTCGGACTTACCGTAGCGCATATTGCGCTGGAAAAATTATGCGGCGGTTTCAAGAATAAATTAATTTAATATTATCTTTATGGTATAATAAAAAAAGTTCAAAAAAGGAGGCGCAATATGGGAAAGAAATCCAGAGAGATAGTAGAGATCGATCTGAAGGATCTTATTAAGGACTTGAATAAGGCTTATTGCGATGAGTGGCTTGCGTACTATGCCTGGTGGTATATGGCTTTGGCGGTCGAGGGTAAAGGCTATGAAGATATGGCGGAGTTTTTGAATAAGATAGCCAAGGATGAACTCGAGCACGCCCAGGAGTTAGGGGAGAGGATCATAGAACTCGGTGGGCTTCCTACCAATGCCTTAAACGACATAGAAAAAGGTTCAAATAACGGATATCCCGGCGTGATGAAGAACCTCTCTGATTATGACGCAATAATAAAGATAGTTACAGAGGCGGAAGCCGGCGCTATAGATGTCTATAATAAGCTGGCAAAAAAGACATTCGGCAAAGACCACGATACTTACCAGCTCGTCACCCATATAATGGGCGAGGAGATCGGCCACGAAGAGATGTTCGAGAACCTCAAGGGGAGATAGGCGTTCCTCCGGAGTTTGTTTTTAAATATAAATTAAACAGGGGAGGCTCAAGCCTCCCCTGTTTTCTAACCATGAAAATTATATCGCTTTCATTCTTCATAATAATGCTGTGCTTCGGGACCGGCTTGGCGGGATCCGAAGAGGCGCATGTATATAAAGAAAATCGCGGAGACGATATGAAGAAGGCCATATTCGCAGGAGGTTGTTTCTGGTGCATGGAACCGCCATTTGCGCAGACCGAGGGGGTTGTTAGCGTCATCCCAGGGTATACAGGCGGCGCGAAAAAAGATCCTACGTACGAAGAGGTGTCGTCGGGAGATACCGGGCACGTGGAGGCCGTAGAGATAACGTACGATCCGTCGAAGGTCAGTTACTCCGGGCTCCTCGAAGTCTTCTGGAAGAATATAGACCCGACGGACAATATGGGGCAATTTGCGGACAAAGGTCCTCAGTACAAGACGGCCATATTTTATAACACCGACGAAGAAAAGCGCTTGGCCGAGGACTCCAGGACCCGGATAGAGAGATCCGGTAAATTCGATAAGCCCATAGCTACCATTATAATAAAGGCATCTAAATTCTATCCGGCCGAAGAGTATCACCGCGAGTATTATAAAAAGAAACCGATCCAGTACGGCCTCTATAAAGAAGGTTCGGGCAGGGCGGGTTTCCTAAAGAAGTTATGGGGGAAACCCGAGTCAGGCGCGGCAAAAAAGGACCTTAAGAAAAAGTTGACTCCTATGCAATACGATGTGACCCAGGCCTGCGGCACAGAGCCGCCTTTTCAGAACGAGTACTGGGATAACAAAAGGGACGGCATATATGTCGACATAGTTTCGGGAGAGGTCCTCTTCAGCTCTAGGGATAAGTTCGATTCCGGAACGGGCTGGCCGAGTTTTATAAAGCCGTTAGAGCCGGAAAACATAGTTGAGAAGAAGGATAATAAACTTGCCGAGGAAAGAACGGAGGTAAGAAGTAAGGGCGGTGATTCCCATCTGGGTCATGTATTTAATGATGGGCCGGCGCCGGCGGGTCTTAGGTATTGCATAAATTCGGCTTCGCTCAGGTTCATACCTAAAGAGGATCTCGGTAAAGAAGGTTATGGCGAATACGAGAAGCTTTTTGAATAGATAAACAGAGGAGGGTGTCGTGGCAGACAATATAGTGGTTCTCGAGACTAATCAGGGCAAGGTGGAGATAGCGCTTATGCCGGAAGTTGCCCCTAAGGCATGCGAAAATTTTATCGGGCTTGTCGAGAAGGGGTATTACGACGGGCTAGTATTTCATAGAGTTATAAAAGGTTTTATGATACAAGGAGGCGACCCGACAGGAAGCGGCATGGGAGGGGAGTCGATATGGGGCAAGAAGTTTGGCGATGAGCTGGATAAAAAAGTGCAATTTGACGCTCCCGGGATACTTGCCATGGCCAATGCCGGCCCGAATACTAACGGAAGCCAGTTCTTTATAACAACTGCCAAGACTCCGTGGCTTAATATGCACCACACGATTTTCGGTAAAGTCATTTCCGGTTATGATATAGTGCAAAAAATAGAAAGGACGGCTACCGACCCTTCTGACAGGCCCGTTACAGAACAGAAGATTCTAAAGGCGTATCTTAAAAAGTAGGGGAGAGCGGTTGATCCTGGAAAATCATTGTATTAGACGGAAGATTTTGATAATATGCTTTCTTAATATGTCTGGGGGTATGTATGAGATCTATGATAGCTTACTATTCTTACACCGGCCATTCTAAGATGGTCGCCGAATATATGGCCCGAGAACTAGGGGCCAGAGGGGATGTCACTTTAGAAAGATTGAAACCCGTAAATGAAGTAAAGACTTTCTTCGGTCAATGCAGGGCCGCGTTTGCAAGATCCAGGGCAGAGTTGGAGCCGGGTGTAACTTTCGACTTAAGCCATTACGACCTTATAGTCTTAGGATGTCCTGTATGGGCATTTGCTCCGGTACCCGCTGTTAACACATACCTGGATAAATTGAGCGGTATCCAGGGGAAACGGGCGATAGTATTCTTGACTTCCGGAAGCGGAGCGGGTGTCGGGAGATGCTTCAATACTATACGAAATACTCTAGAGAGTAAAGGCGTAGTTCATGTAAGCCAGTTTAATATCCCGGACAGAAATTCTAACGACGAGCCATTTATAGCGAATGCCATAGCCAGAGCTATAGCGGAGGCGGTGATATAATGCGAGTGGCTATGTATTACAGTAACAAAGATGTGAGGCTTGAAGAGAAGCCTAAACCCGTCATCGGGCCGGGGGAGATCCTTGTGCGCATAGAATCCAGCGGCATCTGCGGCACCGATTGCCTGGAGTGGTACCGAATACACCGCGTGCCCCTTGTCCTAGGTCATGAGATAGCCGGAGTAGTGGCCGAGACCGGCAGGGGAGTGAAGCGTTTCAAAACAGGCGATAGAGTCGCGGTATCGCATCACGTGCCTTGCGGTAAGTGCCGTTTTTGTAAGGACGGCCATGAGACAGTATGCGATACTCTGCGCAAAACAAATTTTGATCCCGGAGGATTTTCCGAGTTCGTCAGGGTTCCAAAGATAAATGTCGATAAAGGCACGTATCTTTTACCTAAAGACGTTACTTTCGACGAGGCTACATTTATAGAGCCCCTTGCTTGCGTTATCAGGGGGCAGCGTCTCGCAGGGTTTTCGGAAAAGAAGAAAAACAAAGGCAAGAGTGCTCTCGTTATAGGGTCCGGCATATCAGGGCTATTACATATACAGCTTGCGAAAGTTAACGGAATAGGCAAAGTATTCACAACCGATGTGGTAGATTACCGCCTTGGCATGGCTAAAAAATTTGGCGCGGATCACGCGATCAATGCTCGGGAATATACTCCTGAGCTGTTAAAATCTAAGAACGGCGGTATGCTTGCCGACCTGGTCGTTGTATGTACCGGCGCTACTCAGGCGATGGATCAGGCTATGAGGTCTATCGAGAAAGGCGGGACTATACTATTTTTTGCGGCGGCTGGCAAAGGAGTCTCTATCTCTCTTCCGGTGAACGATATTTTTTGGAGGAACGAAGTGACGCTGACCAGTTCCTACGCGGGTAGCCCGCAAGACCATTTAGATGCGCTGAAATTAATTAGCTCGCGAAAAATCGATGTTTGTGATATGATATCGCACAAATTCGGACTTGCCGATGCTGCTAATGGATTCGCGCTGGTGTCGGAGGCAGGAGATTCGATGAAGGTGATAATAGAGCCGCAGAAATAGAGATAAGCTCAATTTTCAAATCTATATTTTATAAGGATGAGATGACTCCATTAGAACGCTGGGTTGAAGAACAGGCAAAACTTGCAAAACCTGACAGGATATACTGGTGCGACGGTTCCGACGAGGAGGCCCGCAGGCTTATTGAGATAGGTATGAAAGATGAGAAGATAGCCGGGACTCCTATCTTCAGTGAGCTTAACCAAGATACATATCCCAAATGCTATTTTCACAGAAGCCATCCTACCGATGTAGCTCGCACGGAACATCTTACATTTGTATGTCACAAAGACAAAGAGAATGCCGGCCCAAATAATAACTGGATGGACCCGGAAGAAGCCAAGGCGAAGATGCGCAAATTATCCGACGGCTGCATGCGCGGCAGAACGATGTATGTCATGCCTTACATGATGGGCCATTCGCAGTCTCCTTACGCAAAAGCATGCATACAGCTAACCGATGTTTCTTATGTTGCGGTAAGCATGCGCATCATGACCAGGATGACCAGGGCCGCCATAGATAAGATAGGTTCTCAGAATGACTTTGTAAAAGGCTTCCATTCGATAGGGGACCTGGACCCGGAAAAAAGATTTATCATGCATTTCCCGGACGAGCATTTTGTGTGGAGCGTAGGTTCCGGTTACGGCGGCAATGCCCTTTTGGGTAAGAAATGTTTCTCGCTTAGGATAGCTTCATATCTCGGGTTACAGGAAGGCTGGCTTGCCGAACATATGGTGATAATCGGCGTGCAGGATCCCGCAGGCAAGACAACCTATATGACGGCCGCATTGCCGAGCGCTTGCGGCAAGACAAATCTGGCTATGCTTGAATCGGCTCTTCCGGGATACAAGGTGTGGACGCTCGGAGACGATATAGCCTGGATGAACGTAGGCCCTGACGGCAGGCTATGGGCTATAAATCCCGAGGCGGGCTTTTTCGGCGTGGCCCCCGGCACCGGCATGAAGACCAACCCAAATATGATGAGAACGCTTAAAAAAGGCGATTTCTTACCTACGCTGTTTACTAATACGGCGATAGATCTGGACAGGAACGAACCATGGTGGGAGGGCATCGGTGGTGATATCCCGAAGAACGTGATCGACTGGCAGGGTAAGCCATGGAACGCATCTATGGGTACCAAGGCCGCCCATCCTAATTCGCGTTTTACCGTATCGATGAAACAGTGCCCGGTTCTCTCCTCGGAATACGAAAACCCCAAAGGCGTGCCCATTTCCGCTATCTTATTCGGCGGAAAGAGGACCCATACCGTGCCTTTGGTAAAAGAGAGCTTTGATTGGTCCCAGGGCGTCTTCATGGGCGCCCGGATGGGTTCTGAGACTACGGCCGCCGCTATACACCAAGAGGGTGTTTTGCGCCGTGATCCTATGGCTATGCTTCCTTTCTGCGGTTATAATATGGGTGATTATTTTTCCCATTGGCTCAAGATAGGGAAGCGTCTCAAAAATCCTCCGAAAATATATTCGATAAACTGGTTCAGGACCAACGATGAAGGCAAATTCATATGGCCCGGCTTCGGTGATAATATAAGGGTTCTTAAATGGATAATAGACCGGGTAGACGGTAAGGTGGGTGCCAAAGAAACTTCTATGGGTCTGGTTCCGCATATAAAGGATATGGATTTGAGAGGCCTTTCTATACCGCTCGCGGATATGGAGAAGCTATTCGAAGTCAAAAAAGAAGAGTGGTCTAAGGAGGCCGACGCTACCGAAGAATTCTTAACGAAATTCGGTTCCCGCATGCCGAAAGAGATGTGGGATGAGTTGGAGAAGATGAGGAGTAAGTTAAGAAGTGAAAAGTGAAAAATGAAAAGTGTAAAGATATAACAAAAAAGTCCTCTTTACACTTTTCTATTTGCACTTTGCACTAACGTGTCTATAACACGGAGGTTGCAATGGATTGGGGCATGAAAAACAGGATATCGAGGCTTATGAGGCCGGGTACCGGGAACGCTGTTTGGCTTGCCGTAGACCACGGTTACTTTTTAGGCCCGATATCGAAATTGGAAGAACCGGGTAAGACGGTAAAACCGCTTATGCCTTATACCGACGCTCTTATGCTCACGAGAGGCGTTCTTAGAAATTGCATAGACGCATCCATCGATAAGCCTTTTATACTCCGGGTTTCCGGCGGTAACAGTATAGTAGGCCCAGCTTTGTCCAACGAAGGCATACATACATCTATGGAAGAGGCGCTGCGCCTTAACTCCTCCGCCGTAGCTTTCTCTATATATATAGGGACTGAGCACGAGCATCAGACCCTGATGTGTTTGGGCAAACTGGTTGATGAAGGCCAGCGTTATGGCATGCCGGTTTTGGCTGTTACTGCCGTGGGTAAGGAACTGGAGAAGCGGGATGCCAGATTCCTTGGATTATCTTGCAGGATCGCCGCGGAACTCGGAGCCCAAGTCGTAAAAACTTATTACTGCGATAATTTCAGAAACGTTGTAAAGTCCTGTCCGGTTCCTATCGTTATAGCCGGCGGCCCTAAGCTGGAAACGGAGATGGATGCGCTAAATCTCGCTTACGAAGCTATGCAAGAAGGCGCAAAGGGTGTAGATATGGGGAGAAACATATGGCAGTCACCTAAAGCCCTTGGCATGATTAAAGCCGTAAGCGCTATAGTTCATGAAGGATCATCCGTTAAAGAAGCCGCGAGATTTATTAAATAGAAATTCGGTATCATTTAACATTGATTTTTTTCGGAAAAGTTGTATACTTTCATTATACCTTTTTTTGATTTGTCAGAATAGGAGGGGGTAAAGATGTTGAGAAAGAGTATTGTTTTTATAGCTATCATATGTGTGGCGTCTTTTGTCATTTCCGGTTGCAGTACTCCCAGAAAGAAGATCAACGAAGAAATTTCCGGTATAAGGACCAGGGTCGATACGCTGGAGACAAGAGTCGAAGGCGTAGAGGCTAAACAGGCGGAAGTGGAAAGGGTAGTCTCCGAGGCGCCTAAGGAGGTGCCCGTAGCTGTCAGCGAGCCTTCATGGCCGGCCGATACCAATTTTACCAGCCGGACAGGTCTGACCACTTCCAAGGCAGATGTAAAAGATGTCCAGAGGGCCCTTAAAAATGCCGGGTATTACAGCGGCAAAGTAGATGGAATAAAAGGCAGGAACACAAAGAGGGCCATAAAGGCGTTTCAGAGAGATCACGGTTTAGTTTCCGACGGTGTTGCCGGTCAAAAGACATGGGACGCATTGAGTAAATATCTTGCCGGCGGCTCGGATAAAGGCGAGGGAGCGGTAACGAAGTAAATAACGACATTTATAGTTACTGTAAGGGGCTACCCTCTGGATGAAAGTCGGGTAGCCCTTTTCAATGTGTGCGGTAGAATATATATTTAGGTTAAGGTTTAAGTTAAGGTTCATAGGATAAAAAGCCTTGACCTTAGCCTCAACCTCAACCTTCTTGCCGTTAATGGAGGATATGATGAACGAGATACTTGAGATATTGGAAAAGGACGCCCGCACGACTCCGGAAGAGATAGCGCGGATGCTCAAGATTAAGCCTCAGGCAGTCAAGAACGAGATAAAGAAGCTGGAGAAGGCCGGGGTGATCTTGAAGTATAAAACTATAATAAATAAAGAGCTGCTTCGCGAAGAGGATAGCTCTGTCCGCGCTCTAATAGAAGTAAAAGTGGCCCCTCAAAAAAATCTGGGTTTTGAGCATATAGCAGAGAGGGTGTATCAGTTTCCAGAGGTTACAAGCTGCTATCTCATGTCCGGCACATACGACCTCTTGGTTGTGGTAGAGGGCAAAAACATACATAAGATATCAAATTTTGTAGCGGAGAAGTTGTCGCCTCTTGAGCATGTGCGGGGAACGGTGACGCATTTCATACTGAAGAAGTACAAAGAGGACGGCGATATTCTCCGTAAGGCGCTGTCGGATAAAAGGCAAGCGATATCGTTGTGAGTTAAATTGAGTTTGTTTAAAGTGTAAAGTGAAAAATTGAAATAGAGACTTTTATAGATTCTCTTTGCACTTTTCTCTTTTCGCTTTGCACTAAAGCATGGGAAATGACTTTTAATGAAGATCTCTAAAACTGTCCAATCGATTCCTCCTTCCGGCATAAGGGTATTCTTTGACCTTGTGCTCGGAATGAAGGACGTAATATCTTTAGGTGTGGGTGAGCCGGATTTTGTCACTCCATGGAACGTCCGCGAGGCCGCCATATACGGTCTGGAGGAGGGGTACACTTCTTATACATCCAATAAAGGTATGGCAGAGCTTAGGCAGGAACTGGCCAGGTATCTTGAACGTAAGTACGGTCTGAAATATGACCCCGAGGAGGGCATGCTTATAACGGTAGGAGTCTCCGAGGCGGTAGATCTGGCTCTTCGCACTTTGATAGAACCCGGCGATAAGGTCCTGGTACCGGAGCCCAGCTACGTTTCGTACGGCCCCAATGTGACTCTGTGCGGAGGGAAGCCCGTATTCATCAGGACCGGTCCGGACAACGGCTATCGGATAACTGCCGCCGATATAGATAGGTATTGCGATAAAAAGACAAAAATCCTTTTTTTAAATTACCCCAGTAATCCCACCGGCGCATCCTATTCGAAGCAGGACCTTTTAAAAATAGCTCGTGCCGTGTTAAGACACGACCTTATGGTGATAACCGACGAGATATATTGTGAACTTACGTATGACTATGCACATACGCCATTTCCCGGCCTACCCGGGATGAAAGAACGCACGATATATCTGAATGGTTTCTCGAAGGCTTTCGCGATGACCGGTTGGCGCATAGGTTATGCCTGCGGTCCCAAAGAAGCTATATATGCTATGACAAAGATACACCAATATACTATGATGTGCGTACCCATAATGTCTCAGATAGCCGCAAGGGAGGCATTGAAAAATTGCGAAAAATCCGTGCAGGAGATGAAGCGCGAATATAGACGCAGACGCTCTTTCGTGGTGTCAAGGTTGAACGAGATGGGGCTTGACTGCCACATGCCGGAAGGGGCTTTTTACGCCTTTCCTTCGATTAAAAGATTCGGGCTCTCTTCTCTGGAGTTTTCTAAGAGACTGCTTGAAAGCCAGAAGGTGGCGGTGGTTCCAGGGACGGCATTCGGGCCGCTCGGGGAGGGTTTTATACGCATATCGTATGCTTCAAGCATGGATAAGCTTAAGGAAGCGATGAGAAGGATGGAGAAATTTTTATCCGGTATGGATAAGGGCAGATAAATAAACGGAGGGGGCATGAAAAAAGTATTGGCGGGTTTTGCTGCGGCATTTATGGTATTAACCATTTACGGCACCGCTTTTGCCAAGGGCGAGGATGTGGTAAAGTTCTATCGCGATGTGACTATAGCTCAAGGTCAGGATGTTAACGATGTTGTTGCAATAAGCGGGAATATCACGGTCTTTGGCAGAGTAGGAGGCAATATTACAGCGCTGGGCGGGTTCGTAGTCTTGAAACCAGGCTCTTACGTCGGAGGGGAGATAGTTTCGATAGGGGGAGAGGTTATTAAAGAGCCGGGGGCGGAACTTGTCGGCAGAGTGACCACGATTTATATGCCGCATTTTATCCCTTCTTTCGCTACCATACTGAAAGGCGGTTGGTTGGCTTTGTGGGCTACAATAAGCATACTCGTGCTGGTAGGTTTTTTGGGGCTCGCTATACTTATAATTGCCCTTATGCCTGACCATATGAAGATAGTGGTAAAGTCCCTGGAAACATCATTCGGCATCATGCTTCTCTGGGGGCTTGCCTGGATGATACTGATAGTCCCTATAGCTGCCCTTCTTGCGGTAAGCATAATAGGCGTTATATTGATACCGGTACAGATACTTCTTGTAGTATTGGCCTTGATAATAGGTTATATAGCAGCGGGTGTATTTATAGGCAAAAATATATTGGCATCATTCATCAAGAAAACAGTACCTATAGTCGATGCCCTTTTGGGAATACTGGTCCTTTTCCTTATAGGTTTTATCCCGGTGGTTGGGCCTGTCATAAAAGTCCTTTTTCTAACCGCCGGCTATGGAGCCGTTCTTGTTACCAGGTTCGGTACCTCTAAGGTTGGGGCTAAATCTAAGTAGAGGCAGTCATATATATCTTGACAACATTTTGCGCGGGCGTATAATCGAATAAAAAAGTGTAAAGCGCAAAGTCATCGTTTTTTTAATATTTTACGAAAGGAGGAGTTGGATGAGTAAAAGATTTTTATATGTCGCGCTTATCGCGGTTCTGGCCGTACCGCTGGCTATTGCAGGTTGCAAGGCCAAGGCTCAGAAACCCGTTGAGATACAGAGCGAAGCCCTTGAAACCACCGTTGTTACCGAGGAGATGATACCGGCCCAGGCGCCTCTTGAGCCTGCCCAGATGGTGGCTACGGAAACCATTCCGCCTACCGCTACCCCGCCGATGCAGCCAAAAGAGGCACCCGTCACCCAGGAGAAGCAGGACAGGAATAGGGACATTCAAAAGGCCCTTAAGGCAGCCGGTTTCTATGCCGGTTCAGTCGACGGTAAGATAGGGCCGAGGAGCAAGAAGGCTATAATAGATTTTCAGAAGGCCAAGGGGCTTAAGGCAGACGGGAAAGTCGGTCCTAAGACATGGGCCGAGCTTGAGAAATATCTGGTACAGTAATTATCTATTGAATAAATAAATCGGAGGATTTAATTATGAAGCTTGCGAACATTATCGTAATATCATTGGTATGCGTGTCTCTGGCGTTTGTAGTCGGTTGCGGCGTTTCTAAAGACAAATATAAATCTCTATTGAACGAGAAAGTTGGCTTGGAAGAGAAGGTCGCGGTTTTAACAAAGGCTAAGGATGCTATGAAGGCGGAGTACGATAACCTGTTGAAAGAGAAGATGGACTTGTCAACGCAGGTCCAGACGCTTACCAACGAAAAGGCCGCGCTGAAAGGCGAGTATGATAAATTACTCGACGAAAAAGTGGCTTTAAAGGCGGCTTACGATAAATTGCAGGCAGAGAATCAGGAACTGCAGGTAAGGCTGGCCGGGAGCAAATAATTTACCCGGATATCTTAATCTCTTACAGAGAATCTGGGTTATGGTTCTTTGATATCGGGAGGAATCTTTTTTGTGCTGAACGGTAAGAAGATCGTCGTTGTCATGCCGGCATATAATGCCGAAAAAACCATCCGCCAGACTTATTCCGAGATACCAAAAGACATAGTGGATGACTGCATAGTTACCGATGATGGTTCCAAAGACCGTACTGTACAAGTGGCGCAAGAATTAGGCCTCAAGGTCTTCGTTCACGATCATAATATGGGATACGGAGGCAATCAGAAGACCTGTTATCGCGAGGCGCTTAAATTGGGCGCCGATGTCGTAGTCATGCTCCATCCCGATTATCAGTACCCTCCCAAGCTTATCACACCCATGGCGGCCCTTATAACATCCGGTATGTTTGATGTCGTTATGGGTTCTAGGATACTTGGCAATAGGGCCCTAAAAGGTGGCATGCCGCTATATAAATATATTGCCAATAGGTGCCTAACTCTTGTCGAAAATAATATGATAGGCGAGAAGCTATCGGAGTATCACACAGGGTACAGGGCCTTTTCGAAAGAAGTCCTGCTGAAGCTTCCTATACTGGAAAATTCGGATGATTTTGTTTTCGACAATCAGATGCTTCTGCAAGCTTTCTATTTTGGTTTCAGGGTGGGAGAGATAACATGCCCGTCCGTATATACCGAAGAATCATCGTCGATAAGTTTTTCCAGAAGCGTAGTTTACGGCTTCGGCGTGTTAGGAACGGCTCTGTATTATATGCTGGATAAGGCCGGTATAAAGCGCTATCCCATATTTAATCCGGAAGGTAAGAAGATAGCCTTAACTTAATCTTGACTTTACATATACCCCTGTGTTATATTCTTTGGGCAAATATTATAAGGAGGTTTTATGTTAAAAAGACGCAAAGCCATAGCTTTTTTAGCTATATCTGCAATCGCATTTTTAGCGCTACCCCTATTCGCACAAGAAACCGGCCAAGAGCAGGAAAGTAAGACCATAGCGGCAACCCCGGCAGTAAACCCGGATGCCTCTGCCGTAGCCCAGACACCAAAAGATGCCTCTTCTCAGCCTAAGCCGCTGAATATATACGGTGAAGTCCAGGCTGTAAATGCATCGGCCGGTTCTATGACCGTACAATATTACGATTATGATGCTGATGAAGAGAAGGCAATAGAGCTTTCAACCTCCGGCGATACGAAGATAGAGAATGCCGCCGCCATTGCTGACATAAAGAAGGGCGATTGGGCCGATATCACATATTCTACGGAAGGCTCCAAAAACATCGCGAAGTCGATTGTTGTGGAAAAGGAAGAAGAAGTTCCGGCCGAGACTATGCCGGAAGGCGAGACCAAGGAATAATTTGCCGGTTTCTATAGAGCCGTTTCTAGAACTCGAAAAGTTATAACATATTGCGCGGCTTACTGGATAAGGGGGGGGCTATGGCAAACGATAGCCATGCGAAGGAATCGAGGCCTTTGAAGATAAGGGAGCGTAAGCAATTCAGATTTCCACCGGGATACGGCGACCATAGGATAGTGGCGCTTGTGCGGGATCCCTGGTGGATTTTTTCTTATTGGGAGATACGCAGGGACAAGGAAGAAGAGCTTATACGCAAGATAGAATCGTCTGATGACAAGATAGATAAATCGGTTTTAAGGATATACGATATTACGGATGTGAACTTTAACGGTTCAAACGCCAATTCATATTTCGACATAGAGCTTAAAGGTCTTGCGACAAACTGGTATATAAATGTCAACTCTCCGGAACGATCTTGGGTCATAGACATAGGGATAGTCTCCAAGAAGGGGAAATTCTACACTCTCGCCAGATCTAATGTAGTTAGGACTCCTCGATTCGGTATGTCAGACCAGCTTGACACCGAGTGGATGGCTTCTGAGGACGAATATTGGAAGATGTTCGGACTTTCGGGAGGTTTCGGTGTAGGCAAGGGTTCTCTGGAAGTGCGCGAGATGTTCAAAAAGAGACTGGAAGAACAGATCACATCCGGAGGGGTATCCAGCGGCGCTTCGTTTTATCGTAAACCTGTCGAGAGAAAATTCTGGCTTGTCGTTGACTGCGAGCTCATAGTTTATGGAGCTACTGAGCCGGATGCCCGAGTAACAGTTCAGGGAAAAGATATAAAGTTGAGGCCCGACGGCACTTTCACGATGCGTTTCGCGCTTCCAAACGGGGTACAGAATATACCGGTTGAGGCTACCTCACGCGACGGAATAGACTACCGGCGAATAACGCCTATAGTAACACGGAAGACAGAATAGAGACATGCCAAAAGGTTACCTTTCCATAGTACTCCACGCACATCTGCCTTTCGTGCGCCATCCTGAGTTCGAAGACTTCCTGGAAGAAGACTGGCTTTTTGAGGCAATAACTGAGACCTACATACCGCTCATAAAGGTATTCGAGGGCTTGGAGCGGGACAATGTAGATTACCGCCTTACGGTTTCCCTTTCTCCCACCCTCATGGCGATGTTGATGGATGAGCACCTTCAGACCAAGTACCTGCGCCATCTTGAAAAATTGATAGAGCTGTCAGAGAAGGAGATCGAGCGTACCAGGTGGGAACCGCAGTTTAACCGTCTGGCCCACCTCTACAATAATATGTTCCGCGAGGCCCGCCATATATTCGCCGACCGGTATAAGATGAACCTCGTGAACGCATTCAAGCATTTCCAGGATACCGGGCGTCTTGAGGTAATAACATGTTGCGCCACTCACGGATATCTGCCTCTTATGGAAGTCGAGCGCCAGGCCTCGGTTCGTGCTCAGGTGAAAGTCGCCACAGATATGTATCAGAGTATCTTTGGCAAGAAGACCATAGGAATATGGTTGCCGGAGTGCGGGTATAACCCGGGCGATGACGAGGTGCTCAAAAAAGAGGGGATAAAATATTTTCTGGTAGATACCCACGGCATATTGTTCGGCTCGCCCAGGCCGCGTTACGGCGTCTTCAGCCCTTATTTTTGCAAAAGCGGAGTGGCCGCATATGCCAGGGATGTGGAATCTTCTAAGGCTGTGTGGAGCGCCGTGGAAGGTTATCCCGGTGACTATAATTACAGGGAGTTTTACCGCGACATAGGTTTCGACACCGATTACGAATATATCAGGCCTTACATAAACGCGGACGGAACCCGCATTATGACAGGTATAAAATACTACAAGATAACCGGTAATACAAATCACAAAGAAGCGTATAACCCGGAAGCCGCCATGGAGAGAGCCGCCCAGCAGGCCGGCAACTTCATGTTCAATCGCGAGAAGCAGGTAGAGTATCTTTTAGGACAGATGGGCGATAGGAAGCCTATAATAGTGGCTCCTTATGATGCCGAGCTATACGGCCATTGGTGGTTTGAAGGACCCATGTGGCTTAATTTCCTGATAAGAAAGATCCGTTACGATCAGGATACCATTGCTCTGACAACTCCCGGCGACTACCTTAAACTTTACAAAAAGTATCAGGTGCTCTCTCCCGCCGCTTCGAGTTGGGGATGGAAAGGCTACAGCGAGGTATGGCTTGAGGGATCCAATGACTGGATGTATCGGCATATGCATAAGATGGTGGAGCGTATGGTAGAAGTGGCGAATACCAACCGTAACGCAAAGGGTCTCCTTCTCAGGGCGCTTAACCAGATGGCCAGAGAATTACTACTAGCCCAATCCAGCGACTGGGCCTTCATAATGAAGACGGGTTCTCATGTCCCTTACGCCGTCGAGAGGTTCAGGGAGCATACGGAGCATTTCACCGAACTTTATGAGGATGTGAAGCAGGGCGCTCTTGACGAAGAATACATAAGAATGCTTGAGGGGAAGTATACCATCTTCCCGAATATCGATTATTCAGTATACGCGCATTAATCCGCAGCCCGGTTTTTATACCCAAAGATAACCTATGTTCGATCCCAAAAAGAAATTGTCGGTCGCTTTTCTGTGGCATATGCATCAGCCGTTTTATAAGGACACGGTTACGGGGGAATATCTGATGCCGTGGGTAAGGTTGCACGGCGTGAAAGATTACTATCCCATGGCGGCCCTTGTCGAGAACTTTACCGATATAAAAGCCACGTTTAATATGGTGCCATCCCTCGTCGAGCAGATCGACGATTATGCCCGCAATGACGCATCGGACCTATTTCTGGAACTCTCAAAGAAGAAGGCGAGCGGTCTCTCCTCCGAAGAGAGATGTGCCGTAATAAGGGATTTCTTCCACGTTAATTTTAAGCAATTTATCGAGCCTAGCGCCCGTTATCTGGAACTTTATATGAAACGCGGCGATAAACCGGTTACTCCCGCTATGCTTAAAAATGCCGCAAAGCGGCTCACCGACCAGGATCTACTAGACCTTCAGGTGCTCTTTAACCTGGCTTGGTTCCATTCGATCAGTATAGAGGAAGACATAAATCTGAAGGATATAATATCGAAGCGCGAGTCTTTTACGGAAGAGGACAAAGAATATGTGCTGGATCGCCAGAAGGATATACTAAGTCAGATAATACCGCTATACAGGAAGCTTCTGGATGATGGCAGGATAGATATAACTACTACACCATATTATCATCCGATCCTGCCGCTTCTTTGTGATACTGAGATAGCTGCGATATCGCTTCCCGGCCGTGAGCTTCCGAAAAGGCGTTTTAAGCATCCCGAAGACGCCTTATGGCAGATAGAATCGGCTATAAGGTACCATACCCTTCAGTTCGGGCAGGCTCCGGTGGGCATGTGGCCCTCAGAGGGCAGCGTATCGGACGAGACTCTGGATATAGCTATGTCCAAGGGGATAAGATGGATAGCCACTGACGAGGATATCCTTTTCAGGAGCCTCTCTTCCTATGACAGAAAATATCACGGCGTTACCGATTTCGACAGGCGTATAATATACAGGCCTTACAGATATGCAAAAGGCCGCAAGGACATCAGCGTAATATTCAGGGATAAGAATATATCGGATATAGTGAGTTTTAATTATAACGAGTGGAATCAGGACGAAGCGGCCTGGGATCTTATGAGCCATTTTAAACGGGTAGCCGAAAATCTGAGGCGTGATACGGATAGGGGATTATTGACCATCGCGATGGACGGCGAGAACGCCTGGGAATTTTTTCAGGATAATGGCCGGAGGTTTTTCGAGGTGCTTTACGCTAACCTGGATAAGCAGGAAGACGTTTGCTCCTCTACTATAAGCGAGTTCCTGTCTATAGAGCCGCCTAAGAGGCAGATATCGAATATATTCCCCGGTTCCTGGATAAACCATAATTTCGACATATGGATAGGGCAGGAGCAGGATAATATTTCCTGGGGATATCTGGATGCCGTCCGGCGGGATCTGGTGAAATTCACCAAAGAGCTGGAAAGGTCGCAAGAGACCGACCGCGCCAGACTTGATGCCGCGTGGAAAGAGTTTTATATATCCGAAGGAAGCGACTGGAATTGGTGGTATGAGGGGCAGGCCCATGCCGGTAATAAGAATCCTTTCGACAAGGTATACAGGGCGCATCTTAAGAATGTTTACAAGATATTGAAGAAACCGGCGCCGGAATTCTTAAAAGAATCTATAAACGAAAAGCGTAAAGCATAAAACCATGGTGTCGTTTAGCGATCTTGTATCCTAACGTCGAAAAGTTGAAGTAGTTTTTAACTTTTAGTTTTAGTTTTGCTCTAAGCAGATTTTACTTGCACTAGATTTTTGAAAGGCGTATAATTTAAATCCAACGGGAAAGGGGGGAAAAAAATGGCAAAATCATCTTTTAAATTGACCAGATCCTCTACGTCAGGGGCGTCGAAGGACGATTTGCGTAAACTCGTAGAGAAGAAGGCTTATGAGCTCTATGAGAAGAGAGGCAAGAAGCCGGGTTATGCAATGAATGACTGGCTAGAGGCTGAGAGGATCGTAAAGGCCAAGTTTTCCAGCTAATAGTTATCGGTTACTGTTAGCAATGAAATTGCAGGCAGGGTAGCGAAATGCATTATTTCGTGCCCTGCCTTTTTGTATATATGATAATTATATGGTATAATATAACAATATATAAACCATGATTAAACAGATTTGCAGAAGATTACATAGGTTACCTTAGCGGAACTTAATTTGTGTAATCTATTTTTTTAATATGAGCCATTATATAGATGCTTTTGGAGATATAATATGAAGGAATTCCTTCTGTCCTTTATACCTATATTTGTAGCTATCGATGCCATAGGTGTATTACCCATATTTATAGGTTTTACGGAGCATTTAAAAAAGCGTGAAAAACACAGGATAGTGGCGCAGTCGATGGCCACCGCTTTTGTAATAGGAATAATATTTTTATTTCTCGGAAAGTTGATATTGAAGGCCCTTGGCGTGAACGTGGCAGATTTCAAAATCGCAGGTGGCCTGGTGCTTTTAGTTATAGCTTTACGGGACCTCCTGCGTTACGAAAAGCTGGGCAGACTATCCCCGGATACCATGGGGGCTGTGCCTATAGGGACACCGCTTGTGACAGGCCCCGCAGTGCTGACTACCATACTCATCCTTTTAGACTCTTACGGAATGTTTTTAACCGTTTTGTCATTCACTGTAAACCTTCTTATCGCATGGGCGATATTTTACTATGCTTCGGAGATATCGCATGTATTGGGCAAGGCAGGATCCAAGGCCGTATCTAAAATCGCTCACCTTCTCCTGGCCGCTATAGCTATAATGATGATGAGGATAGGAGTTATAGACACAGTAGTCAACTTCCTGTCGCAACAGAAGATCTGAGTTTTTCGTTATCGGCAGAATACGTAATTTTTAAAAGATATAATTATTTTGGGGGATTGTATGAACATAATGATAATCGGCTCAGGCAGGGTAGGGTCGCAGCTTGCTCTTCTCCTGTCACAGGAGGGGCACAATGTCACTATAGTAGACAGAAATGCCGATTCTTTTAAGCGCCTTGGGAATAGTTTTAACGGGGTTACTGCAGTAGGGAACGGTTTTGACGAGGGTCTTCTCAGGCAACTTAAAATAGAAAAGCAGGATGCTTTTGTTTCAGTTACAAGCGGCGACAACACGAATCTTATGGCCAGCCAGATAGCTAAAAAGATATTCCAGGTGCCCAGAGTCATGGCAAGGGTCTACGATCCTGCCAGGGCCGATATATATAAGAAACTCGGGTTGGACATAATAAGCGGCACGACCCTTGTGGCTGCCATGATAAGGGATAAGATAATAGAGAACCGTTTCTCCAGTTATCTGATAGAGACCGGAGAGCTTGGTGTAATAGAGATAGTGGTAGATGATGAGTTGAAAGGCAAATCTGTAAAAGATGTCGCTATTCCGGACGAATTTTTAGTCGCTGTTATAGAGCGTAAAAAGAAAGTCATAATTCCGCAACCTGATACAAGGTTAGAGTCGGCAGACAAGATCATGGGTATTGTCAGGACGACGAGTCTTAAGAAGGTGAAAGAGAGATTCAGGCTTTAGTGTTTAGGGTCCGGTCAGCGGTCTAGACATGCCAAGGAGATCCTTATGTATATAGTTATCATAGGCGGCGGTAGGATAGGATTGAACCTAGCGCAGAAACTGGTTAATGACAAGCATGCCGTTACTATTATCGAGAAGGATAAAGTGCAGTGTGACGAGATATCCCAGGAGCTGGACGCTTTGATAGTTCAGGGTGACGGGTGCGAACCTAAATGTCTTGAAGACGCCGAGGTCGGCAGGGCCGATGTGGTAGCTGCTGTGACAGCAGATGACGAAGACAATTTTATCATATGCCAGCTCGCAAAAGAGGTATTTGGCGTGCGCCGTACGGTAGCCAGGGTGAATAACCCGAAAAATGAGCATATATTCACTGAGCTTGGCGTAGATGTGCCTATAAACGCAACCACTATAATAGCCAAGATAATCGAAGAAGAGACAAGCTTCGAGGATTTTATAAATCTCATGACATTCAAACGAGGTAAGCTGGCGCTGGTACGCGTAGATCTCTCGGCCGATTCTCCGGTAATAGATAAGGCGGTAAAGGATGTGGAGTTACCGAAGAATTCAGTTATAGTTTCCATAGTGAGAGGGGATAGTCTCATAGTCCCAAAAGGGGATACGGTACTTTTAAAAGGGGACGATGTCATAGCCCTTACCGCTATCGAAAATGAACAGCAGCTTTTAGATCTGCTTGTAGGCAAGATCAGATAGGATACAAGTGAAGACCATCTTTCAATACGTGCACGCTTTTCTTAGTGGTATATGGAAAGGAGTGCTGGGTATCTATATAGAGATAGTATTCACTCTGGCGATAATGATCATCGGATTGTGCGTCTGTGTCTTTTGGTGGGGTGCGGCGCAATGATATTAAAACCCACTCTGGCCGACTACAAGATAATAGGCTATTATCTCGGTAAGATAACCGTGGGCTTGGGTATAATGATGATGATACCGCTTGCCATAGCCTTTTTATACGGAGAATTTTCCCCCGCAGTTGATTTCCTGCTAAGCATATCGCTGACATTCCTCTTAGGCTTGATCCTTATAGTCATATGCTATACAAAGGAAGACCTTGCTACAATGCATGCCATGTCGGTGGCTTCGCTCTCATGGCTCGTAGCTATGGTCGTATCCGCGGTTCCTCTATATCTAAGCGGCCATTATGCCTGTTTTTTGGACGCGTGTTTCGAATCTATGAGCGGATATGCCACTACCGGTCTTACCCTATCAAACGACATGGATCACATGGCAAACGCGCATAACTTCTGGCGCCATCTTACCATGTATATAGGAGGGCAGGGTATTATGGTGATCGCTCTGACCTTCTTATTCAGGGGTACCGCCGGTTCTTTCAAGATATACCTGGGCGAGGCACGGGACGAGAGAGTCCTTCCGAATGTCATACACACCGCGAGGTTTATATGGATGGTAAGTCTTGTATATCTTATTCTAGGGAGCGCGGCTCTTTCGGTGAGCGCTATAGTCGGCGGCCTTCCTCCCGGTAAAGCGGTTTTTGATTCAATATGTATCTTTATGGCAGCCTGGGATACAGGCGGTTTTACCCCGCAGTCGCAGAGCATACTTTTTTACCATAACCATATTTTTGAATTAATAACGGTATCTTTGATGCTTTTAGGTTCGATAAATTTTGCGCTCCATTATGCCGTATGGACCGGGAACAGGAAAGAGTTGTGGCGGAACATAGAGATAGTGACATTCCTTATCAGTATAATAGCCACGCTTTCTATTACTGCATGGGGCGTGGCCGGTAGAGGAGTATATACCGACGCCGTGCCATTTTTCCGCAAAGTCTTTTATCAGCTGGTTTCCGGTCATACCGGTACTGGCTATACCACCATCTATTCTCGCCAGTTTGTCAATGAATGGGGGCAATTGAGCATGTTGGGCATAGTGATCGCCATGGCTATAGGAGGGAGCATGTGCTCTACCACCGGCGCCATAAAGGTCCTGAGGATAGGTGTATTATTCAAGGCGCTTAAGCAGGATATAAAGAAGCTTTTGATACCGGAGACGGCCGTGTTGATACAGAAGTTCCATCATATAAGGGATTATATCTTGGAGGATAAATACGTAAGAAATGCCGCGCTTATTTTAATTTCCTACATATTCCTTTATCTCGTCGGAACTATAGCAGGTATGTTGTGCGGGTACGATCTTATCACGAGTTCTTTTGAATCGGTATCGGCCGCCGCCAACGTGGGTCTTTCGTGCGGTATAACTGTGCCTTCGATGCCAAGTATACTCAAGATTGTTTATATAGTACAAATGTGGGCAGGCAGGCTTGAATTTATATCCATATTAGCTCTATCCGGTATGTTATTTGCGGCTTTGAAAGGGAAGAGATGAATAATATTTTTTTGCAACCGGGTAAAAGTATTCAGCTAGCAAACTTGCCGGTCTTTACAATATTTTTGCTATTGATTTCAATATGCGGCTTGCTCTACGCCGATACCATGGAAGTCTCAAGCAGGCGCCTGATAGAACACTCCAAGTTCTATGACGGCAAGGAAATAACTTACAAAGGAGAGGCGATCACAGCCGTTATGAAACGCGGTGATTACGGATGGGTGAACTTGAGCGATGGTGATAACGCCATCGGTATATGGTGCAAGTCGTCGTATCTGGAAAAAATCAATTATCTGGGGGGGTATGACTCCAAGGGTGACACGGTAGAGGTAACTGGAATATTTAACAGGGCATGTCAGGAGCACGGAGGCGATCTCGATATACATGCAGATACTATTATAGTAAAAAAGTCAGGCTATTTTATAGCTGAAAATATAAACAACAAAAAGATAAGGCTTATAATAGCGGTCTTTCTTGTTGTTATAGCCTTAGTCCTGATATTCAGAAAAAGGATATAAAAATGTCGAAAGTCCGACGTTATTTTGTCACAGGCCTATTAATAACGCTTCCTGTATTTTTTACTCTCTATTTCTTTTTTATAATATTCAGATTCATAGACGGCATATGCGGTAAGGTAATAAATATTTTTCTAATCAAACACTTCGGTTTCGGTATACCGGGGCTGGGTATAATACTGGGACTGTTGACGGTAGTGCTGGTAGGTTTTATCGCGACAAATTTTTTCGGGAAAAAGCTATTCCACGTGATAGAGGCCTGGTTCCTGAAGCTTCCGCTCATAAGGCAAGTCTACCCTGCGGCAAAGCAGGTAGTCAGTTCCATAATATCCAGGGAGAGCCGGGCTTTTAAAAAGGTTGTTATGGTCGAGTATCCTTCGAAAGGCATCTGGTCTATAGGGTTCGTCACCAATGATAGTTTTAAGGAAGCCGAGAAGGCGGTGGGTGAGGAATTATTGCACGTATTCATAGCTACCTCTCCCAGCCCGTTGACCGGCTATCTAGTTCTTATGCCTAAAAGCGTTGTCAAAGATCTGAACATATCCGTTGAGCAGGGTTTAAAGCTTATAGTGTCAGGCGGTATAATAAAGCCACTTTGAAAGGTCTCTTGTCTTGAATGCTTTGGTAAGCACCACACTTCTCGTAATTCTCCTATCCTTCGCCGCCCTTACCGCGGCTTGCGAGATAGCCATGGTTGCGGTCAGCCGCCTTAGATTAAGAAAATTATCCTCCGAAGGCTCTAAGACCGCCAAGACTATTCTGCATATCCTGGAAGTCCCCGAACGCTTCTTTAGCACTATGCTTGTTACGAATAATATAGTGGGGGCTCTTATCGCGGTGCTCGTAACGGAGATGGTGATAAGGGTCTTCGGAATAAGCGGAAGCCTCGACGTTATTATATCAACGGTGGTGGCTTCGGTTCTTATAATAGTATCCGAAGTAACGGCTAAGACCATAGCTACGCAATATCCCGAGAAGATATCGTTTCTTTTGGCGCGTCCGATCAATATTTTTGTAAAGGTATTCTCTCCCGTGGTGGCTATCTTTGCTTTTATTACAGAGAAGATAGTAAGGCTTGTCGGAGCGCAAAAGAAGGGCAAAGTATCGCTTGTAAGCGCAGAAGAGATAAGGACCCTTATAAAGATCGGCGAGGAGGAAGGCATACTAAATAAGGAAGAATCCGGTATGCTATCCCGGATATTCGATCTTCGGGGGACGATAGTGAAGAAAGTAATGACGCCCAGGACCGAGATGACATCGATAGACGTGGTGTCCAAGTTCGATGATATAGTCGATAAGGTATCGGAATCCGGATATTCGCGTATACCGGTTTATAAAGATAAACCCGAAAATATAATAGGGCTTATAAATTCAAAAGATCTATTGAATCTATCCGTGAACAGAGACCTCATACTGCTGCAGGATATAATATACCCAGCGACCTTTGTATCGCAGGACAAAAAGGTTTCGGAATTACTGAAAGAGTTCCAGAAAGGGCACACACATCTGGCCATAGTGGTGGATAGCGACGGTAAAGCCCAGGGGGTCGTAACTCTTGAGGACCTCTTGGAAGAGATAGTAGGTGAAATAGAAGACGAGTATGACGTGCGCGCCAACCTCCATAAAAACAGGAAATAGGTTTTTAAACTCCCGCAGCGGAAGGCCTTCCCCGGTCTATGAGCGAAAGAAGATATAAGATTATTTACGAAGATGAGGCTGTTGTCGTAGTGGAAAAGCCTTCCGGAATGCTCGTGATCCCCAGCCCTAAAGGCGAGATGAACACCCTGGCAGACCTTCTGAATAAAGACCTTCACAGCCGCGGAGTCGAGGCTAATGCCCATCCATGCCATCGTATCGACCGTGAAACATCGGGATTGGTAGTATTCGCTAAGGGTAAAAAATTTCAGGGACTCCTGATGGAAGAATTTAAAAAGCGCTCAGTCAAAAAGTCGTACATAGCTTTTGTCCACGGCAAACTCAAAAAAAACTTTGATACGATAAGTCTTTCCATTTATAATAGGAATAAAGACAGGGTCCAGGATGCCGTAACCCGATATCGGGTTACAAGGCGCTTTCCGGGTTTTACCATTGTAGAGGTTGAACCCGTTACCGGAAGGACCAACCAGATCAGGATACATTTTGCCGGGATAGGGCATCCTTTGGTCGGAGAGAGCCTCTTCTGTTTTCGGAAAGATTTCGATCTTAAGTTCAAACGCACCGCGCTGCATGCGCATACCATAGAATTCAAACATCCGGTGAGCGGGAAAATGATGAAATTCGAATCGCCCATGCCGGACGATATGCTTAAGCTTATGGGCCAATAAACGGAGGTAGTTGTATGAGCGGTATCTTCGGGATCGTTTCAAAAGGTGACTGCGGCAGGGACTTGCTTTATTCTACGGACTACCACTCTCATCTTGGTACCGAATACGGCGGCATGGCCGTTCTGGGGGACAAGTTTCACCGCCATATACATAATATCAGTCACAGTCAGTTCAAGTCGAAGTTTTTCGAAGATGCCAGGCATATGCCTGGCAACATGGGCATCGGCGTGATAAGCGCTTCCGACGAACAACCGATATATATTAATTCAAAATTCGGACCATTCTGCATAGTGACTAACGGTATAATAGAAAATGCCGAAGAGCTTTCCCAAGGTCTCCTGCGTAAGGGGGTCTCTTTTAGCGAGGTCACAAAGGGCTCGGTCAACTCCACGGAACTTGTGGCCAAACTTATAGTGGAAGGGGATAGTATAGTATCAGGCATAGAAAGGGTCTTTGAGTCCATAGCCGGTTCGTGCTCCATATTGGTATTACACAAGGATGGGATATACGCCGCCCGCGACCGCTTTGGATATACGCCGTTAGTTATAGGCAAGCGGCAGGATGCGATAGCCGTCACATCCGAGACATGCGCGTTTCCCAATAACGGTTTTGAAATAAAAAAGTACCTTGGGCCGGGAGAGATAGCGCTTATCAGCAAGGATGGGGTCGAAAATAAGATATCCGCCGGTGGTAAAGAACAGATATGTACATTTCTCTGGATATATACAGGTTTTCCCGCATCGACATACGAGGGCGTAAATGCGGAAGTGGTAAGGGAGAGATGCGGCAGATATCTTGCAAGGCGCGACACCGATATAGGCGTAGACCTTGTCTCGGGAGTGCCTGATTCAGGTGTGGGGCATGCTATAGGCTATGCCATGGAGTCCAAGAAGCCATACAGGCGACCGCTTGTAAAATATACTCCAGGTTATGGCAGGAGCTATACGCCTCCTTCTCAGGAGACGAGAGATCTTATAGCTAAGATGAAGCTTGTGCCTATAAAAGAGGTTATAAGCGGTAACCGCATAGTCGTCTGCGAAGATTCGATAGTGCGAGGCACCCAACTGAAAAACTTTACAGTCAATAAGCTCTGGGATGCCGGGGCAAAGGAGATACACGTAAGACCCGCATGCCCTCCGCTTATGTTCCCGTGCAGATTTAATTTGTCTACCAGGACAACCGATGAGCTTGTGGCCAGAAGGGCTATAAGGAGCCTTGAGGGCCGCGAACCGCAGGACCTTTCGCCCTACCTGGATCATACTACCGATAAGTACAGGAAGATGGTGGATTGGATAGCCAAGGACATAGAAGTAACGACCCTCAGATATCAAACGCTTGAGGATATGGTATCGGCCGTAGGGCTGCCGAAAGAAAAACTCTGTCTTTACTGCTGGAACGGGCAGTGCCCCAAAGAACAGGGCGGGCCTTGCGCAATGTCATGCAATAGATCCAAAAAAGAGGAGAACGAAAGATGTCAGGCGTTAGCTACCTAACCCACGAAGGTTATGAAAAGTTACGCAAGGAATTGGAATATCTTAAAACGATTAAGCGCAAAGAGCTTTCAAAGGCTATAGGCGAGGCGCGCAGTCACGGTGATTTAAGCGAAAACGCAGAATATGATGCCGCAAAAGAAGCGCAGGGTCTTAATGAGAAACGCATAGCCGAGCTTGAATCTAAATTGGCCACTGCCCAGATAATCGATAACGATCAGATGTCGAGCGACGAGGTGCTTATAGGGGCTACCGTGAAACTCAAGGACATGAAGTCCGGCCAGGAGTTGGAGTATATGCTGGTCGCGGAAGAGGAAGCGGACTACGACCAGAATAAGATATCGGTTTCTTCGCCGGTCGGCAGTTCTCTGGTGAACCACAAGGTAGATGATATAGTTGAAATAAAAGTGCCGGCCGGAGTCCTTAAGTATAAGGTGCTCAAGATATCCCGGTAACTGTAATCCTCGGCGTCTTTCGATTTAACGCTATGAGGCAGGATTTGAAGCCCAATACAAACGTTCATACCAATACCCTCGACGCTATAACCGAAGATTTTTGTCTTCCCAGTGCCCAACTAAAAGGTATAATCGGTTCTTTCGTCTGTGAGATGAAGCGCGGCCTTCTCGGTCAAAAAAGTTCTCTCAAGATGATACCCACCTACGTTTCCCGTCCTTCAGGAGATGAGCGCGGCAGCTTTATAGCGCTCGATCTTGGGGGGACAAACTTCCGCATACTTGAACTAAGTCTTAAAGGGCATGGGCGCGCCGCCCGTCCCCGTGTAATGAAATTTACCGTCAGTAAACGCCTCATGACAGGTAAGGGCGAAGCCCTTTTTGATTTTATAGCCGATTGTTTGGCATCGTTCCTGAAAAAGACGAAAGTAAGTTGCGCAAAAAAGACGGAACTGGGTTTTACATTCTCTTTCCCGGTGAGGCAGACCGGCGTCGCTTCAGGCAGGCTCGTTTGTTGGACAAAAGGTTTTAGCGCAAAGGGAGTAGAGGGAAAAGATGTAGTGGGGTGTTTGAAGGATGCTCTGATAAGGAAAGGTCTTTTTAATATAGAGATAGCGGCTCTTGCAAACGATACGGTAGGTACCCTCGTCGCCTGCAGTTATGCCGATAAAACGTGTGACGTAGGGGTTATAATAGGAACCGGCACCAATGCATGTTACCCGGAGGACATATCAAAGGTGCGGAGAATCCACGGCCCGTTTCCTGCCGGCCGCGAGATCATTATCAATATAGAGTGGGGGAACTTTTGCAAGCTTAGACGGACCCGGTATGATAAAATGCTTGACCGCGCGTCAAGTAACCCGGGAGAGCAGATGCTTGAAAAGATGGTATCAGGCATGTACCTTGGTGAGATAACGCGGCTTGTACTTGCAGATCTCGAAAAGCGAGGTATACTTTTTAGTGCGCATAATAGATGCCTTGGAAGGAAGGGGATATTTAGGACCGAATACGTGTCCGCGATAGCCATAGACAAGGCGCCGCGGTTTAGTATTACCGAAAGGGTTCTCCGGGATATCGGCCTGCGGGGTTTTCGATCATGCGACCTGCAGATGGTTTACGAAGTATGTAAGGCGGTTTCGCGTAGAGGCGCCCGCATAGCTGCCGCAGCCATAATGGGAGTTATCGGAAAGTCTGATCCGCGTTTTTTAAAAAAACACAAAGTGGCTATAGACGGCAGCGTATACGAAAAGCATCCGTTCTTTAAGGTATGTATGGAAGAGGCGTTCAGGGAGATCCTGGGTCAAAGATCTTCCAGGATAGAGATGGCTCTTACTAAGGACGGCTCAGGAAGAGGGGCTGCCATAATAGCAGCGGTAGCTTATAAAGATAGAAATGCAGAATAAGTATAAAAGGAGGTGATTGAATTGGGAAAGATGAATTCTACAAGTGCTGCCATGAGAAGATCTACGCAGACGGCGTTCGGCGATCAGTTGAACGATATGATCCGTAAAAAGGCGTATGAACTTTATGAAAAGCGCGGTCGCAAAAGCGGTAATGCCTTGACCGATTGGCTTGAGGCGGAGAGAATAGTGAAGGCAAATACAAGGTAGTGTTATATCTAACCATGGGGCGGCTCTTTATATTCAGCCGCCCCTGCCGGGGAGGGTTTCTAAATGGGCGGCGGTATCAGAAAGAAGATCCTTATAGTCGACGACGAGATAGATTTTTTGAAGATGATGAAGTCCAGGCTTGAAGATCAGTATGATATCATAACGGCTTCCGACGGCGAAGAGGCCCTGGCGATGGTGGAGGCCGAGCATCCCGATGCGGTGCTCTTGGACCTTGTGATGGAAGGCATGGACGGACTGGAGGTGCTTAGGATAATACGTAAAGCTAACAAAAACCTTCCGGTATTTATGATGACGGCTTTTTCGGACCTCGAAAGGGTGAGTGAATCCAATAAGCTGAAATCTTCCGGTTTTATAGTAAAGACAGATAATATCGAGAAACAGTTGAGGTGCATTCAAAGCGCCCTCGGTCTTTCGGACAAGTACCGGAAATAATTCCAGCATATTCTTTTTCCTTCCTGTGATATAATCATACCCATGCAGGCTTTCATAGGATCATTTATTTTTGTTTTATTGGCGGAGATGGGCGACAAGACGCAACTCCTCGCTATGGCTTTCGCCGCCAAGTATAAGGCTCGCCATGTTCTGATAGCGGTCTTCATAGCCACGCTTTTAAATCATTCTCTAGCTGTCCTTACGGGCCATTTCCTTACGGTAGTAGTGCCTATGCGGGTCATATCTTTTATGGCCGCCATATCTTTTATAATATTCGGATTATGGACATTACACGGCGACAGCCTTCACGGTGAAGATAAAAGGCCTACGCACTTCGGTCCTGTGCTGACGGTTGCGATAGCTTTCTTCCTGGCGGAGATGGGAGATAAGACCCAGCTTGCTACCGTAAGCCTTGCCGTAAAATACAGGAATATGCTGCACGTACTTTTCGGCACTACTTTTGCGATGGTGGCAGCGGATGCCGCGGGAATTCTTTTGGGCGTAGTTATGAGAAAACATATCCCGGAACGCGGTATAAAATGGTTTGCGGCCTCGACTTTTATAATATTCGGAATATCGGGTATATACGGCTCAATATTCGAAATTTTTAGTTTATTCTACGCTTGGTCGATTATGGCGTTAATCATGGCCTTGACGGTTTATTTTGCGTACCGTATAGCCAGAAAGGAGCGGATATTTTGATCGATGCCTTTTTTGATTCAGTAAGACTTCTGCCTTTTTTGGCGCTGGTTTACTTTCTGGTAGGGTTCTTCGAATATCGTTACGGAGACCGTGTCAGCCATTATATAATGCGGTTAGGGATACTGGGACCCGTGGCCGGAGCGTTATTCGGCTGCATACCCCAATGCGGTTTTTCTGTGGTTGCCTCGGCCTTATATGTCAAACGCCTTATATCTACCGGCACCCTTATAGCTGTTTTTTTATCAACATCTGATGAGGCAATACCGGTTTTGCTATCGATGCCGCATAAGGCCAGTATGGTCGCTGTTTTAATATTGATAAAGGTTGTTATAGCTGTGGCCGTAGGAATCTCGGTGGATTATATAATACGCAGCTTTGTTAAATCAAGCGCTTCTTCCGGGGTACCGGTCGAAACCTCTTATGGCGATGCTATGACTGGTCACTCGGGATGTTGTTCTCACGGCCTTCATGATAAGCCGTCACGGCTTAATGCGCTTTTACTGCATCCATTGCTACATACGGTTAAAATATTCTTATTTCTTTTTGTTTTGACGGCTATTTTGAACTTTTCTATAGAAATCGTAGGCAGACAAAAATTTGAATCTATATTTTTGGAAGGAAGTTTATTCCAGCCGGTCTTTGCTTCCATGGTAGGCCTGATACCAAATTGTTTTGCCTCGGTATTCCTTGCCCAGCTCTTTGCGGACGGAGTTATCAGTTTTGGTTCTCTTGTAGCCGGCCTCTGCTCAGGCGCTGGGCTTGGACTTCTGGTCCTTATCAGGGATAACAAGGATAGGCGTGATACATTACGCATTATCGCGATACTTTTGGGTGTAAGCATAATTTCCGGAATGGTGATACAATCGGCAGGAATATGGGGTAGTATATGAAAAAATGTTCACTTGTACAGCTTAAGCCTGACAACAGGGCAAGGGTGTCTGAGATACACGGCGGAGATAACCTTCGCAACAGGCTGATGAGTATGGGGATATATAAAGGAAAAGAACTGGTAAAATTAAGCCATATAGGTTTAAGGGGGCCTGTCGTAGTCAAAATCGGTAGAGGCATATTGGCTCTGGGTCATGGCGTGGCTGCGAAGATAATTTTGGAGCATGAATGATAAAGAAGATATATCTCATAGGTAATCCAAACGTGGGCAAGAGCGTTGTATTCTCCCGCCTGACCGGGGTAAATGTCGTATCTTCGAACTACCCGGGGACCACGGTGGAGATATCTAAGGGGTTTCTTAAACTTAACGAAGATAGGATAGAAGTAATAGATCTGCCGGGCACATACTCGCTTGAACCCACATCCAGGGCCGAAGAAGTCGCAGTCTCCATATTAAACGATAGCGCGAAAGAAGAGGTGGTCGTTATAAATATACTGGATTCCACCAATCTGGAAAGAAATCTTCTTCTTACGCTTCAGTTGATAGAGGCCGGTTTCCCCGTAATGGCATGCCTTAATATGTGTGACGATGCGGGTCATAGGGGTATCCATATAGATGTCGATAAGCTGGAAAATATTTTACAGATACCCGTAATATCCACATGCGCCATAACGGGGCGCGGTATAAGGATGATTACGGAGCGTTTGCCGCAAGCCCATCCCGCCGCAAGGGGGACGCTATCTAATGAGGACAGGTGGAAGGAGATAGGCAGGATAGTAGAATCCGTCCAGCGTCTGGAGCACCGGCATCATACGCTGAGGGAGATGATAGAAGACGCCTCGGTGCGTCCGCTTGCGGGTTTCTTCATAGCGGCATGCGTCTTGTACGGGTCTTTTAAGATAGTGAGATTTATAGGGGAGTCTATAATAAACAAAATAACGGACCCGTTCTTTTTGGGCATATACCAGCCTATTCTCGAAAAGCTGACCTCTTCTTTGGATAAGAAAGGGTTTTTATTCCACCTTCTGATAGGTGACCTGGTGGGCGGAAAAATAGATTTTAAGCAATCTTTGGGAGTGCTCACTACCGCCCCGTATATAGAATTCGGCATGGTGCTCCCGTATGTTATATCGTTTTATCTCGTGCTGAGCGCTCTCGAAGATATAGGTTATCTGCCAAGGCTGGCAATATTGCTGGATAATTTATTGCACCGCATAGGACTCCATGGTTTTGCCGTTATACCGGTGCTTCTGGGTTTCGGATGCAACGTTCCTGGGATACTTGCTACCAGGGCTCTTGAGTCAAAGCGCGAGAGATTTATCGCTTCCACTATAATATCGATAGGCATACCATGCGTGCCGCTACAAGCGATGATATTCGGATTATTAGGTGCATTCGGCGGGTTTTATGTCGCAGGAGTATATTTAACTTTGTTTGTTATAATACTGATACTAGGTATCGCTCTTAATCGTATAGTACCAGGCTACAGCCCGGAATTTTTACTGGAGATACCTCCATACAGATTTCCTCCCATCGGTGCTCTTATTAAAAAACTCTATTTGCGAGTCAGGGGTTTTTTGATAGAAGCCGTTCCGGTGGTATTGGGAGGCGTCTTATTAGTGAATGTGCTGTTATATTTCAAGCTATTAGATCTGGTTACTGCTATATCCGCCCCTGTTATCCAAGGCCTTTTCGGTCTTCCAAAAGAAGCGGTTGTTGCGCTTGTCATAGGTTTTATAAGAAAAGACGTAGCGGTCGGTATGCTTATGCCGTTGGGCCTTTCGGCCAAACAGCTGTTTATCGGGACTACGCTTTTGGCGATATCTTTTCCATGCATCGCGACATTCATCGTTATCTGGAAGGAGCTTGGGATAAAAGACCTCGCCAAAGCGACGCTTATAATGATGCTCATCAGCCTCATCGTCGGGACCGCGCTCAATTTTATAATATTACCCTAATGTTCTGATAAAATATCCGAAGAGATAAAAATGACTATCGAAGCTAATTTATTATGGGTATCGGTATTGATGCTTGTAAGCGTTTTTGCCAGCAAGATAACCGATAGATTTGCCATTCCGGCCCTGTTATTGTTCCTTACAATAGGAATGCTTGCAGGTTCTGAGGGTATAGGAGGGGTTTATTTTGACGATCCATGGGTCGCCAAGTCCATAGGCGTAATATCTCTTATATTCATAATATTTTCAGGGGGTATCGATACCAATTGGAAAGAAATAAGACCCATATTACTGCCAGGCATAGTCCTGTCGACTGCCGGCGTTCTCCTTACCGCAGTTATAATAGGCCTGTTTTCTGTTTACGTGCTCAAATTTTCTATCTTGGAAGGATTATTGTTAGGTTCGATAGTTTCATCTACCGATGCCGCTGCAGTATTTAGTATCCTTAGGTCAAAACGAATAAGCCTCAAAAGTCCAATTAAGCCTCTGCTTGAAATGGAATCCGGCAGCAATGACCCCATGGCGGTATTTTTGACAATAACATTTCTGGGAATGATAACAACCAAAGATATCAATCTTTCGATGATGGCTTTTAGATTCTTTATGGATATGGCGGGAGGAGCGTTTATAGGCTACATAATGGGAAGGCTTATAATTCTAATCATGAATAGGCTTAATCTCGAATATGATGGGCTTTATCCGGTCCTTACCATATCGTTCCTGCTCTTTACTTACACTATTGCGGTTATGGCTAATGGAAACGGTTTTTTAGCCGTTTATATAATCGGATTGATGATGGGAAAAACCGAATTTTTAAACAAAAAGTTAATAATAAAATTCCACGACGGTTTGGCGTGGTTGTCTCAGATCGTCATGTTCTTAACGATGGGCCTTTTGGTATTTCCATCCCATGTCATACCGGTCATGGCGACAGGCATTTTGATATCTGTCGTCCTTATGATAATAGCCCGCCCAATAAGCGTGCTTTTATGCCTTCTACCCTTCAGGATCAATGCCGCTAAAAAAGCGATGGTTGCATGGGTAGGTTTGCGCGGAGCCGTACCTATCATATTAGCGACATTCCCTCTTTTGGCAGGAATACCCCAGGCTGAGACCATATTCAATGTGGTGTTTTTTGTTGTCATAACTTCGGTCCTGATCCAGGGTATTTCTATTCCGTATGTTTCGAAGGTATTGAACGCGAATGCGCCGTTTGTAAACAGACGTCGTTATCCTATAGATTTTGAAAAGATGCATGGTATCGATGCTGAATTGACGGATGTTCTGGTGCCTTACAGTTCAGACGCGATAGGTAAGCGTATCGCGGAATTGGCCGTGCCGGAAAAATGTTTGATAATGCTTGTATCTAGGGGGGACAGATTTATCATACCATCCGGGCAGACTGTTCTGGAGGAAGGAGACGTCTTGCTTGTGCTCGCCAATGACCGGGACCTGTCATTTCTTCAAGAAAGCCTGAAGCCCGTAAAGAAGGAGAATAGATGAAGATATCGCCATACCAGATAGTAGCCATATCGGGATCTTTTCTGCTAGTTCTGTCAGGCCTGATGCGTTTTTTTCATTCAGGCAGTCCAAAAGAGTTGGCTGTCGGAGTGCTATATTTTATAGCCAACATAATTATATTCTGTTTGTAGCCATTCCGAAAAGATTCAAATGGATTTAAAAAAAAGAGCTATAGGTCTTATAATATCGTTTGGGCTTGTAAGCCTTTTCGGCGATATAGTGTATGAAGGCGCGCGCAGCGTAAACGGGCCCTATCTTAAACTCCTTGCGGTGAACGCGGCTGCATTAGGCGTAATATCAGGTCTCGGGGAATTCTTGGGATATGCCCTTCGTTTATTGTCGGGGTATATTTCCGACAAGACAAGGCATTATTGGCTCTTTACATTTTTAGGATATGCTTTGCTCGCAAGCATGCCTCTGCTGTCGCTTACCGGTGTATGGCAGACGGCCGCATTCCTTATAATATTGGAGCGCATAGGGAAGGCGGTTCGCAGTCCTGCCAGGGATACCATACTTTCACAAGCCAGTTTTAAAGTCGGGACCGGTTTTGGTTTCGGTCTTCATGAAGCGATGGATCAGGTCGGGGCCCTGGCGGGGCCCATTATCTTTGCGGCCTTTTTTACTATCGCGGGCGGAGTAATCGGAATTTCGGATTATCATAAGGGCTACACATTTTTATGGATCCCTTTTTTAGCGGTCATGGTATGTCTCTTCTTCGCGTATCGCAGAGTTCCGCATCCGGAGTTACTGGAAACGGCCGCCAAAAACGATATCTCCGATAAACTTTCACCGGTCTTCTGGCTGTACACGGTTTTTACGTTTATATCGACCTTGGGGTTCTGCAGTTTTATACTGATCGCATTTCATTTCAAATCCGCCGGAGTGCTTTCCGACGCGCAAATACCGATTTTTTATGCCATAGCTATGGGAGTAGACGCAATAGCTGCTCTGGCGATAGGCAAATTATACGATATATTTAAAATGAAAAACGAAAATCGAAATGCGGGGCTAATCCTCTTGGCTGCGGTGCCTCTTCTCTCTATTTTTGTGCCTATTTTTGTTTTTTCGCGGAATATGAACTTCGTGGTTACCGGCGTGGTAATATGGGGTATCGTGATGGGTATACAGGAGACCATAATGAGATCTGCCATCGCAGATATAACTTCTCTCAAAAGACGCGGCACAGGCTACGGTATATTTAACACTACATACGGGCTTGCCGTGTTCATTGGGAGTTCATTAATAGGTCTTATCTATGACCGATCCGTACATGCGATCATTCCGGCAGTTATCGTCATCGAGCTTGCCGCTATCGCGGTTTTTCTTGTAATGAATAGGCGGGCCGGTAGATAATGGGCGGACCGGCGAAAAAAAGATTCAAACGGTCGGGTGAATTTTACGTTTATATCGTCGAATGCTCGGACGGCACGTATTATACCGGCTATACGCCTCACGTAAGAAAAAGAGTAAAACTTCATAATACGGGAAGAGGCGCGAAATACACCCGTGACAGGAGGCCGGTTAAACTGGTATGGTTCAAAAAATATAAGTATTTCAAAAGGGCGTTCAAAATGGAAATGGCTATTAAAAAGATGAGCCGTTCGCAAAAGGAAAAGCTGATTATATATTATAGGATATCCAGAAGAAAGTGAAGGGCTGATAATGAAACAATGGTATGAAGCATTATTTGAGAATTATGCGCGTAAATATGATAAGGAGCCATTTGTCCAAGGGACTGTGGGTGAATGTGATTTTATCGAAAAGGAGATCAATAGCGATAAATCCTTAAAAGTTATCGATATTGGCTGTGGTACCGGCCGCCATGCGATTGAACTGGCGAAGAGGGGATATGATGTGACCGGCGTTGATCTTTCCGAGAATCAGATCGAAAGAGCAAGGGAGAAGGCGCGAGAGGCAGGTTTGGCTATCGACTTCCAAATGCAAGATGCCCGCAAACTTCCGTTTGACGGTGAATTTGATCTGGCGATTATGTTATGCGAAGGCGGGTTCTCTCTTATGGAAACGGATGAGATGAACTTTGAGATCCTAAAGAGCGCAACGAAAGCGCTTAAAAGTAAAGGCAAATTTATCTTCACCACATTAAACGGATTGTTCCCGCTCTTTCATTCTGTCAGCGAGTTCTATAAGTCGAACGAGAAAAAAGGCCAGTCTCAGTGTAAGGAGTGCTCCTTTGACCTCTTGACTTTCCGTGATTATAACACCGCGGTTATCGAGGACGATTCCGGCAATAAAAGGGAGCTTAAGTGTAACGAGCGCTATTACGTTCCGAGCGAGATAACATGGCTTTTAAAGACACTCGGATATAAAAAGATCGATATTTTTGGCGTAAAGCTCGGGGCTTACTCAAGGAATGATAAATTAAGTCCCGAATATTTTGAGATGCTAGTGGTTGCAGAAAGATAGATGAAAAAAATATTTGTTAAAACTTTTGGGTGTCAGGGTAATGCTCAGCCGGATTCTAAGCGGCGGTCCAATTTCTCGCTCGTTCCGAGCTCGAAATTGTCCTCGCCAGAATCCGGCATGACATCCAAATGTCCGCATGTATATATCAAGACATTTGGATGTCAGGCGAACGTCAGGGATTCGGAGTTTGTCGAAGGGATCCTGTTGGAACGCGGGTTCGCAAAGGCAAAGGACATTGAGGCTGCCGATGTTATTCTGTTCAATTCCTGTTCGGTAAGAAAACACGCAGAGGACAAGCTCTTCAGTAATATAGCCGAACTAAAATTCCTCAAAAAGAAGAACCCCAGGCTTATTATTGGTCTTATGGGATGCACCGCGCAGAATTATAAGTCCGAGGCATTAAAACGCGCTCCTCTAGTTGATTTTGCCTGCGGCCCGGGCAATGAGGCGGAGATACCCGATATATTAGCCGGAATAATAGATGACCGGTGCAGGGTGGTGGCTGTCGACAAGGTACATGCCCCCAGGCCTGAGCTATTCCCGAAATACCGGGAAGGCGATTTTAAGGCATATGTCTCGATAAGCGAAGGATGCGATAATTTCTGCTCATACTGCATAGTCCCGTATGTTCGCGGGCGTGAGAGATCGCGTAAAATGGGCGATATAGTGCGCGAGGTAAAGGACCTTGCGGAACGTGGGTTTAAAGAGATAACCCTCTTAGGGCAGAACGTCAACTCGTACGGACGTTCAGCGTATAGCGTAGAGCGCATAGCGCATATGAACGATAAAAAACTATCCGCTAAACGCTATCCGCTAAACGCTAAACACGGTGATTTTATCCATCTATTAGAGGCGCTCAACCGCATCAATGGTATCAAACGCATCCGATTCATGACGAGCCATCCCAAAGATGCTACGGAAGACTTGTTCAAGGCTATGAGGGATCTTGATAAGGTATGCGAGCACCTGCATCTTCCGCTGCAATCCGGGTCTGACAGGATATTGAAGCTTATGAATCGAGGATATACAAGCGGGAAATATATGCGTCTTGTGGATAGCTATAAAAAGGTCGTTCCCGGGGGCAGTATTACGAGCGATGTAGTGGTAGGATTCCCGACCGAAACGGATCGGGATTTTAAAAGAAGCTTGAAACTGATGGAAGAAGCCGGGTTTGACAGCACATTCCTCTTTAAATATTCACCCCGTCCTCCCGCAAAATCGGCTAAGCTTGTAGACGATGTATCCGAAAAAGTGAAGAAAGAGAGGCTGGACATATTGCTTAAGGCGCAATGCCGCATTTCCGAATCGCGAAATGCCGTTTTGGTAGGTAAGGTCGTAGAGATGCTGGTAGAAGGTAATAGCGATCGTTCTCCCGGCGCTTTGATCGGTAGGTCTAGGGAGAATAAAAACATAATATGCAAGGCCTCGGATGAGATGATAGGCAAAATAATAAATGTGAAAGTCAATTCGGTTACGCCGTATGCCTTAAAGGGAGAGATCGTATGAAAAAAGTTATCGTTACGGTGCTGTCCCTGGCGCTTTTTAGCTGGCAGTCCCCAGCCTATGGCGATAACGGACGGCAAGGCTTTGAAGCCGTAGAGAAGATGTTCCTCCAGGATAGGTACGAGGAAGTCGTCGTAGCAGCGGATAGGCTCATAAGGGAAAGGTCATGCAGGAGTGGCGAGTTATATTACCTAAAGGGTTTAAGTGAGCTTAAAATTGGGCGCTATAATCGAGCCAGAGAAAGCTTCAATTCGGTATTGTGCGGAAGGGCAGACTCTTCCAAAAGGTTTGACGCTTATATCGGGATAGGGGATTCGTATTTTCTTGAGAACAAATTTGATATGGCGGTAAAGACTTATGAAGATATGCTGGTAATATTTCCGGACGAGCAAAACAGGGCCGCCGTTTATTATAGATTGAGCGATTGCTACGCGGGGAAAGGCGACTCCGGGAAGATGCAATATTATTTCGACTCCGCGAAGTTAGTTGCGCCCCTTGCCTTTGAGGCCGGTAAGGCGCCTGTTGCGAAGGTATCGGGGAAGATCGAAGAACCAAAGGCAGATAAATTTAATATGGGCGTAGAAAAGAAAGATACGGATATTAGGCGGATCTCCATACAGGTGGGATCTTTTAAGAGTAAGCCCAATGCCGAAAACTTCGCTTCGAAACTTGACGGCCAGGGATTCGACAGCCATACCGAGATCGCCCGGGTGGGTGGCGGCGCAGTTTATCGGGTCAGGGTGGGAAAGTTCAGCTCTAAGGATGAAGCCCGGGATACGGTAGCGCGATTAAAGAATCGCGGTTATACCGTAAAGATATGCGATGACGATGTATGCGAGTAACCAAAGATAAGATAATTTTTATAGTAGGACCTACCGCTACAGGTAAGACCCGTCTTGGCATAAGGCTTGCCAGAAGATTACACTCTGAGATAATCTCCGCCGATTCGATGCAGATTTACAAGGGGATGAGTATTATAAGCCAGGCGCCTACCAAATTAGAACGAAGGCTTGTTAGGCATCATATGGTAGGGTTCGTAGATCCGATCGGAGAGTTTAGCGTCGCTCATTTTTGCAAGAAGGCCGTCCGTATTATAAAATCCGCGCTAAGGAATAGGGATTCTGCTGTAGTGGTCGGAGGGAGCGGTCTTTATATCAAGGCCCTGATAGACGGTATATTTCCTTCGCCTGAAGCCGATCTGGCATATCGTGATAGATTGTATAAGTATGCCATCCGGAATGGCAGCCCCAAGCTCCACGAAAAACTTGAAACGATAGATCCCGAGTCTGCGGGCAAGATACATCCTAATGATACGCGCAGGATCGTGAGGGCCCTCGAGATATACCATTCGACCGGCAAGACCAAGACCGAACTTGTCGCCGAGACTAAGGGTCTGAAGGATGAATACGATGTATTCGTTTTCGGATTAAATAAGCCTCGCGAAAATCTATATTCGGATATAGAAGACCGGGTCGATAAGATCTTTAGCGAGGGCGCCGTCAGTGAGGTGAAGCGCCTTTTGAAAAAGGACCTTTCCAGGACCGCCTCGGCCATTCTCGGTTTCAAAGAGATATCCGGGCATTTAAACGGAGATTACGGTTTAGACGAGGCTAAGGAGTTGTTGGCCAAAAATACGCGCAATTTTGCAAAACGCCAGCTTACATGGTTCCGGGCTGATAAACGCATAAAATGGTTTGATGTCAGCCGTTTAAGCGATGCGGAAATAATTAAAAAAATATTGAAGGAAGCAGGTATTAATAAGGATAAAAGATGAGGGAAAAAGCGTTATTAGTGACTGTCAATCTAGGCAAGGCGCATGGCTGGACGTCTAAAGAGAGGTCGGACGAATTACGTGAGCTGGCTATTTCGGCCGGTGCAAAAGTCATACGCGAAATAGTAGTTAGCGTAAAATCTATCAACCCGGCCTATTTCATAGGAAGCGGTAAAGCCGTTGAGATCGGCGCGTTGTGCGCAAGCGAGGGTGCCGGCGTTGTTATTTTTAATAACGACCTATCGGGAACGCAGCAGAAGAATATAGAAGATATTGTAAATACAAAGACGATAGACCGCACGCAACTTATACTGGACATATTTGCCAGAAGGGCCCGTTCAAACGAAGGTAAACTGCAGGTGGAACTCGCGCAACTCCTCTATATGATGCCCAGGCTTACCGGGAAAGGCGTGGAGCTTTCGCGCTTAGGCGGCGGTATAGGCACCAGGGGGCCGGGCGAACAGAAACTGGAAGTGGATAGGCGCCGCATAAGGTCCAGGATAGATCACCTCCGGACTAATCTCGAGGACCTTAGCAAACGCCGCTCTATGATGCGTTCAAGACGCGATAGATTCTCCATACTCTCGGTCGCCATCATAGGGTATACGAATGTCGGCAAATCTACCCTTATAAACGTTTTGACCGATTCGGATGTCATAGTAGCCGATAAGCTTTTCGCCACGCTTGACCCTACCATTCGGACCTTCGTAATGCCCAATAGGCAAAAAATTCTTTTCGCAGATACTGTGGGTTTTCTTAATGAGCTACCGCACCATCTTATCGAAGCATTTAAGGCCACGCTTGAGGAGGTGGTGGAAGCGGATGTGCTGCTTCATATGGTCGACGCAAGCCACCCTAAGGCGATAGCTCAATCGGAGGCTGTTTATAAGGTATTGGAAGAGATAGGGGCTAAGGGCAAAAATATTATTACCGTATTGAACAAGATAGATAAGATAAGCGATCCGAATTTATTAGAGGATTTAAAGAAGAATTTCTACGATCCGGTTTCAATATCGGCCACCACAAAACATGGTCTGGATAAATTAGTGGATAGGCTGGCAAAAGAGATGAACCATCTCGTAGTTACGGCCGAATTCACCATCCCTGCCTCGGATGCCCGGACCTTGAACATTATACATAATAACGGTGTAGTCAAAAGGCAGGAATACCGAGGCGAATCTCTCTATATAGAGGCCGAACTCCCGATCCGCATCAAAGAGTCAATCGACCGCCTCCTCGCGCACTCCTAGAAATTTTCGTAATGTTGGTCATTGCGAGGAGGCCTTGCTACTGGAGATAACAGGCCGACGAAGCAATCTATGGCATTTCCCGCATTTACACCGAGGCGTTTACCTTTATGTGTCCCTTCCGTTTGCCGTAAATTTCCATTAGGCATGGAAATTTACTGTGTCAAAATTTTGATCGGCCAATGAACCTAAGCAAGCCGAAAAAATTGAGCAGGATAGTTTCATTGGCCGTTCTATATCGCCATAATGAATCAAAATTTTGTAACAGTCACTTCAGGGTTCCCCCCAAAGATCCTACTGCCTTTGGAAAATTCTCGATTTTTGTTAGGGGTCCCCGATGGGTCGGTATCGACAATGATAGGAATTTTCACCCGTATCCCTACTAAAATTTTTTCGCAGCATGCTGCAGGTGGACCTTTAGGTGCCCCTTCCGTAACCGATAATGGTCAAGAATAGGGTCTTTTAATCACTAATCCACACCCCTCCGGGAATTTTTATATCATGTCATTAACCCTCAGGTTGGTATTGACGGGGGTCTTAAAACCCGAATTTTACAACGAAAATTCGGGTTTTACGAAACTGAATTTTCCTTTGGAAAATTCATGTCCCCCGGAGATACCAACCTGAGGGTTAATTGGTCGAAAAATTTCTTGACTTTTAGCACTCAGTGATGTAGAGTGCTAATAACGGAGATATTAAGGTATGCGTCAAGAGATGAACCAAAGACAGAGGGACGTTTTCGAGCTCATAGTGAAGAACTATGTGGAGACGGCGGAACCGGTAGGTTCGCGTTTCGTCTCCCGTAAACTGGGCCTTTCCAGCGCCACTATCCGAAACGTCATGTCTGACCTGGAAGAGATGGGACTCGTCACGCATCCGCATACATCCGCAGGACGTATCCCCACGGATAAGGGCTATCGTTATTATATCGATTCCCTGATGCGCGTAAGGTCCGTTAACGAAAGCGTTTTGCGTTCGATCCGCGAAGAATACCACGAGACGATGCGCTCGATAGAAGACGTACTCATACATACCAGCCATATCATATCGAACCTTACGAACTATGTCGGGTTGACTCTGACATCTCAAAACGACAGGTTGTATCTTGACGGAACAAGTCATATAATAACCCAACCGGAGTTCCAAGACCTGAAGAAGCTCTACTATATAATAAGATTCCTCGAACAAAAGCGGCAGATATTGAACCTCCTGCACAACGACTTGGCATCCGAAGATCTGCGTATACATATAGGGAAAGAGAACCAGCATTCTTATCTTAGCGAGTGCAGTATAGTGACAAAGGGATATAAATCAAAGGGTAAGGTTGCGGGAAGGGTGGGTGTGATAGGCCCTAAGCGAATGTTGTACGAAAAGGTCATACCTACCGTCGAGGTCTTGGCCGATACCATGACCGGGATTTTGGATAACCTGGATTAGAAGCACTATGAGCGAAAAAGAGATAAAAAAGAATAATCATAAACAGAATAATTCAAACGGAGAGAAAGAGCCGGAAGCAAAGCCTCTGTCTTCCGATGATATCGTATCGGTTCCTAAGAAAGAGTTGGACGAGTTGAGAGCAAAGGCCGCAGAGCGGGACAGCTTCCACGATAAATATATGCGCGCGCACGCAGAATTTGAAAATGCTAGACGGCGCATAGAGAAGGATAAGGCCGACTTTGTCAGGTATGCGAATGACAGCCTCATAGCCGAATTCCTGCCGGTATTCGACAATATGGAATTGGCTGAAAAACACATAAAAGAGGCCAAGGATTTTAAGGCGGTCCGCGAAGGCGTCGATATGATCCAGCTGCAGATGCAGAAACTTTTAAAGGACATAGGGGTCGAGCGCATCAAAACTTTAGGAGAAAAATTCGATCCTCATCAGCATGAGGCCTTGGAGGTGGAGGAGACCGGAGATAAAGATAAAGAGGACGGGCTGGTAATAGGAGAGTTGAAGCCCGGGTATAAGTTTAACGGCCGGCTGTTGCGTCCGGCGTCGGTAAAGATAGTCAAACGAAAGTCATAGCGTACAGCGTTTAGCGTTTAGAGAAACAGGAGGTTGTCATTACGAGCGAAGCGAAGCAATCTAAAAGAGATTGCTTCGTCGGAAAACAGTTTGGAGCTATCCTTCTCGCAATGACTATGTTCTTATATTGACTATACGCTGTCCGCTAAAAAATGCTATAGGAGGGAATAAATATGGCAAAAGTGATCGGGATTGATCTTGGGACATCGAATTCTGCAGCTGCATATATGGAAGCGGGCAGGCCTGTCATAATACCGTCTGCAGAAGGCGCGGGAGTGGCCAGCGGGAAAGCGTTCCCGTCATTCGTCGCGTTCACTAAAGACGGTCAGCGCCTGGTGGGCGAGCCTGCAAAGCGTCAGGCATCGATAAACCCCGAAGGCACCATATTCGCCGCAAAGCGAAAGATGGGTACGGATTTCAAATATAAGATATTCGGTAAGGAGTATACCCCGCAGCAGATATCGGCATTTATACTGCAGAAGATAAAACAGGATGCCGAAGCTTATCTGGGGGATCAGGTTAACGAAGTCGTTATTACCTGCCCGGCATATTTTAATGATAACCAGCGCCAGGCGACAAAAGATGCCGGCGAGATTGCGGGGCTGAAGGTGCTTCGCATAATAAACGAACCTACCGCGGCATGTCTTGCCTATGGACTTGATAAGGCCGGTAAAGAACAGAAGATAATGGTCTTCGATCTCGGAGGCGGTACCTTGGATGTGACGGTGTTGGAGATGGGCTGGGATGACGAACACAAAGCCGCCACATTCGAGGTCATATCGACCAGCGGCGATACGCAGCTCGGCGGGACCGATATGGATAATGCCATCGTCGATTAT
>JAGOLR010000108.1 GCA_017993955.1 Candidatus Omnitrophota bacterium
GAAGCATACGAAAGGTTTTTGAATTCTCCCGGGAGACTGGCCGCTTTCACAGGATTTCTAAATGAAGATAAAAAACGTCTGGCGAAGCTTCAGGAATATGCGGAATTTATGGCCATACACGAGATCTTGGGCAGACCTTCTCTCGAGTGGTCCGTAGAAGAAGTCGAAAAGGTAAAAGAGGAGCGGTCATTCGATTTTCTGAAAGGCTTCCACCTCTATTCTCAATGGATAGCAGATACCCAGCTGAAGAAGGCTATAACGGATATACACGGATACGGCGGGAAGGTCGGAGCCGATATGCCGGGTTTCAGGGCAAAAGACGGACCGGATGTATATTTTAACAGAGATAAATTTATCCATCCGGAAGATCCTGATATCTACCCCGGCGTGGTAAAAGACGGCGTTAATGAACGCTGGCGTTCTCTAGCTCTTTGGAACTATGTAAGTATGGCCGAAGGTAATTTCTCATTTATCATAGATCCGATAAAAAATCTTTTGAACCGTTACCGCTTTGATGTGATGCGCCTTGACGCCTTCAACTTCTTTTACCCATTCGAGGGACAATTGTTCATGTCCGGAGACAACCCGCATCCTGGGGACGCGCTTATAAACGCGGTGAGAGATGTTTTTGATGAAGACGGCGCTATGCCGGTGGCAGAGGCGATGGACAGGATAGATGAAAATATACGGGCGCTGGGAATACCAGTTGTGCGCCATAAGTGGGAAAGTCCCGTGCGTAGCGAAGGGTGGTGGGAGCTGAGCAACCATGACTTCCCGCTTAAGGAGGCTACAGAGTATAGTTTCATGGATGAATTCTTAAGGAGATTGAACAGGGCGAGATTTGCTTCCGGTATGTCGCGCATAATAAACGTAAACCTATATGACCTCTGGGGCGATACAAAGAGCATGAAGAGGACCGAGGGTAACGATGGTAAGACATTCTGGGATACCAGGATACCGATGTCTGGCGACCCGGATTATAAAGACAGGGCTAGATACGATGCAAGACCCCTTATAGCAAGAGAGATCGGCTTATCGCCTTCCGGATCAAAGACCGGGGATGTGTATCTTGGCATGAACCTATTCATCCCGCGTTCCTGGATCCGCCCGGACGGCGAGCTTGATTGGGCAGCAATCAGAGCATCATTCAAGTCCGTTTCATTCGTCATTGCGAGCCCCCATACTTTCTTGCGAAAGCGAGAATGGGGGCGAAGCAATCTAAAAGAGATTGCTTCGTCGGCCTTCGGCCTCCTCGCAATGACGATACGTAACGTAACCTCTGGCCTCCTCGCAATGACGATACGCTATCCGCTATCCGCTATACGCAATACGCTAAAAGAATTCGAAAAGCTGCTGGATCGATGGAGCCGATCCTTGAAAGTTTCGTTCAGGCCTTTCTTCTATATAGCTGTCGCAATATTTGCTCTGGATCAGATGATAAAGATGATACCGCATATATTAGACATACCCGCGTGGTTCCAGCCTGCAGAGGCTACAGTTACCTTAGCGTTACTTGAGCCATATCTTGACGGTACTATAGAGATGGGGAGTTTCAGGCTGGTCAATATGTTTAATATGTCACCTAAGGCAGTGGAGTACGGTATCATATTGCCGCTCTTGGCCTTTGTCATTACAGCTATTTACTCGGCAAAGAGGGTGCATCGGGATATGGTTTTAGCCGGTATTCGTCCGCTGGTATTGAGCATATCCCGTATATGTATAGCTTTAACCGAAGCGATTTCAGGCATTCTATTTGGGGGGATACTCGGGAATGTATTTGACAGGTGGTTTTCGGGCGGAATGGTCAGAGATATGTTGGCGTATATGGCAACCCACCCCAGCGATAATTCGTTTATACTTAGCGCATTTAATTTTGCCGATATTGCGGATTACGGTTTTTATCGGGCAGCCGTATATATCGCTATGGCGACAACAGGCATATATGTTATATTGATCCCTCTTTTTCTGGCCGTACGGAAAAAATATTACGGAGAGACCGCCAGGCCGGTCGATAATAATGACCGCTCCCAGTTAGTGACTATAGGCAGCACCGAACATATTATGATATCTGCCACGACCGTCGGAGAAACCAATGAGAGCATCGGATCTCTCTTCTCTAAGGTAGACCGGGTTTTGGTTAGCCATGCCGAGAAATACCCCATAGTTATAAAACAGACAATATTTTTAAAAGATGCCGGCGACCGGGCGGCCTGCGAAGAATACCTTAAGAGCCGTTATGGCAGAGATCCTCCGGTTACCACTTACCTTTATCAGCCAAGCGCTGACGGAGCAAGATTCGCCATAGAAGTAACCGCCATGAGCGGGATGCATTTGGAAAAGATGACCGGGAAGATGGCTATTTTGGAGCATGACAACCTGAGATGGATATACCTAGGTGGCATCGAGCCCGATGAATCCGCATCAAATACATACGAGAGGGGTTTAAGCGTATTATGGCAGGTGAAGGCGCTATTGAATGACGGCGACCTCTTTCTCAAAAACGTCGTAAGATTCTGGAATTATTTAAACCATATAACCGATAAGGATGCGGCGGGCCGACAGGAGTATCAGAAGTTCAATGACGCTCGCGGACATGTATTTAAGCCGGAAGGACTTGAGCCGGTTCGTTTTGGCGAAGGTCTAGCAGAACCGACTGTCGGCAATAAAATATTTTATCCGTCTGCTACAGGTATAGGGATGAATGCCGGTTCTCTTGCCATGGAGTGTATAGCGGTAGAGGGGCGACGGGATGATCTTAGGATCAGGCCTCTTGAGAATCCCAAGCAGGTAGATGCTCATCGTTACGCGGACAAGAATGCCAAAGTACTTGAAAAAGGCTTAAGCGATACCAAAAAGACCTCTCCGATGTTCTCGCGCGGCATGGCTGTTATCTTGCGCAAAATAGGACATAAAGTAATCTATGTATCGGGTACGGCGTCTATAGAGCGGGCGCTTAGCCGTCATAAAGGCAATGTTCGCGCCCAGACTGGACTTTCCATAAAAAATATCAGACGGGTCCTCCGCCAGGGTAAAGCCGGTCTCGGAGATGTCGAGAGTCTGCGTGTATATATAAAAAATCTCGATGACTACGAGGCGGTGAAAGATATAGTTGAAAGACATTTTACACATCTTCCCGTGGTTACTTATGTTAAAGCCGATGTTTGCCGTGAAAATCTCCTAGTAGAAATAGAGGCCCTGGCGCATTGTCGTTATGGCGTGATAGAACGCATCGCCGATGATTTAAAAGCTGTATTTTTGCGCGCCATAAACTATGCTATGGAAGCTCTCGGCTCGGCAAGATCCCGTCTTTACGGTATTTTGAAAATCCCGGGACTAAGTAAACTGGGTCATGCCGCCGAGACAGAGGACATCTCGGTCCGTGGCGGAAGATGGCCGTGGCTGCAGAAACGCCTTTACGACAATATCGAGAAGATCTTAAGAGACGGCAACGCGGGAAGATCCGCGCGTTTTATCGCTCAGGCGCTTGTCCCAGCCGTAGTAGAGTCGGGGTTCTTTGTGGGTGGGGGCAGTTTACTGCTTACATGGGCCGGGGGCATATTCCAGTCCAACGCACCCCCGCTACTTGCCTGTTTTATATTGTTCAAGATTATTTGGCATTTTCTGCACGGTCGCGGCAATATGCTGGCACCCGCCCCCTATCGTATTACTCAAATCCACTTTCTTTGGTATCTCATATTTGAATTAATATCCAATAATCCCGTTTTTGCATCCCCGGTAACTTTTGTTGTTTCACTAGTAATAATGCATACCATCGTAGATGCTCAATAC
>JAGOLR010000032.1 GCA_017993955.1 Candidatus Omnitrophota bacterium
TAGTGAAGCTTTTGAAGCGCGAGATAAAGGCCAATTTTATAGCCAGGATAGGAGCCTTATTGGCCGGCGCTGCCTTCATGTCATTAAAAAAGAAGATGGACTACACCGAGTACGGAGGCGCTCCGCTCTTAGGCGTGGATGGGAGATGTATCATATGCCATGGCATTTCAAACGCCAAAGCGATAAAGAACGCCATAAGGGTGGCTGTCGAGACCAAGGCTCAGGAAGTTAATAAACATATTGTAGAAAAGTTGCAGGAAAAGTGACATAGGGGTTAAAGATGTGTGAAAGTAAAAAGACCGGGATAATAGGACTAGGCGAATACCTGCCCGAGAGGATCCTCACAAACAAAGACCTGGAGAAGATGGTCGATACTACCGACGAGTGGATAACAGAGCGCACCGGCATAAAGGAACGAAGACTGGCCAGAGAAGACGAGGCTACCAGCGACATGGCATCCGAGGCCGCAAAACGCGCTCTTGCAGACGCCAAGCTAAAACCAGAAGATATAGACCTGATAATAGTGGCTACCATCACGCCCGATATGTTCTTTCCGGCTACGGCGTGCCTCGTACAGCAGAAGATAGGGGCGAGGATGGTCCCGGCATTCGACATAAGCGTGGCTTGCTCCGGCTTTATATACGGTCTTGCCATCGCAAACCAGTTCATAGCCTCTGGAGCTTACAAGCACGCGCTTGTCATAGCGGCGGAAAAACTTTCCGCCATAACCGACTGGAGCGATCGCGCTACTTGCGTCTTATTCGGAGATGGAGCCGCTGCGGCGGTGCTCGGCCCCGTAAACAAGGGCGGAATATTATCTGTTTACCTGGGGGCAGACGGAAGCGCTGGTGAACTTATAAAATTACCGGCGGGCGGATCCCGTATACCGGCCACAAAAAAGAGCATCGAAGACAAGCTCCATTTTATAAAGATGAACGGGACCGAGCTTTTTAAGCACGCCGTAAAGATCATGGCGGACGCGGCTTTCGAAGCCACTAAGCCTCTGGGTCTCAAGGCCGAGGATATAAGCCTTGTAATACCTCACCAGGCGAATGTTAGGATCCTCAATGCGGCAGCGCGCAGGATGGGGCTTTCGCAGGACAAGATATACCTGAACATAGAAAAATACGGCAATATGTCGGCGGCGTCCAGCGCCGTCGCTCTGGTTGACGCCGTGAAAGAGGGCAGGATAAAGAAGGGCGACAAGATATTGCTCGATGCCTTCGGTGGCGGATTAACATGGGGAGCTATAGTAATAGAATGGTAGATACAGCACTTATATTTCCGGGGCAGGGCGCGCAATATGTAGGTATGGGTAAAGACCTTTATGAGAATTATCCGCAGGCGCGCGATGTTTTCGATAGGGCAAGCTCGATATTAAAGTTCGATCTTAAAAAATTGTGTTTTGAAGGTCCTCAGGACATACTATCTACAACAGATAACAGTCAGCCTGCGATATTGACCACCAGTATAGCTGCCCTCAGGGTGTTCGAGGCGTCAGCGTCTTATAGCCAGTTTGATCCGAAATTCAGCCTGGGCTTGAGTCTGGGAGAGTATACGGCGCTTGTCGCCGCTGGTTGTATATCTTTCGAGGATGCCATAGTATTGGTGCGCAAAAGGGGTGAGTATATGGAAGAGGCATCCAAAAAGACCCCTGGCAAGATGGCGTGCGTCATAGGAATGGATATGGGGGCGGTGGACGAGTTATGTAAGGGGCTCGGATGCGAGATAGCCAACCTTAATTGCCCGGGACAGGTTGTAATATCCGGTAAGGTCAGCAATATAGAGTTGTTCGCGAGCCTGGCTAAAGATAAAGGCGCCAAGAGGGTTCTTATGCTCGATGTGAGCGGCCCTTTTCACTCTTCCTTGATGACGCCGGCGCGCGACAAGCTTAAAGATTATATCGATAAAGTCAATATACAGCCTCCCAAGATACAGTTTGTAAGTAATGTCGACGCCAAGCCGCAGACCGATCCTGCGATAATAAAAGAGAACCTGATAAAACAGGTCAATTCTAAAACTATGTGGGAGGAATCCGTAAGGCTTGTCAGCCAGTCGGGGATATCCTCATATCTAGAAATAGGCCCGGGGCAGGTTCTAAAAGGCCTGCTTAAAAAGATCGACCCCAAACTGGAAGTCAAGAATATAGGTTCCTGCCAGGATATATCGAACCTTTGCGGCGCAGGCGTGCCGGCCGCATAATCCTATCCACTAAGTATGGGTGAGCGATGAGCAGGCGTTTAAAGATATCTTTGCTGGTTTTGTGCGCTGTCATCGTAGTCCTATCAGCAGTTTCTATCCGTATAAATCCTTTCTTGTTTACGCCCGGCAATCCGGGATCCTTCGAATACATCAGAATAGGCGAGCGCCTTGCGGATAAAGGCAGATACGCCGAGGCCCTGAAATTTTTTGAGAAGGCATTCGAATCCTCGCCCGAGAGCGATATAATCAAATCGAGCCTGGCATGGATCTATACTGTGTATGCAAGAGAACTCGCTTCTTACGCGAAGCACGATAAATCCCTCCATTATTTCCTGAAGGCTTACGAAGTCAAACGAGACCAATACACAGCCCAAAATCTTGCGGTGGCGCATTCCAGGCGGGCCCTTGAGAAGTTGCGCTCGGGCGACTGGTCGGCCGGTATAGAAGGTTATGCCAAGGCTCGGGAGATAGCGTCGGATTACAAGGGCGTCAGCTCGAACTTGGGGGTCTACCTTTATAACGACGCATACAGTGAATTCAAAGCCGGCAGGGAGACCATAGCGGTTTTGCTTTTGAGCGAGTCTTTTCTCGCGTCGGAGTCGAAGTATCCATTCGCGTTGCTTGGAGATATATACTACAAAAGAGCCGATCTTGAACAGGCCGCTTTTTATTGGGGGAAGGCATTAGAGCTGGATCCGGAGAATAAGGCGCTTCTAGAGAAGAGAGATAGGGTCTCCAAGGAGACGGAATTAGCTAAAAGCCAAAAAAGAGCACGGATGGCGCATTTTGAGTTGCGTTACGATCCGGAGCTTGCCTTCGATGTTGTTGCGGTTAACGCCGCCCTGGAAAAGGCCTATGAAAAAACCGGTAAGAAGCTCGGTTATTTCCCGGATGAGAAGTCACTGGTTTTCCTGTATTCCGAGGAAGATTTCAGGAACATATTCAAACTCTCCCCTATGGTGAGGGCTTTTTATGACGGGAATATACGCATGCCGCTCCCTAAGGGGGCTATGGCAGGTGACGAGCTTAACCAGTATATAGAGCATGAATATGCCCATGCCGTTGTCTCGGCTATGACGGATAATAATTGTCCTCCATGGCTCGGCGAAGGTATATCGGTATATATGCAGATATCCGGCCAGGACCCACGCATAAAAGATGCGATTCTCAGGGCCGGCGACCTTTCAAATATATCTCTTGATGGTATCGATAAGGTGTTCAGGGGCGGGTCAGGGGTCGGAGTTGATATGGGAGCTTATTACATATTGGCCTATACTATGGTAGAATATATAATTCAGAATTTCGGGATGGAGTCTTTGAAGGGAATTTTGAAAAGGCTCAAAACCGGACAGCATTTCATAAATGCTATGGATGACCAACTTCTCATCTCCGAGGCGGAGTTCGTGAGGCGATGGCGTTTATATGTCGGCAAAAGGTTTTTATAGTCGATAAAATAAAAAAGGAGGAAGTGATGGGAAAATCGTTAAAAGGTACCAAGACCGAGCAGAATCTGTTGAAGGCGTTTGCCGGGGAATCCCAGGCGAGGAACCGTTATACGTACTTCGCATCGGCGGCGCGCAAAGAGGGGCTGGAGCAGATCGCGAACATCTTTATCGAGACGGCCGATAACGAAAAAGAGCACGCCAAGGTATTTTTCAAGCATTTGGAGGGTGGGGACGTAGAGATAACGGCTTCTTACCCCGCGGGCGCGGTAAAAGATACCCGGTCCAATCTGGAAGCCGCAGCTGCAGGAGAGAACATGGAGTGGACTGCGATTTATGCGGATTTTGCCCAGACCGCCAAGAGCGAAGGCTTTCCCGAAGTAGCCAGGTCATTTGAACAGATAGCAAAGGTAGAGAAATTTCACGAGGCCCGTTACAGGAAGCTTATACAGAACGTCTCCAACAAGGAGGTCTTTAAGAAAAAATCGCCCGTAAAATGGCATTGTATCAACTGCGGTTATGTCATAGAAGGACAGGAGGCGCCGAACGAGTGCCCGGCATGCAAGCATCCACAGGCCTTCTACCAAGTCTTGGCGGAGAATTTCTGATGAAGCTGTCGGAAAAGATAAAATATCAGAAAGGCGCAATAGTAAGCCAGGAGATCGCGCGTAAGGAGACGGGGACGGTCACCGTATTCGCTTTTGACAAGGGTCAGGGGCTTAGCGAACATACGGCCCCTTTTGACGCCATCATATACATCCTGGACGGCGAGGCGATGGTCACCGTGGAGGGCAAACCTTCCAAGGTAAAGGCGGGCGAGCTTTTTATAATGCCGGCCAATAAACCACACTCGGTCAGCGCCGAAGTGCCTTTTAAGATGATGCTTATAATGATACGGTCGTCGGGAAAGCTATGAGTTTCAGACCCGTAGAGGTCCTCTTCGCGCCGAGCGCTCTTTGTAACCTATCGTGCGCCCATTGCGGGAGGGATGTTTCTACACGCGCGCTTTCCGTAGATGATGCGGTAAGATTTCTGGGCCAATGCGCCAAGGCCGGGATAAGGAAGGTGGGCTTCACTGGAGGCGAGCCATTTCTCCGGATAAAGTTCCTTTGCGCTATTTCTAAGGAGGTCGTCAAGTCGGGACTTGAGTTCGATCGTATAATGACAAACGGCGTATGGTGGAAGACCAAGAAAGATCTGCGTGCGTCATTATTGTTGTTAAAGAAATCCGGATTTGACGGGTCTTTGTGCGTAAGCGTAGACGCCTTTCACCGCCAGAAGATATCAAAGGTAGCTTCTTTTATAAGATCGGCAGCAGAGATATGGGGTAGGCCTGATGTAGTATCTGTTGCCTCTGTTACGGGGGCGTCGGATGCGCGCACGATAAAAAAAATATCTGATCTTGCCCGCGTGCTCGGAGGAAGATTTACGGGTTTCTCCGGCAGCCATCCGCGCATATCTTCAGACACTATATTTGTAAAGATAATGAAGATAGATCTCTCTCCCGTAGGAGCGGCGCGGGACCTGAAAGATCCATGGGATGGGAGCTGGTTCAGGGAAGACAGGTGTAAAGGGCCCGGTAACGTATTTTTTGTGACACCAAGCGGCGATATAAAGCCCTGTTGCGGGTATGCGACAGATTCAGCGCGCCTTACTATAGGCAACATAAGAAGGGACGGCCCCGTTTCTATCATGAGGCGCTTGCCCCGGAATCGCGTAGTAAGTACTATCTGGGATTCCGGATTAAGCTCGATACGTAAAAGGCTGGAGAGGTGCGGGGTCAGGTTCCCGGGCAAGACTTCCAATCATTGTTTTTTTTGTCACTATATATTAAACGAAATCCCATTTCGAAAATTAAGCTCTGTTCTTGATTAAAGATATGAAGATCGATAGCTTTGTAAAAATTTTCCGTGGGACATTTATTTTAACAGGCGTGTTTTTGTTACTGAACACGGCCGTTGCGGAATGCCAAGCCCTCCGCTCATCCGACCATTTTAAAAATATTCCGGTTAAAATAGTAAAAAAGCTCGAAGTACCCTCCGGATATCACGAGGGGCTCTTCTTCGACGGGAAAAATATGTGGCTTGCCAACGGGCAGTGCGGCAAGATATGGGTGATAGACCTGTCCAGCGGCACCGTATTATCTACCATAAATCCCCTGGCTACTTTCACCGAGGGTATTACCGGATATGAGACCGGGTCCTATTTTGTCACTGACTGGGATACGCAAAAGATATACCGCGCGCATCTGGTGGGAGACAGCCTGGTCTCCGATTTGGAAGGATGTCTTGAGCCGGCGCATCCGACCGGAGTCATATGGACTGGCAAGAAGCTATTCGTCATAACATGGACTAGAGGGATGGGGACCAAGTTCTGTCTGGTCGAGATGGACCCGGTAGAACTGAAGCCCTTATCTTCGCACAGAATACAGCGCATACATGAGCCGTGTATGATGGCCTGGGACGGACACTATCTATGGATCTCCAGCTGGTATTCAAAACAGGTATACAAGGTCGACATAGACACCATGGAGATACTCGGAGCATTTTGCTCCCCGGCATCCATGACCACAGGCATAGCATGGGACGGTAAATATATGTGGGTGACGGGTACCTATTCGGATATGTATCAGCTCGAGATCGGGTAGTTAGTTGCTAGTTATTAGTTCCTAGCGGTTAGTAAAAAATATTATGACTAAAATAATCCTTTCAGCCATCGCGATATTGTTCCTCGCTACCTGCCCTGCCTTCGGCGGGGAAGAGGCTTTGATCACTGTTGAGAGCAGCGCGTTTGACGACGGGGAGGCTATGCCGGATAAGTACAGCTTATCGGATGATAATGTCTCTCCTCCGATATCTTGGTCCGATGTTCCTAGCAATACAAAGAGCGTGGCTGTGATATGCGAGGATCCGGATGCGCCATCCGGGCTTTGGGTACATTGGGTGGTATTCAATATACCTTCAGATATATCCGCCCTTCCGGAAGATCTACCGGATGAAGGCGTTCTTGCAGGCGGGATTATCCAAGGCGTAAACGATTTTGGCCGTATAGGCTGGGACGGCCCCGCGCCTCCGGAAGGGGTCCATAGGTATATATTCCGGGTTTATGGACTCGATTCAATGCTTGGCCTCGGCCCGGGTGCTTCGAGAAAAGAGCTTTTATCCGCCATGGACGGGCATATTATAGCCAGGGGCAGTATGACAGGTACCTACGAAAAATAATTTCCAAAAAGCCTTTCTATTGACACCTTTTAGCCGTCGTGATATATTAACTATTTCAATATAATAATATTAGGATATATTATATGACCAATATATCCCGCATCTCCATAATAGGGGATGGCGGATGGGGTACGACGCTTGGCGTATCCCTGGCCAGAAAAGGTTTCCCGGTAAAGCTTTGGGGCATATTTCATGATTATGTAGCCCAAACTCGGGCGCGTCGGGAGAATATCAAATTCCTTCCGGGCGTGAAGATACCAGATAGCGTGGTCATAACTTCTTCTATGGAAGAGGCGCTTTCAGGCGCTGAGCTTGTTATTCTGGCTTCGCCTTCACAATTTATGCGCGGCGTCTTGGATATGGTCAAGATGCAGGCGTTCAAGGACAAGTTCTTTTTGAGCGTTACAAAAGGCATCGAGAACCGTACCCTCAAGACAATGTCAGAGGTAGTCAAAGAGGTTCTGGGCGAAGTTAATATGGCCGTGATGTCGGGGCCCACTATAGCTCTGGAGGTGGCGAATGGCGCGCCAACTACCGTGGTGGTCTCATCCAAAGATCCGGTCCTTGCCGATACGCTGCAGGGCGTATTCATGACGGATCGTTTCCGGGTCTACACCAATGATGATATGATCGGTGTTGAACTCGGGGGGGCTCTTAAAAACATTATCGCTATCGCTGCCGGGGCAATTGACGCCATGGGGTTTGGCACCAACGCAAAGTCGGCATTACTTACCAGAGGTCTTGTCGAGATAGCCAGGCTTGGCGTGGCGATGGGTGCCAAGCGCGAGACCTTTTACGGTCTAAGCGGACTCGGGGATTTGACGACTACCTGCATCAGTCAGTACAGCCGTAACCGATGGCTTGGCGAAGAGATAGGTAAGGGCAAACATCTTGACGATATACTTAAAGAGACCGATATGGTCATAGAAGGAGTAGCTACGGCAAGGTCGGCCTACGATTTAGCAAAAAAACACAAAGTAGATATGCCGATAGTGTCCGAGATATATAAAGTAATTTATGAGAAGAAAGACCCGAAAAGGGCGGTGATCGATCTTATGACCCGTTCCCCAAAGACGGAGAGCGGGTTTTAGTTCTTTTTTAAGAATTTGAGTCAGGGCGTAGCGCAGGTGGCTAAGCGCACTTGCTTGGGGTGCAAGGGGTCGTTTTACAGGAAAAGAATAGGTAAAAATTTTTTATTGGTTATCGGGGCGTAGCGCAGGTGGCTAAGCGCACTTGCTTGGGGTGCAAGGGGTCGGCGGTTCGAATCCGCCCGCCCCGACCACCAATAAAAAATTTACCTAGAGTTAATGCGGTAAGAGGTTCCCCCGCCAAGGCATTTCATAGAGGTGGGGCGGGGTCCCGCCCCGGGTCGTTAACGTAGCGTGGCGGGAGAATCCGCCCGCCCCGACCAGTTATTAGTTCATTACTGAGTTCTTGTATTTATCATCGGAAAGTTTTCTTATGAAAAAAATAAATATCGGACTTATAGGATTCGGGACTATCGGATCAGGGGTTGCCAAGGCCCTTATCGAGAGGAGGAGTTCCATCCGGGAAAAGACGGGAGTAGATCTCGTTTTGAAGCGGATATGCGACAAGGACCTGAAGACCAAGCGGCCAATAAAGGTTCCGCGGTCAATCCTTACCAAGTCCGCCGGCAAGGTATTGTACGATCCGGATATAGATATAGTCATAGAGCTTATGGGTGGCATAACTCCTGCTAAGGATTTTGTCCTCGAAGCTCTCAGGCAGGGTAAGCACGTTGTTACCGCGAATAAAGCTATGTTATCCGAATGCGGGAAAGAGATATTCGGTCTTGCCAATACGCTGGGGCTTTCGGTAGGCTTTGAGGCCTCGGTCGGAGGGGGGATACCGATAATAAGGGCTTTGAACGAAGGCTTCGTAGCCAACAAGTTCGATCTCATTTGCGGGATAATAAACGGGACCTCTAATTTTATACTTACAAAGATGGCTGAAGAGGGGCTGGGTTTCAAAGAAGCTCTTAAGCTCGCCCAGGAAGCGGGTTATGCGGAGAGGGACCCGTACCTTGACATAAGCGGTGGCGATTCCTGTCACAAGCTGGCCATACTAGCGCTATTGGGATTCGGAGCTACTGCCGCTCCGGGTGATATATACACTGAAGGCATAGTGGGTATAGAACCGGACGATATACGATACGCTAAAGAGGCCGGATATTCGATAAAACTATTGGCAATAGCCAAAAGGTCGGACGGGGCTCTTGAGTTGAGAGTCCACCCGACTCTTATATCTAATTCACACCTCCTGGCCAATGTGGGCGGCGTTTACAATGCGATATTCGTCAGAGGAGACCTTATAGGCGAGAACTTATTCTACGGTCAGGGCGCCGGAGCCCTTCCTACGTCAAGCGCGGTAGTCAGCGATGTGGTAGCTATAGCCAAAACCATATCCGGGAAATGCCGTAAATGCAGGGCCGCAGGCGAGGCAGTAAAGAGCTCGATGAGGGTAAAATCGACGGACGAGATAAAGACCCGCTTTTATGTCAGATTCTCGACGGTAGACAAGCCGGGTGTCCTTGCCAAGATATCCGGCGTGTTGGCAAAATATAAGATAAGCATAGCAAGCGTTATCCAGAAGGAAAAGCGCGGCGCCGCACCTGTACCGATCATAATGATGACATATGATGCGTTCGAAAAAGACATGAAAAGAGCTCTTGAAGAGATAGATGCCCTTGAAATAGTAAAAAAGAAGTCAGTGAGGATCAGGATCGAAGGGTAGCCAGATGGCTTGGAAGGGTCTCATAGAACAATATAGGAAGTTCCTGCCGGTTACAGATAAAACCCCGGTTATAAGTCTTAAGGAAGGCAATACCCCGCTTATATACGCATGCCGCATATCGAGCATGGTGGGCGATGGTTACGAGGTCTATCTTAAATACGAGGGTCTGAATCCTACAGGTTCTTTTAAAGACCGCGGTATGACCATGGCCATATCTAAAGCCGTGGAAGAAGGCTCCCGGGTGGTGATGTGCGCTTCTACCGGAAATACATCTGCCTCTGCGGCGGCATATTCAGCAAAGGCCGGGCTTAGATGCGCGGTCCTTATACCGGAAGGCGCGATAGCTTTGGGGAAACTTTCCCAGGCGTTGATACACGGTGCCAAGGTCATAGCGGTGAAGGGGAACTTTGACGATGCCCTTGAACTGGTGCGGGCTATCACAGATAAGTACCCAATAACCTTGGTGAATTCTATAAATCCTTATAGGATAGAAGGTCAGAAGACCGGTTCTTTCGAGATATGCGACGATTTGGGGGACGCTCCGGAATATCACGCAATACCTGTCGGCAATGCAGGCAATATAACTGCGTATTGGAAGGGATATAAGGAGTATAAGGCTTGCGGCAAGTCATCGCGTCTGCCGAAGATGCTCGGTTTTCAGGCTGAAGGAGCTGCCCCTATTGTATTGGGTAGGCCCGTAAAAGAACCCAAAACAATCGCTACTGCTATAAAAATAGGTAACCCGGCCAGCTGGAAGCATGCCGAAAACGCCAGGGACGAATCCGGCGGTATCATAGATATGGTGTCTGACGAAGAGATACTGGATGCCTACAAGTTACTTGCCAGAGAAGAGGGCGTTTTTGTGGAGCCTGCCAGCGCGGCAAGTGTCGCCGGAGTCTTAAAATTGGCTAATCGGAGTTTTTTCAACGATAAACGATTAACGAACAACAATAAACGAATAAGAATAGTGTGCGTCCTGACCGGACATGGTCTTAAGGATCCGGACAGGGCCATAGCAAGTGTCGAGAAGCCGGTTACCGTAGAGGCAAAATTGGAAGCGATTTTAAAGGAGATAGGACTTTAAGTGAAAAGTGCGAAGAGTAAAGTGAGAAGTGGCGGTATCTTTCGGACTGGAATACTCAAGATCGCTTTAGTGGCACCTTAACTTTACACTTTTAACTTTAAACTTTAAACTGACTTAGATATAGAGGTCATTATGAAGTACGCGATTTTGGTTGGTGACGGTATGAGCGATTATCCGGTGGCGGACTTGGGAGATAAAACGCCTCTGGAGGTAGCGAAGATACCTAATATGAACGATATCACTAAACACGGCATGATAGGGTTGGTCAAGACCGTTCCTAAGGGCATGGCACCCGCAAGCGACGTTGCGAATCTGTCGATCATGGGTTACGACCCCAAGCTATATTATTCCGGTAGGGGGCCGCTTGAGGCCGCCAACATAGGAATCGAAATAGCTACAGATGAGGTGGCTTTCAGGTGTAATCTAGTCACGGCTAATAATGACTTGATGGCTGATTACAGCGCAGGCCACATAACGGAGAAAGAGTCCAAGCTGCTCATGGAGTTTGTCAATGAGAAGCTTGGGACCGAAAAGATAAAGTTCTATCACGGCAAGAGCTACAGAAACCTTTGCGTCATAAAGACCCGTTCGCACGATGAAGTATCGGATCTTATGAAGACCGTTTGTGTGCCGCCTCATAATATAACCGGCAAGGGCATACCTAAAAATCTTCCCAAAGGTCCCGCGGCAGAATTACTGGTTAAGCTGATGAAGGATTCGAGGCCCATACTGGAAAAGCATGAGATAAACAGGGTAAGGGTGGACCTCAAAGAAAACCCGGCAAATATGATATGGCTATGGGGGCAGGGGACTAACCCTAATATGCCGAGTTTTAAGGGCATGTTCGGCCTGGATGGGTCGGTGATATCGGCGGTCGATCTTGTAAACGGTATAGGCCGCTTGACCGGGCTTGATATCATAAATGTTCCCGGGGCTACAGGCTATTACGATACCAATTACCAGGGCAAGGGCGAATACGCCGTAGAGGCATTAAAGAAAAAAGACTTTGTGTTTGTACATGTAGAGGCCCCGGACGAAGCGGGTCATAACGGCGATGTCAGGGCCAAGATTACGGCTATAGAGAATTTCGATAAATACGTGGTGGGGGCTGTATGGAAATACCTGAAAGATACCGAAGACTTCAGGATAATGGTATTGTCGGACCATCCCACTCCGGTTGCGCTTAAGACGCATGCATCCGACCCGGCGCCTTTTACTATGGCCGGTAACCAGATCGAGCATAATGGTTACGAATCTTTCAGCGAAACGAACGCGAAACTTAGCACCGTCAAGTTCAAATCTGGGGCGGCTCTCACTAGCGCTTTAATACGAGGTAATGTTTAGAGATTGAAAGGCGAAGTAGCTATGTCAAAAGGTATAATAGTACAAAAATACGGCGGTACAAGCGTTGCCGATGTAGACCGGATCAAGAATGTTGCAAGAAGAGTGGTAAAAACCCGGAAGGCGGGATACGACGTGGTTGTGGTCGTTTCCGCGCTTGGAGACACTACGGATAACTTGATAGAGCTGGCCAAGAAGATAACCAATTCTCCTTCTGAGCGCGAACTTGATATGTTGATGTCCACGGGGGAACAGGTCTCATGCGCATTATTGGCTATGGCTATACATGAGCTGGGCGAGGACGCGATATCTTTTACCGGAGCGCAGGTAGGTATTATAACCGATAACTCTTTCACAAAAGCGCGCATCATAGATATAAACGCTAAGCGCATCATACAGGAGCTGTCCGGGACGGGGATGTCCGGTATAGGGCAGACCAGAAGAGGCCGCGGGAGGATAGTCATCGTAGCCGGGTTTCAGGGAGTATCGTTGAGTCAGGATATCACGACGCTCGGCCGGGGAGGATCCAATCTTACCGCCGTGGCCCTGGCAAAAGTCCTTGACGCCGATATGTGCGAAATGAATACCGATGTCGAAGGGGTCTTCACCGCCGATCCCAGGATAGTCAAAGACGCGCGCAAGATAGACCGTATAAGTTATGAGGAGATGTTCGAGCTGGCCTCGTTGGGTGCCCAGGTCCTGCAACCAAGATCTATAGAGTTTGCCATGAAGTTCGGTGTCCCCATACAGGTAAGATCAAGTTTCTCTGATAAGATAGGCACTATAATTTCCAAGGAGGTAAAGGCGATGGAAGATACAGTCGTTTCCGGGGTTGCTCTTACAAAGGACGAAGCCAAGGTCACTATATGCGATGTGCCTGATAAGCCTGGCATTGCCGCTAAAATATTCAAGGATATCGCCGCGAGAGACATAAACGTAGATATGATAGTCCAGAACGTTTCCAGAACAGGCGCTACGGACGTCTCCTTCACCGTTACGGGAAGTGAGCTGGCCAAGACCGTAAAGGTGTCGCAAGAGGTCGCCAGGAAGATAAAGGCCGGGGAAGTTACCGTCGATAAGGATATAGCCAAGGTGTCTATAGTAGGTATAGGTATGCGCAGCCATTCCGGAGTGGCCGCCAAGATGTTCGAGGCCCTTGCCGGGAAGGGTATAAATATAGAGATGATATCTACCAGCGAAATAAAGATATCGGCTGTTGTAAAAAAAGAATCCGCCGAAGAAGCGGTAAGGGTTATACATAAGAAATTCGGTTTGAATAAAAAGAGATAAGGCTAAATAGATGGCAAAGCTCGAGCTGTACGATACTACTTTACGCGATGGCGCGCAATCCGAAGGCATATCTTTTTCGGTAGCTGACAAGCTGAAGATATGTGAACGCCTGGATATGCTCGAGATAGACTATATCGAGGGAGGGTGGCCGGGGGCTAATCCGAAAGATCTCGAGCTTTTTAAGAAGGCGAAATCGCTAAGGCTTAAGAGATCTGAGTTGGTCGCTTTCGGGAGCACAAGACATTCGGGTTCGAAGGCTGCCCAGGATAAGATACTTAAGGGTCTTCTAAACGCTGAGACCAAGATCATAACAATATTCGGTAAAAGCTGGGACTTGCACGTCAGGGACGTATTGAAGGTCGAGCTCGACGATAATCTGAGGATGGTCAGCGATTCCGTTTCGTTTTTAAGGTCTAAGGGCCGGAGAGTTTTCTTCGACGCCGAACACTTTTTCGATGGCTACAGGACCAATAAGGAGTACGCTCTTAAGATATTGAAGGCAGCCGCCGAAGCCGGGGCGGAGAGGCTGGTGCTCTGTGATACAAACGGCGGCACCATGACTACCGAGCTATTCAAAGTCATCGAGGATGTCCGTGCCTCCGTAAAGACCCCTCTGGGCATACATTCCCACAACGATAGCGGAATGGCCGTGGCCAATTCTATCGCGGCCGTACAGGCCGGATGTATCCAGGTGCAGGGTACTATAAACGGATACGGTGAGAGATGCGGTAACGCTAATCTCGTAACTATCATAGGCAACCTGAAACTGAAACTCGGCGTTGATTGTGTATCCGGCATAGCCTTGAAAGAACTTACCGAGGTATCGCGGTATATAGCCGAGATATGCAATATGAAGGTCCAGGATAACGAACCTTTTGTCGGGCATAGCGCGTTTGCGCACAAGGCCGGTGTCCATGTCAATGCCATACTGAAAAACCCCAGGACTTACGAACACGTCGATCCCAATTCTGTGGGCAACCGCCGGCGTCTCCTTGTCTCCGAGCTTTCCGGAAAATCTACCATTCTTAAAAAGGCCGAAGAGATGGACGTTGATCTGGGCAAATCTCCCGAAAAATCCAAAAAGATACTGAAGGCTTTGCAGGAACTGGAGCATGAGGGGTATCATTTCGAATCAGCGGAAGCGTCTCTCGAGCTTTTGGTAAAGCGTATAATGAAAAAATTCGTAGATTTCTTCCAGCTTGAAGACTTCCGCGTGATAGTCGAGAAGAAGGGCGGGAAGATGTCTTCCGAAGCCACGATCAAGCTTAAAGTGGGTAAAGAGCTTGAACATACCGCGGCGCTTGGGGACGGTCCGGTCAATGCCCTTGACAGCGCCCTTCGTAAGGCACTGAAGAAATTCTTCCCCGGCATAGCCCAGATGCATCTTACCGACTATAAGGTGCGCGTTCTTGATGAGAAAGAAGGCACTGCCGCGCGGGTACGGGTCCTGATTCAGTCTCAGGACAAGAACGATTCCTGGTGGACCATAGGGGTTTCTGAGAATATCATAGATGCCTCATGGAAAGCGCTCGTGGATTCTGTCGAATATAAACTTCTAAAAGATTCCCGGAAATAAAGTTAAATGGCAAGATTACTGATAGCACTGGGTCTGGCGACGATCCTTTCGGGTTGTTCGGGCATGGTGATAAGAGACGGAGGTCTTGCTATAAACAAAGACACTACCGCGTCTATAGAGGATCTGGGCGCCGTAAGATTGACAAGCAGGTATTAAAATGAACGATAATAATTCTCCGCACTTAACAGAACTGCCTAAGGCATATAATCCCCACGAAGTGGAAGACCGTCTATACAAGAAATGGGAAGACGGTAAGTATTTCCACGCGGTCCCCGGGACCGGTAAGAGGCCCTACTCGATAGTTATACCCCCGCCCAATATTACCGGCATTCTTCATATGGGTCATGCCCTGAATAACACGATACAGGATATACTGGTGCGCTTTAAAAGAATGCAGGGATTCGCCTCGGAATGGATGCCCGGGACCGACCATGCCGGTATCGCTACCCAGAACGTTGTCGAGCGAAAACTCGCGAAAGAGGGCGTGAAGCGCCAGGACCTCGGCAGGGACAAATTCGTGGGCGAGGTATGGAAATGGAGAGATGAGTACGGTTCGACCATAATAAAGCAGTTGAAGAAACTGGGCTGTTCTTGCGACTGGGACAGGACGCGCTTCACTATGGATGAAGGCCTTTCCGAAGCCGTCTTGGAAGTATTTATACGTCTTTATGAAAAAGGGCTTATATATAGAGGGAACTATATTATAAACTGGTGCCCGCGATGCCAGACTGCATTATCCGACGAGGAGTCCCAGCACAAAGATATAGAAGGGATGTTGTATTACATAAAATATCCCGTGTCCGTAAATCGTTCATCGTCTGTCGTTGATCGTAAAAAGAAAAAAACGGAAGACGATAAACGATCAACGATAAACGATCAACGCGGTTCGGAAGATTATGTAATAGTGGCGACTACCAGACCCGAAACTATGCTCGGCGACGTTGCCGTTGCGGTCAACCCCAAGGATAAGAGGTACAAGGATATCCACGGCAAAACCGTTATGCTTCCGATTTTAAACCGCGAACTCGCGGTTATCTGTGATCCGCTCGTTGATATGAAGTTCGGCACAGGGGCTCTGAAGATCACTCCCGCCCATGACCCCGTGGACTTCCAGCTGGGGTTGAAATACGGCCTGGAACAAATAAACGTCATGAATGACGACGCCACGATAAACGCTATAGGCGCGGATTACGAAGGCATGGACAGGTTGGAGGCGCGGGAAGCGATAATAGCCGATCTTAAAGAGCGCGGATTATTCATAAAGAGCGAGCCTCACCGTCATGCGGTAGGGCATTGTTACAGATGCCATACTATGATAGAGCCCAGATTGTCGCCCCAGTGGTTTGTCAGGATGAAGCCATTGTCGATACCAGCCATCAAGGCCGTCAAAGACAAAAAAATAAAATTTTACCCGGAAAGGTGGACAAAGGTATACCTCGATTGGATGCATAATATCCGCGATTGGTGTATCTCCAGACAGATATGGTGGGGGCACCGCATTCCCGTGTATTATTGTAAAAATTGTATGGAAGCGGGAATCCGGGATCAAATATCAAAAACCAAAAGTCAAAAAGAAGATACGCAATACGCAATACGCAATACGGAATACGGAATTATTGTGTCGAAAACCCGTCCTGAGAAGTGCCCTAAGTGCGCCTCAACGGAACTGGAGCAGGATCCGGACGTTCTGGATACCTGGTTCTCTTCGTGGTTGTGGCCGTTTTCCACTTTTGGTTGGCCGGCCAAAACGCCAGAACTGGGGTATTTCTATCCTACCGATTCTTTGGTGACCGCCCAGGAGATAATATTTTTCTGGGTTGCCCGCATGATAATGGCCGGCATGGAGTTTATGGGGGATATACCTTTTAAAAACGTATATATACACGGTACCGTCAGGGACATAACCGGGACAAAGATGTCGAAGTCTCTGGGTAACGTTATCGATCCCCTGGATATGATAAAGAAATACGGTACGGATGCCTTGAGGTTCAGCATAGTATCTATCACCGCCCAGGGGCAGGACGTATTCCTCTCCGAAAGCAAATTCGAACTCGGGCGTAATTTCGCCAACAAGCTCTGGAATGCCTCACGGTTTATTCTCATGAACCAGAAGCCCTCGGAAGTAAACGCCGATCTGTGTGTGCTTTATAAGGAAAAGGAATTGGCTTTTGCCGAGAGGTGGATATTGTCGCGTTTCTATTCCACTCTGACATACGTTCAGGAATGTCTGGATCAGTTTAAGTTCAACGAAGCCGCCAATGCAATATACGAATTCGTATGGCATGAGTTTTGCGACTGGTACATAGAGATAGCGAAATCTACGATGGACGACAAAACATCGCAGATTATATTATATAAGATACTTGAGAAGAGCCTGCGAATATTGCATCCTTTTATGCCGTTCATCACCGAAGAGATATGGCAGAGACTTCCGAAGGAGAAGGGCAGACCCGCCGATTCCATAATGCTCCAGCCATGGCCCCACCTCCAGCAGCGCATGATATCCAAGAAGGCAGAAGAAGAGATGTCGCTTATAATAGATATTGTAACTTCCATAAGGAATATTCGTTCGGTGTGGAACATAGAGCCTCAGCGCGAGATAGAAGTAATGGTGAATACTTCCGACGCCGAGCATAATAAACTTTTCGCTTCCAATATCGAGATAATCAAAAGGCTTGCCAGGATATCGAATATGAAAATAGGAAAATTATCGAAGCCCGCCAGTTCCGCCGTGAGCGTAGTGAAAGATATAGAGGTCTTCGTACCCCTCGAGGGTCTTATAGATTTTTCCAAGGAGAGGGCCAGATTGGAAAAAGAGGAGTCAAAGATAGAGCTCGCGATACAATCGCTTGCCGCGAGGCTTAGAGACAAGAACTTCTTATCCAAGGCCCCGGAGGATGTTGTAGAGAAGCAGAAGGCGCAGAAAGAGGAGTACCAGGCGCAATTAAAGAAGATAAAAGAAAACCTGAAGGAGTTGAAACATTCAAAGTAACTATCCGGAGGATGTGATGAGAAAAACGATGTTGTCGTTGATGATCAGTTTGTTGGTTATAGC
>JAGOLR010000109.1 GCA_017993955.1 Candidatus Omnitrophota bacterium
ATATACTTGTATTCCTGGCAATATATGTAAATGGATTCGCGGTCATCCCTTGCCATGATATCGTTTTTTAACCACAGATCAAAAGCAGCCCTTGCGCGGGTATAGCGATTGTCGCGGGAATTGTCGCTCTTTTTGGTCCTGCCAAGCTCGAGTCTTATAAAATTAAAAGGATTGCGTTTATAAAGATCTTCCTGCATCTTCTTGGGAATTATGTCATAAGGCGGGGCTATTACCGAAGCTATATCTTTTATCTTGGATCTATTATATACGACTCCTCTGAATGGTTTTATTGAAGCCACTTATCTTTCCTTTCTCCTGTTAAATAAATAAAAGTCCCACTGACAAGTCCGAAAACATCGAATATGAGATCTATAAGATCGGCCATCCGACCGATGCTGAACATCTGATGCCATTCATCAAAAACCGCATATATCGAGGCGAACGCTACCGATATGGCAAATGCCTTCAAGGCGGTCATTCTAGGAGACGATTTAGATATGGCCCTTGTTACCAAGACTCCCAGTACAAAGAACTCAAAAAAATGGAACACCTTGTCCGCGAATGGTATGCCAACCTCAGGAAGATCACTGGCCTTCATGGACGATATATAAAAAATTACCCCCATCCATAGAATGGGAGGCGCCCAAAACTTTAATTTACTGGCTGCAGCCACCGCAACTTCCGGAGTTTGGGCACGAGGGTTTCTTCTTACCATCACCGCCTGAGCCCTTCTTTTTATAGTCGGTCTCGTAAAAACCCGTACCTTTAAAAAGGATACCGGACCCGCCTCCTATCAGCCTATGCACCTTGCCTTTGCATTTAGGGCATGACTTCAAAGGCTCGTCGGTCATCTTCTGAAATTTCTCGAACCTATTGCCGCATTTGTCGCACTCGTATTCGTATGTTGGCATCGCATCTCCTCGTTATAACTTCGTAGCGTAAAGTGAAAAGCGAAAAACGTAAAGTTAAAATTTAAAGGTCGCGAAGCAACGCACCAGTTTTGCTCTCTTCGCCTTTAACTTTACATTATCTAAACAGTCTGCTCATCTTCTCCACAAAAGACCTGTGTAACGGCCCGGAATCTTCGCCGGTAAGGCGCCCGAACTCCTTAAGAGCTTTCCTCTGGTCGGAATTCAGGTCTGTCGGTACCTCGACCTGGACTTTCACAAGTTGGTCTCCCCTGGCGCCTCTTTCGTGTATATCGACTATACCTTTATTACGTAATCTGAATACCTTTCCGCTCTGGGTCCCGGAAGGTATCTTCATCTTTATACGTCCCTCAAGCGTTGGAACTTCCGTTTCTCCTCCAAGGGTAGCGGTAACGAATCCTATGGGAACTTCGCAGTAAAGATCGGCTCCGTGCCTTTCGAATATCTCGTGGGGTTTCACTTCCAGCACTACATATAGATCGCCATGGACCCCGCCCCTCTCCCCGGCTTCGCCCTCGCCATGCAACCTCAAACGCGACCCAGAGTCTACCCCCGCCGGTATCTTGACCGTTATGTTACGTTTTATCTTTATGCGGCCGCGACCATTGCAGTTAGGACATGGGGTCTTTATCATCATGCCTTCACCGCCACAACGTTCACACGTCCGTATCACATTGAAAAATCCGCTCGACGCGCTTACCTGACCGCGGCCGCCGCAGGCAGTACAGCGCTCTGCTTTTGAGCCGGGTTTCGCGCCTGTGCCGGCGCATTCGGGACACTTCTCATACCGCGGCACGGATATCGTCTTTTCTCCGCCAAAAGCCGCATCCTCAAAACTGATAGCCAGGCGCACCTCCAGATCGTAACCGCGCCTTGCCCCCGGACGCCCGGAAGTCCTTCCACCGTAAGAGGAGCCGAATATGTCGGAATTGACGCCGAATCCGCGGAATAGATCCCCCAGATCGAACTCCCCAAATATATCCTTCACATCCTCAAAATGGTGGAAGTCCTGCCACTGGAATCCGCCCTGGCTGAAAGCCCCTTCCACGCCTGCATGGCCGTACTGGTCGTAATTAGCCCGCTTCTTGGCGTCGATAAGGACCTCGTACGCCTCGGAGACCTCTTTAAACTTCTCCTCGGCCTCTTTCTTTTTATCAGGCGTCACGCGATCCGGGTGGTATTTAAGCGCAAGGTTGCGATAGGCCTTCTTTATATCGTCAGCCGTAGCGCTTCTCTGTAGTCCGAGAACTTCATAGTAATCACGTTTATTAGCCATTATATTTCGTCTATCGTCTATCATCTATCATCTATCGTAAAAACAATACGATGAACGATAAACTATGAACGATAAACGCGACTCCTATTTTTTCTTTTTGTCGCTTTCATCTTCCGCCGTATATTCCGCGTCGATGATATCTTCGTCCTTTTTCTGCTCCGAAGATCCCTGATCGGATCCTGCCCCTTGCTGAGGTTCTTCCTGCTGGCCATGCGGATGGCCATGCCCCCCGCCCTGCTGGCCCTTTTGGGCACCGGCAGTCTTCTTATATACTTCCTCGGCAAGCTTATGAGATACTTTAGTAAGGTCTTCCATGCCCTTCTTAATACTGGCTATATTCTTATCCTTCATGGCCTGCTTGAGATCATTTATCCTGGACTCTATCTCGCCTCTCTCGCTCTGCCCGATCTTGTCGCCGAATTCCTTAAGCGACTTTTCGGTCGCGTAGACCAGGGAATCGGCCTGGTTGACTATATCGACCTCTTCCTTCCTCTTCGCGTCATCGGAGGCGAACTTTTCCGCATCCTTGACCATTTTATCGATCTCTTCCTTGGAAAGCTTCTTCGGAGCTGTTATCTTTATAGATTGCTCCTTCCCGGTGCCGAGATCCTTGGCTGAAACGTGCACGATACCGTTGGCATCGATATCGAAAGCCACCTCTATCTGCGGAACACCTCTGGGTGCGGGTGGTATACCGGTAAGATCGAACCTTCCCAACTCCACATTCCCTTCAGCGTCTGCCATAGGACGTTCACCCTGTATTACCCGTATCGTCACGGATGGCTGACTATCGGCTGCCGTAGAAAAGACTTGGCTCTTTCTTGTAGGCACCGTCGTGTTACGTTCAATCAGCTTGGTATTGACTCCTCCAAGGGTCTCTATACCAAGCGAAAGCGGCGTAACGTCCAAAAGCAGTACGTCCTTAGCCTCGCCCTTTATGATAGCAGCCTGTATGGCCGCACCGAGAGCGACGCATTCCATCGGATCTACGCCTCGCTCTATCTTTTTCCCGACATACTCCTCGACAAACTTCTGGACTATAGGCATCCTCGTGGGGCCGCCGACCAGTATTATCTTATCAATATTCTTTGCCGTGAGCTTTGCGTCGGATAGGGCCTGTTCTATAGGATGTTTGCACCGGTCAATTATAGGCCCGACGAGTTCTTCGAGCTTTGCCCTGTTGAAAGTCATAGTAAGATGTTTGGGGCCTGATTGATCGGCCGTTATAAACGGCAGGTTGATATCTGTGCTAAGCGTGCTTGATAGTTCTACCTTGGCTTTTTCTCCAGCCTCGCGGACGCGCTGCATCGCCATCTTATCGTTTTTGAGATCTATCCCGGTGTCTTTTTTAAATTCACGGGTGATATAATCGACGATGGCATTATCCATATCGGTCCCGCCGAGCTGCGTATCGCCGCTGGTCGATATGACCTCGAATGTGGCGGCTTTGTGTTCGTCATCCCAGCCCATCTCCAACACCGTCACATCCAACGTACCGCCTCCGAGATCGAAGACCATTATCTTCTGCTCTTTAACCGCCTTATC
>JAGOLR010000110.1 GCA_017993955.1 Candidatus Omnitrophota bacterium
GTATATATTCAGACGATGATGCTCGCGTGGTGGCCGAAGATATGATTCTGCCTCGTTTTGTCGATACAGATACAGGCAAGATAGTCCACACATGGTCAAATATGCTTACCTCCGCTTCTCTCAATAAGGTTATGGCGGCCCATCCTAGGGTCACTTTGCTGAAGCACCATCTTAATTTTGCCGGCCAGCTTAAATTCGGGAGGAAAGGCTCAGACCAGTGCTGGGCAACTTTTGGCGATTATCCATATGCAGAAGTCGAGGTGGAGCTCGAGCGCGGCGCGGAAGGCCAAGCCTTTGTAACCAAGGTAAATATATTGAAAGACGACGGTAATTTCGAGGAAAAGATATTCGCTCAGCTCGTGGACCCTATCTCGGGCGAGATATTGAGGTCATGGCATTATGCGCTGAGGGCCGATCCTCTGAGGGATATTATCAGAAAACATCCCATGATCATCCTGAAAAACGGGTTTACGTCTTCTGACGGCACGGTATGTTTTGGAAGCGCTAAAGGCGACAATGTATGGACCAAAATCGGAGGTTTTGAAAACAGGTTCTTCGATGCGGTGGTAGAACGGGGTATTGATGATATGCCATTTGTTACTTCGGTTAAATTATACTCCGAAGGTCAAATGTCCGGCGGGGTAGTGGAAAAGGAAGAGATGTTTATCAAGCTGTGCGAGCCCGATACGGGAAAGATAGTCCATTCATGGCGTGGCGGGCTTAAGGTAGAGCGGTTTTCCGCTCTCTTAAGGAGGCATGGGAAGCTTGTAGTTAAAGATCGCCGTCTCGACAAAAACGGATTTTTATATTTCGGAAGGAACCAACATTGGGCTCAGTTCAGAAGCTATCCAGGTCGTTTAGTTGAAGCGGATGTCGAGGCGGGATACGATGACGAACCTTTTATCGCTCGTGTCAGGATATACCGCGAAAACATGGAAGACGGTATAGAGACGGAAGAAGAATTTTCCAAACTGATCGATGCAGAGACAGGTAAGATAGTCCATTCTTGGTGGGCGACATTGCCCGAAAATACGCTCGATCGTCTGGTGGCCAGGCATCCGAAGCTTATCCTGTCTGATTTCCGATTAAACTCAGCCGGCCATGCAAAATTCGGCAATATCGACTTTACCATGTACCGCTACGCCGGATACCAGATCGAGGCGGAGATAGAGCGCGGGAAGGTCACGCTTGCGCGTCTTGTGTGGAGCGACGGGTCGAGGAATTACAAAAGCCGCGCAGGCCCCGGCTACGGCAGGGTCGCCAGGCGCCTTTTCCCTAAAGAAGAAGATTTTCGCGATGAGTTGGCGCTGCGCCTTGATGAAGAGGGATTTCCACTTGAAATGGGGCAGGATGCCGCGACTACCCTTATATTGTTATGCAAAGATTCCCTGGAGCTTCTCGTGGAGCATTCTTTGGTCGATGAGCGTACAGCCCGCGCTATAGTATCCCTCGATATTTCGAATATCGATATAAAAGACCTTGCCGGAAGGCTCAATGATGCCGTCTCTTCATACCGCAGGCTTGGCGCTTCGGATGAAGAGGTTAATCGTATATTAAGATCATATCTTCTGCCTCCATCATTTATAGAATACCTGCAAAGGAAATACCGTCTCGGACGCTCTATATCGTCATTCATGAGCGCTCCCAGAGTCCATGATATAGAGCTTTATATAAGGCGCCGTCGGGATAGCGTGGACGAGCGTGGAAAGTTGGACCGCAGGCGCCATCTGGCTCTCTACGAACCCAATATGGCTTATATATTAAGCGCCGGAGAGAGAGCGGAGTTATTGGAAAAATTCAAACGCCAAGCCGCGATGCTCGATGCATTGTCAATGAAGGAGCCGCTTAATATTCGTTATGAGATCGTTTCGAATACAGGAAACGAATATAAGCTGAAACTGCTCGAGACCGGTCCGGCTATAAGACAGGGAGATGTCATATGCGTGGCCGATATGCCTTCGATCCTGAGAGTCAATCGCGTAGAAGGAAGGATCATAGAGGTGGCCGACGAAAGCGGCTCCGAAGAATCGCTGCAAAGTTCCGGGGTGCTAGTCCATACGCCGCGCGATGTCACGTATGATATTCAGAAGTCGGCGCTGCAGAAGATAATAAAGAGCATGGAATCGAACGGATGCCGCACCACAGGATTCGCTATCATCGATCACATGCTCGGGCTTAGCGCCGATATCGCCAGGACCCCGGGCGGTTTTCTGGATAGCGTCGTTTCTTTTTATGATAATAAAATAGTCCGCAGGCAGAGCCGCGACGAGGAAGGTCTCGAGTCCTGGTCAGGGGATGAATCCCAGGAAGCCGCGGTGAAGCTCGCGCTGTCGCCGTCCAAGCTTAAGATAGTGCATGGCCCCCCGGGCACCGGTAAAACGGTTGTCATAGCGGAGATGATAAGACAATACGCAAGACAGGGTAAGAAGGTGCTGCTCGTCAGCCAGATGAATCAGGCCTTGGATAATGCGCTTCAAATGGTGATGAATGATGTACCCGCTCTCAGGCTGGGCAATGACATAGAACCGCTCAGGAAATATGGCACGGATAAGATATGGATACACGACCCTGAGGCCGTAAGCCGGTTTGAACTTAAAAAAGGAAGGTCTGGGGGGTTTGTATTTGCCGCTACGGATGTAGGCGTGGTGTCGGATAACGCCGGTTTGCGGCGCGTCGGGGAGAAGGGGTTTGATGTTGTCATAATGGACGAATCTTCAAGAGAGACGTTCGCCGGCGCGCTCGTCCCGCTTCAATACCTAAGGGACGACGGGCAGTGCATCCTGGTGGGCGATACTAAACAGCTCGAGCCCTTCATGTCTTTAGATGAAATAGATGTATTGACAGAGTCTGGTTTCGCGGCCGAGGAGATCGAGTCTTTCGGCCGTAGCGTACTGGCCTCAATAGAAGGCGGCGGCATCGCTGACGAGGTCATGCTTTCTACCAACTGGAGGAGCCGGCCGCTTATAACAGGGTTATTTTCCGAGCTCTTTTATGACGGCGACATACATAGACGCGGGTGGGAAGATTTTACGCCGGATACATTAAGCTTAAAGATCATAGATACGGATAATCCGGAAGGGCAATACTACGAGGAGCCCGTTGGTACCAGCTATCAGAATACCAGGTCTGCCCGCGAAGTCATGAGCCTCATAGACTATTATCTACGCAATAAGGGCGTACCGATGGAGAAGATAACCGTAATAACCGCCTTAAAACCGCAAGCAGACCTTATTAGAAACCTTGTGCGATCCGAATACGGTGCCGACATGCCGCATATCACCACTATCGACAGCTATCAAGGCGGAGAGAACGACACCGTAATAATAGATTTTGTAAGAAGTAACCCTCATGGGGCTATAGGTTTTATTAAAGACCTGCATCGTCTAAATGTGGCGCTATCCCGCGCAAAAGAGAATATGGCTATAGTCTGGGATTCTAGGGTATTTATGCGGGATCCTGATTCTATCTCCCGGGAAGACGCTCCTGCCCGCGATATATTCAGAAAGATGCGAGAGTACTATATTAAAGAAGTAGCGCAGTTCTTCCCGGATGAGTATCCTACCCTGGTGCATGCCCCGCTTCCGAGGCGTAGACCCTCCGCGACATATCTTGGCATGAACCTCTTCATCCCGCGTTCCTGGATCCGCCCGGACGGCGGGCTCGATTGGGCAGCAATCAGAGCATCATTCAAGTCCGTTTCATCCGTCATTGCGAGCCCCCATACTTTCTTGCGAAAGCGAGAATGGGGG
>JAGOLR010000033.1 GCA_017993955.1 Candidatus Omnitrophota bacterium
CTTCAATGCGTCGCAGAAGTTGGTCATGTCGGTAAGGAGGACGAGCACCCTTTTATGGTCCAGCGCGAATTGTTCGGCCACGGCAAGGGATATGTCCGGTACCAGCAAGCACTCTACTGTAGGGTCGGCCGCAGTGTGTATGAAGAATATCGAGCGCGAGAGCGCGCCGTGCTTATCAAGCGTATTCCTGTAGAAGAGGTAGTCGTCATGTTTTAAACCCATGCCGCCCAGGATTATTATATCAACCTCGGCCTGTATGGCTATCCTGGCCAGGAGATCGTTGTAGGGTTCTCCGGCTATCGAGAATATGGGAAGCTTCTGCGATTCGACGAGAGAATTGAAGACGTCGATCATGGGTATCCCGGTGCGTATCATCTTATTGGGTATTATCCTCTTAACGGGGTTTACGGGGGGGCCTCCGATGTCTATAACATTTTCATATAATTCCGGACCTTTGTCCAAAGCCCGGCCGCTTCCGTTAAATATACGGCCCATTAGGTTGTTGCCGCTGGACACCCGCATCGGGTGGCCTAAAAATCTTACTCCGTCTCCGGTCGATATGCCTCGACTTCCGGCGAATACCTGAAGAGAGACTCTTTTACCGTCAAGCCGTATTACCTGGGCCAGGGATTTGCCGTGTTTTGTAGAGACTTCCGCTATATCCATATAACCGACCCCTTCGGCCTCTACAGTTATGACATCCCCGGCTATCTGGATAATATTTGTGTATACCTTATGCATGGATGTTTTCCTTTTTCGTCTCGGCTTTCTCTTCCAACAGCTTCGAGATTTCTTTTTCAAACGATATAAACTCATCCGACCTGAATTCGGCCGAATTCCAGCTGCGGAAGAGTTGTTTGAGATGCTGGAAAAATTTTATGGCCTCATCTTTACCCGTAAACCTAAAGGGGGGTTCAATGATATTTGAGTAGATAAAATCAAATATATACTTCTGTCTGTCGGCCGCGGTGGCCTCGTCTACGGGATCGAAGGCGTTCTGCTGGAGATATACGAAATCAAAGAGCTCTCCTTTGAGATGGTCTGTATAGTCTGGGAGTGACGTCCCCTCTTCTCCGACCACCTTCATCATTTGAGCGACATCGTGGCTTTTGCGCAGCAGCTCATGGGCTTTATCGACCTTTCCGGGTTCTATAAAACTGCGGTATTTTGACCAGCTTATGAGCGGGTCTATAGCGGGATAGCGACGCGCGTCGGATCTCTCGCGCGAGAGGCCGTGGAAAGCGCCGACTACTTTAAGCGTGGCCTGCGTTACGGGCTCCTCGAAATTCCCTCCGGCCGGGCTTACCGTGCCACCTATCGTCACCGATCCGGTGGAGCCGTCCCGGAGCTTAACCACGCCCGCTCTTTCGTAAAAAGAAGCTATGCGGCTTTCCAGGTAAGCCGGGAAAGCTTCCTCGCCCGGTATCTCCTCAAGCCTTCCGGACATCTCTCTCATCGCCTGAGCCCATCTTGAGGTCGAGTCCGCCAGTAGAAGCACCGATAGCCCCATCTGTCTGTAATATTCTGCGATGGTCACGGCTGTATATACGCTCGATTCGCGCGCCGCGACAGGCATGGAGCTGGTGTTGCATATTATAACGGTTCTGTCGATCAATGGTTTATCGGTCCTCGGGTCGATTATCTGCGGGAACGTCTTCAGCGTCTCTACGACTTCTCCCGCCCTCTCTCCGCACGCCGCTATCACGACGACATCTACTTCGGCGTGCCGGCTCGTTAACTGCTGTAATACAGTCTTACCGGCCCCGAATGGCCCTGGTATGCAATACGTGCCACCTCGGGCTACTGGAAAGAGCGAATCTATAAGACGGATCTTTGTAACCAGGGGGTCTTCAGGCATAAGCTTCTCGGCATAGGCTTCTATAGGTACTTTTACAGGCCATCTCTGGACAAGGCATACATTATGCTCGCGGCCATCCTGATCCCGCAATTTGGCTACCGATTTTTTAAGATTATATCTTCCTCTGCTAGCGATGTGCGTTATCTCCAGGACTCCTTTAAGCCCGAAAGGTACCATTATAAAATGGCTGAATATCTTTTCCGGCACCATCCCCAACCTGTCTCCGGCAAGTACCTTGTCGCCGACCTTAGCCATAGGAGTGAAGTCCCATTCTTCGTCGGCGGGAAGGGCGTCAAGATATACGCCTCGCTTAAGGAAGAAGCCGTATTTTTCGGCAAGCTGAGGTAATGGATTCTGCAGGCCGTCAACTATCTTTCCCAAAAGTCCCGGCCCCAATTCTATGGAAAGAAGTTCGTCCGTGAACTCTACTTCATCTCCTATCCTCAAACCACCCGTGTTTTCATAGACCTGGGCCTCGGCCATGCGCCCTCTGATTCTTATTACCTCGGCCTTAAGACGCTCGTCCTTGTGTATGACATAACCTACTTCATTCTGTATCAGGAATGAATCGGCCTCTATTCCTATCATGTTACCGTTTATCTTTGCTATGCGACCTTTTCGCTTGTTCATATAGTCTCCACCGGCTCAAGAATACCGGATACGATCTTTTGGGGGTCGGCTTGAGCTATCACGCCCCACTTTTCCGCTATCAGAAGCTTCTGCGCGTATATTACCAGGAAATCGAAATCAAAGTAATGGCCGGCGCTCAAGCTCTCCAGATAGTTCCATCTCTCGGAATCTAAAAACCTCTCCGATTCTATAAGGGATGGTTTTCTGTGCGCAGCCAGCGCGATATGGGTTATGCATACGATGTCGCCGCAGCCGTCTTCGCGTAAATATTTGGACGGGTCGAGCTTCAGTCTGGCAGCCCTTATCTTTACCAGTTCATTTCTGAGGGTTCGCTCGAAAGAACGCCACTTGCACAAAGTATTATTGAAGGTGCCTTTGCAGCATGACAAAGCTGTCCCGGAATTTCGCAGTTCTTCTACCTCGTTTTTCGGTATGAGATTTTCGCACAGGCTTAAAAATTTTTCAAAAGATAATGGAGGCTTGGAACCTAATGTAAGCATCGGTAGGCTGGATATCAAATATGTGTAGTATCTACCTGTCTCGGCCATGCCCGCTCATCCTTTTAATATGCTAGCGATGCGCGGCCGCAAAAATTCCGAGATGTAATCGACTATTGCCTTGTCGCTAAAATCAAAATATGATCTTCCGCTATCATAGCTTATTATGAAACCTCCGCGTATAGCGTCAGACGGTTTTAACGTAATGCCCTCCCGGGCTTTATGACCAAGCTCCTCCAAAAGAGCCTTCTCCAGCTTTTCCAGGTCTTCCCTTTTTGCCGTTATAACTATGCCGTCTTTTTCAGGTCTATTCTGGTTTTTTAATAGAGACGCGACTATATGGCTTATTCCTTCAGGATTGAGGGCTTTATGGACGTGGTATTCCACCAGCTTGCCTAGTATGGAATTTATCTCCTGCCGCAGGGAGAGTATGAGATCACGGCCTGCCTGCTTCAGTGTGGCCTCGGTGCTTTCCCGGCTTCTCTCAACCTCTTTCTTCGCCGAATGTATCATGTCTTCCGATTTTTTTCTGGCATCCTCTATTATATCGGATGCTCTCTTTTTTGCCTCTGTCTCTATGGCATGCGCCTTGGCTTCGGCCGCGCTTATCCCCTCTTCCTGTATCTTCTCTATAAGACCTTTAAGATCTTCCGTCATAAAAAATCTCCGATTTTCGCATAATTTTTACAGCCACAACATCTTTAAATATTTTCTAATCAGTATATACCTTTTTTAAATCAAATACAACGATGATCGGAAATTTCAGGAATTTTTTTGGTGGATCCGGTCATTGGATTGTTAGGGCGGATTACGAAAGGAACTTATCTATGCATTTAGCCGCCTGGCGGCCCTCAGTGATGGCCCACACGACCAGCGATTGCCCACGGCGCATATCGCCCGCCGCAAAGACACCCTTTTTAGAGGTCATATAATACGGGTCTGTCTTGACGTTACCGCGACCATCGAGTTCCAGGGAAAACTCTTTTACTATTCCGGTATGCTCTGGATGCAGAAACCCAATAGCCAATACGACGATATCCGCATCTATCTCGAATTCGCTTCCCGGAACCTCTCTCATTATCGGGCAGCCCTTGTCGTCTTTTTGGGAAAAATCAAGCTGCACGCATATAAGTTTTTTTACCCACCCGCTTTCGCCTATGAATCTTTTCGTCATTACTGACCAGCGTCTCTCTCCGCCTTCTTCATGGCTCGTAGTTGTCTTCAGTATCGAAGGGTATTTTGGCCAAGGTTGTGATTTCGGCCGGCATTCTTCGGGTTTTGGCAGGACCTCTATCTGTACGACGCAAGACGCGCCCTGGCGATTGGCTGTACCTACACAGTCCGATCCGGTGTCGCCTCCGCCGATTACAACTACGCGTTTACCCTTGGCATCCATTAAGATGTCCGGAGGTATTTTTATTCCCCTTGCGCGCCTGTTGGATTGCGAAAGGTAATTCATAGCAAAGTATATGCCTTTTAGTCCCCGGCCTTCTATCGCGAGATCGCGCGGGACCCTGCTGCCGGAGGTAAGACATACTGCGTCGAATTTTTCTAAGAGCTCGGAACCTTTTAAATCAACTCCTATGTCCGTAGATGTCTTGTATGCGACACCTTCCTTTTTCCAGATATTTATACGCCTGTCCAGGATCTTCTTATCAAGTTTAAAGTCCGGGATGCCGTATCTAAGTATCCCGCCTATCTTGTCATCCCGTTCGAAGACCGTGACGCGGTGTCCCGCCTTATTCAGCTCGTCTGCGGCCGCAAGACCTGCCGGGCCGGAGCCTACCACGGCCACCTTTTTACCTGTGCGCTTTTTCGGCGGCCTGGGCTTTATAAGGTTGTGTTTATAGCCATATTCTACTATGGAAAGCTCATTCTCCCTTATGGTGACAGCGTCATCGTTTATACCGAGTATGCACGCGTATTCGCATAAGGCTGGGCATATTCTGCCGGTTATTTCAGGAAGATTATTGGAGGCCAGTAAGAGTTCAAGAGCCTTATCCCAATGGCCGTGAAATAATAGATCGTTCCACTCCGGTATATAGTTACCCAGCGGGCAGCCCCAGTGACAGAACGGGGTTCCGCAGTCCATGCAGCGCGAACCCTGTTCCTGCGCCTGCTTTTCGGTACGGGGTTTCGACACCTCTTTGTAGTCTAGCACCCTTTCGCATACGGCCCTATACAGGCCTTCCGTCCTCTGTACTTTTAAGAATCCTTTTGGATCACCCATGGTATCGCTCCGTTAGTAGCAAATTAGCGTAAAGTTTAAAGTGCAAAGTGTAAAGTTAAGGTGTCGCTAAAGTGACCTTATATATTTAGGTCCGAAGGACGCAGCAGCTTTACACTTTTCGCTTTACACTTTAAGTTTTTTTAATCTCCGTCATCATCTATCCCGAGCCTTGCCTCTTCTTCCCTGATGGCAAGGATACGCTTATACTCCATCGGCATGACCTTGACAAATTTCTTTGTCTCCTCGGAAAGGTCTGCCAATATTTTGGCCGCTATGGCGCTACCTGTATGTTCGCGGTGGTTATGCAAAAGATACGCCATTGTTCGCATATCATCTTCATTGAGGGCTTCCAACTCTACCATCTCCATATTGCAATTATTTTTAAATGTCTTATCCGGATCGTATACGTAAGCTATGCCGCCCGACATTCCGGCGCCGAAGTTACGGCCGGTCCGGCCCAGCACTATGGCACGTCCGCCGGTCATATATTCGCATCCATGATCGCCCACTCCCTCGACAACCGCCAGGAGCCCGGAATTGCGTATGCAGAACCGCTCGCCTGCCGAGCCGCGTATATAGGCCTCTCCGTTTATGGCGCCGTAAAATGTGGTGTTGCCTATTATTATATTCTCCCTCGGGGTATAGATACTATTTTTATTAGGATATATAATGATCTTTCCGCCCGATATACCTTTACCAACATAGTCATTAGCCATACCTTCGAGTTCAAAAGTTACGCCGTGGGCGAGAAACGCCCCGAAGCTTTGGCCGGCCACACCTTTGAATTCGCAACGTATGGTATCGTCCGGCAGTCCGTCTTCTCCGAATTTCCTGCATATTTCACCGCTTAGCATTGCGCCTGTAGTCCGGTCAGTATTTTTTATCGCAAATTTAAACCTTACCGCTTCGCGTTGTTCGAAAGCAGGCGACGCTGCCGATATTATCTTGCGGTCTAGCACATCCTCTATACCGTGGTCTTGTTTTATTGTGCAATAAAGAGGAACTTTTTCGGATATCTCCGGCTTATATAATATCCTGGAAAGATCGATCTTCCCGGCCTTCCAAGGCAGTATATTTCTGTTTGCTTCAAGTAGATCTGTTCGACCTACCATATCATTGAGAGATTTAAACCCGAGATCTGCCATTATTTGGCGTAATTCCATGGCCACGAAGCGAAAATAGTTTACAAGGTGCTCCGGTCTTCCGGTAAAACGTTTTTCCAGGATCTCATTTTGAGTTGCTACTCCCACAGAGCAATTATTAAGATTGCAGTGCCGCAACATTACACAGCCGCACACTATGAGAGCGGCGGTGGAGAATCCGAATTCCTCCGCGCCTAATAGCGCGGCTATAGCGACATCCCGGCCGGTTCTTAACTGTCCGTCTGTTTGCAGCCTCACGCGGCTTCTTAGATCGTTCAGGACCAGAGTCTGATGCGTTTCCGAAAGGCCCAGCTCCCAAGGCAGTCCGGCGTGTTTTATAGAACTTAAAGGAGATGCCCCGGTGCCTCCATCACCCCCTGATATAAGTATCATATCGGCGTGGCCTTTAGCTACACCGGCAGCCACAGTTCCGACGCCGATCTCCGAAACGAGTTTTACGCTTATTCTGGCTCTCGGGTTAACGTTTTTAAGGTCAAATATGAGCTGAGCCAGATCCTCGATAGAATATATGTCATGATGTGGCGGTGGCGATATGAGGGTTACGCCGGGAGTCGTGTAACGGGTCCTGGCGATTATCGCGCTTACTTTATGGCCGGGAAGCTGTCCACCTTCGCCGGGCTTAGCCCCTTGAGCTATCTTTATCTGCAACTCATCGGCATTTACGAGATAATTGGCCGTTACGCCGAATCTGCCCGAGGCCACCTGTTTTATCGCGCTTCGGGCAGATCTGCCATCGGGGCGCGGCTCGAACCTTGCCGGGTCTTCGCCTCCTTCTCCCGTGTTAGACCTTGCGCCCAGCTCGTTCATAGCAAGCGCAAGGGTTTCGTGCATGGAGCGGCTTATGGACCCGAAGCTCATGGCGCCTGTTGCAAATCTGCGCGCAAGCGAATCGACAGGCTCGACTTCATCGATCGGTATGGACCCCGTATTTTTAAAAGAGAGGAGGCTTCGTATGGTGCAAGGTGACGCCGATTGGTCATTTATCAATGCGGCAAAGTCAAGGTATCTTTTAAAGTCGTTTTTGCGGGCCGCATCTTGCAGCGCCGCTATGGTATCCGGATTCCATAGATGGGTCTCTCCGTCTTTTTTCCATTGGTATACGCCGCCCGTATCGAGATAATTAACCTGGCTTCCCATCCGGCCATATGCGCCGGAATGTCTTGCCAGGCACTCCTCCTGTATGGTATCAATACCTATGCCGCCTATCCGGGATACGGTCCCGGTAAAAGACTTGTCTATAAGTTCTTTGCCAATCCCAAGGGCCTCGAATATCTGCGCCCCGCGATAGCTCTGTATCGTGGATATGCCCATCTTGGAAAGTATCTTTAATATGCCTTTATGTACGGCCTTTATATAATGTTCAACGGCGTGCTTTTCGTCTATGGATAATTCGCCGTCCTTTACCAGCGTTCTTACCGCTTCATATGCCAGGTAAGGATTGACGCAATCCGCGCCGTAGCCGAAAAGTAGCGCGAAATGGTGAACCTCCCGGGGCTCACCGCTTTCTACTATAAGGCTAACTCTTGCCCTCAGGTATTTATGGACAAGGTGATGATGTACGCTTGATATAGCTAGAAGCGCGGGTATTGCAGCATGATTCCTGTCGGTCCCCTTATCGCTTAATATTATAAAAGTGTAGCCTCGTCTTATTGCGTTTGCGGCTTCCTTACAGATCTTGTTTATCATCAAAGCAAGCCCGCTCTTCTTGCGGATGTCGAACGTTGTGCGTATCACCTTGCTCCGGAAGCCGTTTATCGCTATATCCCGTATCTTTGCGGTCTCTTCGTCGGTTAGGACCGGTTTTTTTAACTTCAGTTTATGACAATGTTCGGGAGTCTCCTCGAGAAGGTTGCTCTCCGGACCCAGATATGTGTTAAGGCTCATTACTATCTCTTCGCGTATGGGGTCTATCGGAGGATTTGTCACTTGCGCGAAGAGCTGCTTGAAATACGAATATAGAAGCTGTGGTTTTTGGGATAGTATGGCGTGAGGAGTGTCATTACCCATGGAGCCGACAGGCTCCTGGGCCTTCTCTGCCATAGGTTTCATGATAGTCTTCAAGTCCTCCCTGGTATATCCGAATGCCTTTAAATCGGTCATGAGGTCGCTCTTCCGCGCAGTCTCTTTTTTCCCATAGGGGATTTCATCGATGGTGATGGCAGATTGTTTTAACCATCTGCCATACGGGTAAAGCGTGGCCACATCTTTCTTTATCTCAGCATCATCCACTATCTTGCCCAGGGCTGTGTCCACGAAGAATATCTTTCCGGGTTCGAGGCGTCCGGATTTCAAGATCCTCTCGGGTTCAATATCGAGCACACCAACCTCGGAAGCCATAGCGACCAGGCCGTCGGCGGTCACTATGTATCGGGCGGGTCTAAGGCCGTTCCTGTCCAGGCATGCCCCTATTCTTGTTCCGTCCGTATAAGCAATAGCGGCGGGTCCGTCCCATGGCTCCATAAGGCTTGCTTGGTACTGATAGAAATGTCTCGTCTTTTCATCCATCTGCCTGTCCGATTCCCACGCCGCAGGTATGAGCATCATCATCGCGTGCGGCAGGCTTCTTCCCGCTAAAACCAGTAGTTCGAATATATTATCAAGCGATGCGGAATCACTGCCTCCAGGCACAATTACCGGGAATATCTTTGCAAGATCTTTGCCGAAAAGCTTGCTTGTCAATAAACCTTCTCTGGCCCTCATCCAGTTTATATTGCCGCGGAGGGTGTTGATCTCGCCGTTATGCGCCAGAAAACGGAAAGGTTGCGCGAGGTTCCATGTAGGGAATGTGTTTGTGCTGTATCGCGAATGTACCATACATATGGCGCTTGCGATCCTTTCGTCAGAGAGGTCGGCGAAAAAGCTTCCGACCTGAGCCGGCATCAGGAGGCCTTTATATGTAATGGTTCTGGATGATATGTTTGTTATATAAAATGAATTGCTTTCTTTCAAACCGGAGGAGCGGATAGCGTTTTCGATTCGCTTCCTTATTACGTAGAGTTTCCGTTCGAAATTGAAGACATCCTGTATCTTTGAATTCCTGCGGATGAAGACTTGCTCTATAGCAGGTCTGGTATCCCTGGCGGCCTTACCTATCTCGGCGTCGTTTACAGGGACTTCTCGCCAGCCCAAGAGGTTCTGACCCTCTTCGGAGATTATTTTTGAAAAAATATCTTTGCAAAACGCACGATCCTTATCGTCCTTCGGTAGGAATACAATCCCGGAGCCATACCCGCCCCTGTCAGGAAGCTCCATGCCGGCATCGTGGCAAACGTCGGATAAGAATTCATGAGGCATCTGTATCAAAAGACCGGCTCCGTCGCCCGTATGCGGATCGGCGCCCGTAGCGCCTCGGTGTGAAAGCTTATTAAGTATCTGTAAGCCCTGACGGATTATGGTATGGGAACGGTTGCCTTTTATATTGCATACGAATCCTACTCCGCATGCGTCGTGCTCGAAGCGGGAGTCGTATAATCCGTATTTTTCAAGCTTTGATCTGGCTTCCATGATTATTATCCTTTGCCGAAATAAGAGATAACGTCTTGAGATATGATGTCAGCCGCGATATTTAATGTTCTATGGCCGACGTCGAAAACATATATGACCTTGTCGTATTTCCTGTATTGAGGAGCCAATTCTTTCAGTGTAGGCTGTATTTTCGAGAAAAATTTATTGTTTATGTAAACATTCTTATTTTCCGGAAAGAGGGCCAGATAGAAGACCCCCGTCTCGACCAGATCCTGGAAGAAGTGGGTTCCGAAAGATATTTCAGGCATCACATTACCGCTGGCAAATGCTATTTCTCCTAATATTGATATATTGCTTATCTCGGCAAAAGATACCGGGACACCCAGCGACGGGGTCGTCGTGCCCCATCTTCCGGGGCCGAGCAGCATAACCGACATAGCATCCTTAGATCCTATTTGGCGGTTCAACTCGCCTATGGCACGTGCTATATCGTACCTTTCAGACTGGGTAGGGAGAGCGCAATAAGTCTTTGGGTCTACATATATTATGCGTTTTACGTTCTGCAGTATGTTCCCTCCTAGAAAATTGCCGCGGGACCTGAATATTATATCTTTTTCCGGCAGATTTTTGGGTATTTTCACTCTATGCCCCAAACCTTTGGTCTGTAGAGGCCTGCACTGCAAGAGGTTAAGTCGAAAACCGCCCCTTGGTTGAAAGTTGAGGGTGAATTCGATGTCTACCGGGTAGTCGTAGGCATTCTCCAATGCCATAAGGATGCCTTGCATCAATTTGCAGAACTTGTTGTCAGACACGAGTGCGTCAAAGTCGATTATCCAGCTATCTTCCTCTTGACCTGAAGAGTTCATGCCTTCTCCGGAACCATAATCTTTGGTTGCTACCATTTCGAAGCGTATGCCTGAGTCGGCCGTCGTGAGCTTTTCTAGAGGTAATGTTCGAAGATCGTTCTCTTTTATGTCTATTAGGTCGATATTGTGCTGTGAAAAGCGCGCCGCATCCTTCTTGCCGGCATTGGCTTTAAGGAGCGGGTAATCAAGGGCCACTATGCGTGGATAGTCACCTTCGACTCGGTTTACGGCCCGTGTGCCGAGCCCCACAACCAGACGCAGCATACCCGCCTTAGGGTCCATCGTATTCTTCCATACGAAGGTATTATGTGATATGCCGACGCCGGCGACATCCGGGAAAAAATAATATTTGTGGTAGGATCCGGAAACACGCTGGACCAGGAGAGCCATCTGCTCGTCCATCCGGTCCAGGCCGCGCTGGAGACGGTAGACGAGGGCATCCTCGTTCATCGTTGAGGCGTATATGGCTCTTACCGCGGATAAAAAAGCGCTGTATCGCTCCTCAGGTGTGCCCTGGTTGGCCAGGAATATGCTTTCGTATTTACCCGCAAATGCGTTGCCGTAGCTGTCCTCCAGCAAGCTCGAGGAGCGCACGATTATCGGGGATTGCCCGAAATATTCTATCATAAGCTGGAACTGCTCCTTTATCTCTTCCGGGAATACGCCTGTTAAAAGTTTCTCTTTGAGGGACTTCGCTACTGAGAAGTATCCGTCCTTTGTCCGCTGCTCCATGCGAGCCTTCCAGAGACCATTCTCAACTATATATGTATAAAAAACATCTGAGCCTACGTAGAAAGAATCGTGAGGTTCAAACAGCTTCGCCGCCTTTAAGCGTTTGTCTTTAAGGACTACATTGCGGGCTATGAGCATCCCCACCGATTTACCGCCTATGAATCCGGTGCCTATCATTCTCGATTTTATATTAAGAAAATCATCCAATGTGAGGTGCTCTTTGGCCAACTGGAGCATCTTTTCGTCTCGGCCAATCGTAACTCTCGATAACTCGTCTAACATGGCCTTTGTCCTTGACAGGTCTCGAGTCGCGTGACTTGCCATATCCTCAGCCCTAAGGAAAAGCCTGTCCCAGTAATCCAGCTTGCGTTTTGTATTCTTCTGGCTTTTCTTTAGCATTTCGTATAATAGATTTGCTGTATCGACGCTATTAGTTATCGGTATAAATCTGTCGTTTTTCTTTATGTGAGGCAGGAACATGGTGGGCGAATATCTGTCCCAGACCTTAAGCGGGTGTATGTATGAGTTGCCTTTATATTCGTAGACATCTATAAGTAGCTGGGTCGTATCTCTTATGCGCGCAACGGTCTTGAACGAATGGTTGTTGCGAATTATGGAAAAATAGGCTATGGTGTTTAACTCGAAAAGATAAGGGCATGTTATCTTGAAGAAATTACCTACCATCAGGTCGTTGGACCAGGCCGACAAAAGATCGGAAAGGCAGTCGAACACATAGTAGACCCCCTCCCCTTCTTTTTTTATTATCCCGTTCAATTCTACCGAGAACGTTTCAAACCCTTCATTGGCGTCCAGCTTGTATTCGGCTATATCTTTAGACCGGGATAATAGCGGGGGATGGTTGGCGAATCTGATATATACTATCCTGCGCCCATCTTCTAAGGATTTTTTTACAAAAGCCCGTACGAAAATCCTGTAACTTTCGATATCGTCTATCTGCCATACTACGTTATCGCCCAGTCGCAGTCCGGTTATGATCTTATCTAAGCTTTTGATCCCGGTACTTAACATGAGGACCTCCGCGGTCTTTGTTCAGGTTCTAGCATTTCCAATGGCTTACATCTATTGCAAGCTTCTTGATCTTCGATCTCATGGTATTTCGGTTTATACCCAGGATCCGGGCTGCCTTAAGCTGGTTCCCTTCGGCCCGTTCCAGGGCATGCTCTATAAGGGGCTTTTCTATCACATTAATGACGGCTTTATAAAGCTCTCCCCGTTTTTCCCTGTAGAGCGTATCCTCCAGCTCTATCACCTTACTCTTCAGGGAGTCAAACACCGTATTGGATGAGCCCATGCCCACTTCTATAACATCCTTGGCCCCGTCACGATGCTCCGATATCGAATATCCTTCATGACGCAAGAATTCGGCTAAAGATGTTTTTAATTTTTCCTCATCCTTACCCACTACTATGGTTATCATATTCACCATTCCCTGCCTAATATAGAGGCATTAAGGATTAAAATATTCGCCGGATCGAAATACGACCCGGCGAATGATTTTATTTAATAAAAAGCATCTCCCTGTATTTGGGAAGATCCCAGTGCTCGTCTGAAACGACACACTCGAGGGAGTCGACGTGTTTGCGTATATGCTCCATAAGCGGCTTCAGCTCCTCGAAGTATATCTTGGCGCGTTTCTCCGCGTTCATGGTCTGTGCCTTCTCCAGGAGTTTCATCATATCTTTTGTGTTATGTCTGACGTAGTATATCTTGAGCGCTACATCGGCCAGGTGTTCTTTCTGGTCAGCCGTCACGGCAGACTCTATCTTGAGTTTCGATTCTTTTTGCAGCCTCGTCATGTCTTTGAGTATACCCGCCAGGAGTTTTTCGTATTCATATCCTGCAGGTACTACGCTTGCGTTCACCATCTCATTAAGCGTATTGGCCTCTATCTCAAGGGTGAGGTCATACATGTGGATCCATATGTGATACCTGGCTATGAGCTCTTCTTTTGAAAGGACTTTATACTTTTCGAAAAGCTCGATATTCTCCTTCTTTGTCAGGGCTTCAAGCGATTCGTATGTTGAGGCTGTATTGGGAAGACCCCTCTTTTTGGCTTCTTTGACCCATTCGGGTGAATAGTTATTGCCCTCGAACCTGATATCTCTGGTCTCTTTTATGATCTCGGATATAACCTTCATTGCCGCGGTGTTGAAGTCTTTCCCGTTCATTGCGCTCTTTATCTTCTGCGCTACATAATCCAACGATTCGGCTATTATGGTGTTTACCACAGTAATCGGCGTCGATATGTTTTGTGATGAGCCGACAGCCCTGAATTCAAATTTTGCGCCCGTGAAGGCGAATGGCGATGTCCGGTTCCTGTCCGTTGAATCCTTATTGAATTTCGGCAGCCTCGTTACCCCGAGATCTATTATGTCGCTCTTGGATACCTTGGCTTTGTTTCCTTTCTCGATTGTATCCAGTATGGACGTCAGCTGGTCTCCAAGGAAAACGCTTATGATAGCCGGGGGCGCCTCGTTTGCGCCAAGGCGATGTTCGTTACCCGCCATCGCTACGCTTGCCCGCAGAAGGTCAGAGTGTTTGTATACAGCGCGCAAAACCGCCGCCAGCACTGCCAGGAACTGCAGGTTGTCTTCAGGGGTATCTCCCGGGTTAAGCAGGTTATTGCCCTTATCATCCGCAAGCGACCAGTTTAAGTGCTTTCCGCTACCGTTTATGCCTGCAAAAGGTTTTTCATGAAGAAGGCATACCAGGTTATGCCGCAGGGCTATCTTCTTCATCAGTTCCATCAGGAGCTGATTATGGTCAGCGGCTATATTAGACTCCTCGAATATGGGGGCGAATTCATACTGGTGCGGGGCAACCTCATTATGCCTGGTCATTATGGGGATGCCGAGCTTGTAAGCCTCTTCGGCAACCTCAAACATGAAATTTACCACCCTCTCTTTTATGGTACCAAAATACTGATCTTCCAACTGCTGCCCCTTAGGCGAAGGTGCGCCGACAAGGGTCCGACCTGTCATTAGCAGGTCCTGCCTTAGGTTGTAGTAGTTTTTATCGATCAGAAAATACTCCTGCTCCGGTCCGCATGTTGAAAAGACCTTCTTAACGTCTTTATGCCCGAAAAGTTTAAGCAGATTTACGGCGGCCTTGTTAAGGGCCTCGTCGGATCGTAGTAGTGGCAGCTTCTTGTCTAGGGCTTCCCCGTGATATGATATGAAAATAGTCGGTATACAAAGTGTCTTACCGAGAGTCGAGTCTATGATGAAGGCCGGGCTGGACGGGTCCCATGCAGTATATCCTCGGGCTTCAAAAGTAGCCCTTATGCCACCCGATGGAAAACTGGAGGCATCCGGCTCTCCCTGTATTAGCTTACTTCCGGAGAATTTCTCCACAACCTTGCCGGGGCCGGTTATAGATATGAAGCTGTCGTGTTTTTCAGCGGTAAGGCCGGTCATAGGCTGGAACCAGTGGGTATAATAGGTAGCGCCTTTTGCCATGGCCCATTTCTTCATCGCGTCCGCGATCTCATTGGCCTGTTCGATCGATATAGTCACACCTTCATTCATCCATCGCTTGAATGCATCCAGAGTTGCTTTAGACACGTGCTCTTGCATCTTTTCGATGGTGAATGTATTCTCCCCAAAATAGGTTGAAGCATTTCTCGGCTTATCTACCTTAGTTATATCTACGGACTTTATCCTGAACAACGCTTCCTGTCTTACACTCATAAATCCTCCTTCTATTGTAGCTCTAAGCTTAAATAAAAAAACAGAGGTATCCTTTTAGACTTAAAAGAACACCTCTGTTCAAAAACTTCTTAGTCTTAGCTATTACTTAGGCACTGCGGCGTGCCGTAAATAACATTCTCCATATATACAAGTAAAGTTGCCTTATTTTTGGTAACCATTTGCTTAAGATTTATCCTATGGCCTCGTTCCCTTTTTCGCCGGTCCTTATGCGGTAGCATTCCTCAAGGCTCATGACAAAGATCTTCCCGTCACCTATATTTCCTGTCTTGGCAGCTCTCATTATCGCCCTTACCGTGGGAGTGACGAACTGATCATTTACTGCGATCTCGAGCCTAACCTTCTTGAGCAGGTTCCCGGTTTCCTTTCTTCCTCTGTATACCTCAGTCCTCCCCTTTTGTCTACCGCATCCCAACACATTGGATACTGTCTTAAGGTGGATCTCTTCCTTGTCCAGCTCCTGCAGGACGTCCTCAAGTTTATGGGGTTGCACTATAGCTACTATGAGCTTCATAGATACCTCCTTCAAGTTGTGAATTTAATCCAATAAAGTGTAAGCGCTCTCCTCGTGCTGGGTTATATCTAATCCTACAACCTCTTCCTCATCCTGGACTCTTAAGCCCATAAGGAGGTCGAGCACTTTAAGAAGTGCGATAGTAACCACTACGGAATATATCATGGTTGCGCCGACGCCTATCGCTTGCGTCAATAGCTGTGATGGGTTTCCGAAAAACAACCCGTTATTTCCTGCTGCATTGATAACCTTCTGCGCAAATAACCCTGTAAGCAAAGCTCCGACGGTCCCGCCGACTCCATGTACGCCAAAGGCGTCAAGAGAGTCGTCATACGCAAGCTTTAACTTTACTACCGCAACGGCAGTATAACATACGACAGATACGGCAACACCAATAAATATGGCCGATATCGGCGATACGAAACCGGCTCCTGGGGTTATGGCTACCAGGCCGGCAACCGCGCCGGTTGCGCCGCCTAATATAGTCGGCTTTCCTACAAGTTTCCATTCGATGAACATCCATGTAAGACCTGCAGCTGCAGCTGCCGTATTGGTAGCTATAAAAGCCCAGACCGCAAGCTCATTGGCTCCGAGCGCGCTTCCGGCGTTGAATCCGAACCATCCGAACCATAATAGCGCCGCGCCAAGTATAGTAAGCGGGAGGTTGTGAGGCGGCATAGGTTCACGGCCGTATCCGCGCCTCTTACCTAATATAAGCGCGCATACGAGCGCCGAAATGCCTGACGAGACATGCACCACGGTGCCGCCCGCAAAATCGAGAGCACCCATATTCCTTAACCACCCGCCGGCGCCCCATACCCAGTGGCAGACGGGATCATATACAAGGGTTGCCCATAGAAGCGTAAATACTACATACGTAGAGAACTTCATCCTTTCGGCGAACGCGCCGGTTATTAGCGCCGGGGTTATAACGGCGAACATCATCTGATATACCATGAACAGAAGATGCGGGATCGTGGAAGCGTAGTCCGGATTTGGCGCCATACCTACCCCTTTAAGACCAAACCATGCGAGGCTACCTATGAAATGGCCAATATCCGGACCGAAAGCCAGGCTATAGCCCCACAATATCCATTGGATGCTTAGTAAACACAATACGAAGAACGATTGCATCATAGTTGCCAAAACGTTCTTCCTGCGGACCAGGCCTCCATAGAAGAAAGCCAGCCCGGGCGCCGTCATCATCATCACCAGCGCGGTCGATATCAGGATCCATGCGGTATCTCCTGAGTTTATCATAACACCCTCCTTTTTTATGAATCTTTAGAACTGGAACAGTATGTCTCCGCTCAATGTAAGCTGGCCTTTTTCGCCTGGCCTGTTGTCACCCGTGGCAAAAACCCGATTATTAGATCCATCGTACCGGATTTCCGGTCTTATCAAAACCTGCGACAGGATCTTATCTTTTGGGAACGGCTTTATCGCCACCCCGAGCGTCGTCTCGAAGTAGTTCGCTCCGGTCGCCGTCCCCATCGCGAAGCCGTTAGAGGAGTCATTAAACCACTCGGCTCTGGCGTTTACGGTTGCGTATTCGTTGACGGCGTAGCTTGCGTATCCTGCTATTCCGCCCCACTGCTTTGACCCCTCCGGATACCCCGGTATGCCTGGGGCGGTCACGAAGTCGACGCAAATGCCCAGGCTTAATTTATCATCGACCTTATGGGTCGCCACCAGATTAAGGTACGTCCACCAGCGCTCCTTGTCGCCTTCAGGCAGCCCTCTACCGACGCCTATAGGGAACTCCGGTCCCTCCGTAAATACGAAAACAAACGATGTCTTATCGTCGTGCGCGTAGGTGAGTCTTCCCACTATATCAAGGTAGGGCGAATTCCCGTCCCTGGTCGACTGGTTCCATCCCCGGGTAAAACCCAGATCGGCGGTCAGCTTCGGATTGATCACATAGGTGCCGAGTATGCCTGTTTGCGTGCCCGGCTCCGCGTAAAAGAACTGGTAGCTGTTTGAGTATAGCGCCCTGGAAGGATCTCCGAAAGCGTTGTATATATTGGCGCTGAAATGTTCGAATCCGGAGATGGTCAACCACTTTCCGGCGCGCACCTTTGCCGGTAGATACGGAAG
>JAGOLR010000034.1 GCA_017993955.1 Candidatus Omnitrophota bacterium
AGACCATAGCCGATATGGCCATAGAGGCAGCGACCGGAGATCCCAGATTTCCAAGGCTGTCTCCTGGCGAGAGCGATAAGATAGACATAGAGGTTTCTCTGTTGACGCCTCTTAAAAAAGTGTCTGGACCGGATGAGATAAAAATACCGGGTCACGGGGTCATAGTGAGGAGGGGGTTTGCAAGCGGTGTTTACCTGCCTCAGGTAGCTATTGAAACCGGATGGACAAAAGAAGAGTTTCTTACAAGTCTATGCGGTCAGAAGGCCGGTATGGATCCGTATGCCTGGAAAGACCCGGCTACCGAAATCTATACATTCGAAGCGGAAGTCTTCGGAGAGAAAGGAGATGTGGAATGAGTAGCTCTAAGTTATATCCAATAGGATCGGGGGTGCTTTTAATCGCGGTGTCATCATTTTTTCTATCATCATGTACTCCGGTAAAATCTCAAGACAAAAAACCGCAGGCTCAAAATAAGCCAGCCGCGTCAGTTCCGGCGAAGAAGCCTATATCCAAAGGTATGGGGTCCCTGAATGTCAAAGTGGCGAACTCAAAGAATATGCCGCTGTCTTTGTCTGTGAAGGCCTTCCGGAGCTTAGATTCGAGATCCGGTGTCCTTCAGGCTTCATTTTCAACAAATACGCCTCAGGAGCTCATTCCCGGTACTTATGATATAGAGCTGTCTTCCAATCCACAGAGGATATATAAAAATATAAGAGTCTATGAAGGCAGGGAGGCGATTGAGAACATAGGCTCCATTACCGGTTCCATCATTGTTAAAGCGGTTAACTCTCAAAAGAAGTCCGCATCATATCCTGTAAGGATAATGCAAACCGGCACAAAGGTCTCGGCCGGTAATTTTATCGCAAACAGGCCTTTCGAGATAGCTCCGGGAGTTTATGATATAGAGATCGGCATGGTGCCCCCTATGATGAAAAAAGGGGTCAGGGTAGATACAGGGAAGGAATCGGTAATAGATATAGGCGCTGTTACGGGCGATCTTATCGTGAAATGTCTGGACGAAAATAAAAAAGAGCAGAGGGTGTCATTAAGGATTAAAAAATCCGGAGCAAATGATGTGGTCGCTTCTACTTCTGCCAATAGGCCGATAGAAATTACCGAAGGGGTGTATGATATAGAGGTTGCCTCTAATCCCCCTCAGACCAGCAAGGGGGTAAGTGTTAAGGCAGGCGCTGCTACACAGATCGAAATAACCGTTCCTGCCTCAGCGGCTTCGACTCAAACCAAGGCAAACCCGATAGCTGGTTTGCCGGTGAAGCGGTAGGATTCGATCGCGATGAGCAGGTTCTTCGTCCAACCTGAAATGATAAACGGCCGGGTCATCTCTGTAACCGGGGAAGAGGCCCATCATATAGTAGATGTGATGCGTCTTTCCGTAGGGGATAAGATAGTGGTATTTGACGGTACCGGTACGGAGTATTTCGCCACCATCCGGGAGCTTAATCCACGCTCCGTTACGGCGGATGTTAACGAAACGCGTAAGCCGTCATCGGGTAATGTCATTAAGACCAAGCTCATCCAGGCCGTTCCCAAAAAAGACAGGATGGAATATATTTTGGAGAAATCTACCGAATTGGGGGTTAGTGAAATAGTGCCTGTAATAACAGATCGTACAATACCTCAATGGGATAGAAAAAAGATAGACTCTCATCTTCGCAGATGGTCTTTAATAGTAAAAGAAGCCTCCAAGCAATGCGGAAGAACAGATCTGCCGATGGTATCTGCCGTACAGGACTTCAAAACTGCTATCAGCGGGTCTGGGGATTATTGCATTAAACTGATAGCTGCTTTAACAGCTGATGCAAAACCTTTAAAAGCTGTTTTAAATGGCGCCGATCCAAAGAGCATAGCTATTGCGATAGGTCCGGAAGGCGATTTTGCCCCGGAAGAGATAGAATATGCTAAACATTGCGGGTTTGACGTAGTTAATCTCGGGCCTAGGGTGTTAAAGAGCGACACGGCCGGTCTGGCTGTATTATCAATGGTGGGTTATGAGTTCTCACAATAGGATTAACGGTAAGAGTTTTTTTATAAGGACCTTTGGCTGTAAGGTAAACCAGTACGAGAGCCAGGCGATAAGAGAGCTTATGCTCGATGCCGGTTACAGCGAATCCGTGTCAAAAGACGGAGCCGATATCTACATAGTGAACACCTGCACAGTCACAAGCCATTCCGATAAAGAGGCCAGATATGTGATAAACCTTCTCCATCGTACCAATCCGGCAGCCCGTATAGTCGTTACCGGATGCCTCGCAAATCGCGGGGCAGAGGAAGTCGCTTCTTTGCCTGGAGTATCAAAGATAGTCCGGAATGAAGATAAATCAAGGCTCGCGCATATATTGGAGGGCGGTTCTTCGTCTTTTGCGAATCGAGATTTTAATGTTAAGGACGACGAGCTCATATCTTTAAAAATAAAAGACTTCCAAAATCACTCCAAGGCCTTTCTGAAGATACAGGACGGTTGCGAAAACTTTTGCGCTTACTGCAAAGTCCCTTTTGTAAGAGGTCCTTTTCAGTCAAAGCCGATCGAAGATATTTTAGATGAGACGAGAGGTTTGGTGGAAAACGGTTTTAAGGAGATAATACTTACAGGGATATGTTTGGGTGGATGGGGACAGGATATATTCCCTTCTTATGCCGCCAGGGGTTTCGGCGATTATTCTCCGGGTCTAGCGTCCGTACTTAAAGCCATTGATATGATACCCGGGGATTTCCGGGTGAGATTAAGCTCTATCGAGCCCAAATATGTTACTGATGAGCTTATAGAGATAATGGCCGGAAATAAAAGAATATGCCGTCATTTGCATATACCAATGCAATCAGGAGATGATGCTGTCCTTAGACGTATGAACCGGCCATACAAGGCCTCGGACTATCTTAATATTGTACGCAAGGCCCAAAAGGGTATCCCGGGTATAGCGATTACTACGGATGTCATGGTAGGGTTCCCCGGGGAAGGGGATTCAAATTTCAGAAATACGGCCAATCTGGTCAAAGATATCAATCCTTTAAGGGTGCATATCTTTAAATTCAGCCGCAGAGAAGGCACAGCGGCATATAATATGGGGCCGGTTCCCGCTGTTGAAGCGGTGGACATGCGCTATGCCGAGATAGAAGCTATAGCAAGAGATACATCCTTTATATTTCGCACCGCGTTTCTGGATCGAAGCCTGGATGTGCTTGTTGAATCAAAACGCGAAAAGACCACGGGATTCTTGTCCGGGTATACAGATAATTATATAAAGGTAAGGCTTGAGGGCCCGGATTCTATTGTTAGAAGTATAGTCCCGGTAAAGATAACAAATATAGAGTATCTTTCTACTACGGGAACGCGTCTCAGCTGACATTTTAGTATTACCGTTGGCTAGCTTTTTTTCGAAATTGCTTGACAAAAATAACATCCTAAATACAATGGGTAGAGTTTTGCTGTTTTAAAGGCGCAAGTCGGAGAGGGGTATTATGCAATTAAAAGATAAGGTTTCATTTATAACGGGCGGAGCGAGGGGCATAGGTAAAGATATAGCGGTCCTATTTGCCGAACAGGGTTCCGATATAGCTATATGTGATGTTAACCAGGAAGCTCTTAGTCAGACGCAGAAAGAGATCGAGTCTTTAGGCAGAAAATGCGTTGTCGGAGTAGTGGATGTTACCAAGGGCTCAGAGGTCGATTCCTTTACCCAAAAAATTCTTGACAATCTAGGCAAAATCGATATACTTGTAAACAATGCGGGCATTACCAGAGATACGCTCCTGGTCAGGATGTCAGAGGCTGACTGGGATTTGGTTCTTTCCGTTAACCTTAAAGGCGCTTTTAACTGCACTAAGGCCGTATCTAAGATCATGATGAAACAACGTGACGGCAGGATAGTTAATATGGCCTCTATAATAGGTATAATGGGTAATGCAGGGCAGGCGAACTACGCGGCTTCCAAGGGCGGCTTGATAGCCCTGACTAAGACAGTAGCCAAAGAATTGGCATCAAGGAACGTTCGGGCCAATGCGATCGCCCCCGGGTTCATACAAACGGATATGACCGCTAAATTATCCGATGAAGTAAAGAGCGAGATGTTGAAATTCGTGCCTCTCGGTAAGTTCGGGACGGTCCGTGATGTTGCAAATCTCGCTTTATTTTTGGCAAGCGACAGTTCGTCCTATATCACCGGGCAGGTGGTGCAGGTAGATGGTGGCATGGTAATGTAAGGTATGGATGCAAGTCCTGCGCGTGCAGGCGCGTCCTAATGATAAAACAAGGAGGAAAAATGGAAGTTTCTCAGGATAAGATCAGACAGATAATAGCCGATCAGCTTGGTGTGAAGAAAGAAGAAGTGACCGATAACGCTAAATTTGTCGATGATTTAGGTGCGGATTCCTTGGATACCGTTGAGCTCGTTATGGCTCTTGAAGAAGAATTTGGCGTAGAGATACCGGATGAGGATGCCGAGAAGCTGGCCACGGTCGGCGATGCCCTGAGATACATCGAAGAAAAAGCCGCCAAATAACGACTCATGTCTAAAATAAGACGCGTTGTTGTAACCGGCCTAGGCGTTGTATCGCCTGTAGGCAATACGGTAGATGATTTTTGGAAATCCATCCTTGAAGGTAAAAGCGGGGTGAGGCGCCTTGCCCAGTTCGACCCCGAACCTTTCACCTGCAAAATAGCTGCTGAGATAAAGGATTTCAATCCATCCCAGTATTTGTCTCTTAAGGAGATGAAGAGGATGGATCGCTTTACTCAATTTGCCGTTGTTGCCGCAAAGATCGCCATGGCAGATTCCAAAATGGACCTTTCCAAGGAAGATTGTAACAGGATAGGTGTTATAATAGGTTCGGGCATAGGCGGTTTAAATACAGTAGAGGCGGAGCATAGACAATATATCGCGCTCGGTCCGGAAAAGGGTCCAAGTAGAATATCTCCTTTTCTGATACCCATGCTGATAGTAAATATGGCCAGCGGGTTAGTATCAATCGCTCTGGGGCTTAAGGGACCTAATTCAGCAGTAGCTACAGCCTGCGCCACCGGTAATCATTCTATAGGTGATGCCTTGCGAGTGATCCAGCTAGGCGAGGCGGATGCCATGGTATGCGGTGGATCGGAAGCCGCTATTACCCCTATGGGTTTTGGCGGGTTCTGCGCCCTGAAGGCCCTTTCAACCGCTTACAATAATGAACCGGAGCGCGCATCCAGACCTTTCGACAAGAATCGGGATGGATTTGTAATGGGCGAGGGTGCGGGAGTCATTATGATAGAGGAGTTGGAGCACGCAATCAAACGTAACGCCCCCATCTATTGTGAGATAGCGGGATATGGCGCAAGCGGCGATGCCTATCATATGACTGCGCCGGATCCGGAAGGCGATGGAGGCGTCCGCTGCATGAACGCCGCTCTGAAGAATGCCGGGTTACGGCCTGAAGATATAGATTATATAAATGCCCACGGCACATCTACCAATTATAACGATAAGATAGAAACCTTGGCTATCAAGAAGGTCTTTGGGGACCACGCCAGGAAGCTCGCGATAAGCTCTACTAAATCGGTCATGGGCCATTTGCTGGGGGCAGCCGGCGGCGTGGAGCTCATAGTATGCGCCCTTGCTTTAAAGCACGGTATTATGCCGCCCACTATAAATTACGAGACACCTGATCCGGAGTGCGATCTTGATTACATACCCAATAAGCCGCGAAGCGCAAAAATAAGAGCCGCATTGTCAAATGCCCTGGGTTTTGGGGGGCACAATGCCTCTATCATCGTTAAGCAGGTTTCATAGGGCAAGCCTACCGGAATGTTTCAAATATAAATCAACGCAACAATAAGGAGCTTTTATGGACTATTTATTGACCGAATCGCAAGTAATGATACGAGACCTTGCCCGAAAGATAGCCACCGAGAAGATAAGGCCTGTCGCGGCAAAGTACGATGAGTCCGAAGAGTTTGCGTGGGATATAGTAAAAGTCCTGGTCGAAAGCGACTTATTCGGTATATATATCCCTGAAGCGTATGGCGGGATGGGCGCCGGGGTAATGGAGATGTGCCTGGTGGCTGAGGAACTTTCGAAGGCTTGCGGCGGCATAGCTCTTGGTTTTGCCGGTACCGCGCTCGGGACTTTTCCGATACTTCTTTATGGTAACGAAGAACAGAAGAAAAAATATCTTACCAAGATCGCAAAGGGCACTGTAGCGGCTTTTTGTATTACCGAAGCCGAGGCCGGTTCAGATGCGGGCAGCATCAGGACCACCGCGAAGAGAGATGGTGATTATTATATATTGAACGGTACCAAGCAGTGGATAACAAACGCCGGCGAGGCCGATGTGTATACCGTTATAGCAATGACCGATAAGGCTAAAGGCGCTCGCGGCGCCAGCGCTTTTATAGTAGAGAAGGGGATGAAGGGCGTGGATTTCGGGGCCAAAGAAAAGAAGCTCGGCATACGCGCATCGGCTACCCGCGAAGTAATATTTACCGATTGCAGAGTCCACAAGGATAATCTAATATCCAAGGAAGGTATGGGGTTTATAGTCGCGATGAAGACCTTTGACAGTTCAAGGCCGGGCGTAGCCGCGCAAGCGCTGGGCATAGCTCAAGGTGCCTTTGATCATGCTGTCGAATATTCCAGGAAGAGGGTGCAGTTCGGACAATCTATATCGAACTTTCAGGCCGTTCAGCACATGCTGGCCGACATGGCTACGCAGATAGAGGCCGCCAGGGCCCTTGTTTATGCTACGGCCCGTATGATCGATTCGGGGGCCAAGAGCGTAGCTAAGGAGTCTTCGATGGCAAAGCTTTTCGCAAGCGATGTGGCGATGAAAGTTACCGTAGATGCCGTACAGATATTCGGCGGTTACGGTTATATGAGGGAATACCCGGTTGAGAAATATATGAGAGACGCCAAGATAACGCAGATCTATGAAGGAACCAATCAGATCCAGAGGAATGTAATAGCTGCGAATGTCATAAAGGAGAGCGTAAGAGGCGGAGAATGAACATAGTAGTCTGTATAAAACAAGTTCCTAATACAACGGATGTCAAAATAGATCCCGTTACAAACACTCTTGTTCGTGAGGGCGTAGAGAGCGTAATAAATCCTTTCGATGCGTATGCTATTGAGGAAGGGGTGCAGTTAAAGGAGCGTTTTGGTGGGAAGGTTACGGTAGTCACTATGGGACCGCCACAGGCGGAGACCGCGCTGCGCGAAGCGATATCTCTGGGCTGTGATGAAGCGATCCTGGTGAGCGACAGGAAATTTGCCGGCAGCGATACATGGGCTACCAGTTATACCCTGGCCTGCGCCATCAAGACTATGGGAGAATTCGATTGTATAATATGCGGCAAACAGGCCTCCGACGGGGATACTGCACAGGTGGGTCCCGGCATCGCCACCCACCTCGATATTCCGCAGGTTACGTATGTCAAGAAGATAGAAGAGATGACTGCCGAGAAGGCCAAGGTGGAGCGCATGACCGAGGGCGGTTATGATATAGTCGAGACGCCGCTACCTTGTCTTTTTACCGTTGTGAAGGAAATAAATACTCCAAGACTTCCCTCTTTAAAGGGGATGATGAAGTCCAGGTCGGCCAAGATAACAAAGTGGACGGCGCAGGATATAAGCGCTGACCCTTCAAATATAGGCCTTGACGGTTCGCCAACCAGGGTAGTTAAGATATTTACGCCTCCGCCTAGAAAAGGCGGGGAGATGTTGAAGGGCGATACGCAGGATATAGTACAAGAGTTGGTCGAGCTTTTGAAGGACGTTGTTATATAAGCTCAGCAACTCGTAACCAGCAAAGATAGGGCATGGAAAATATAACGATACTTCTGGACAAATGCACGGGCTGCACGCTTTGCGTGAAATCATGCCCTTTCGGCGCTATACACATGGCCAATAAGAAAGCGGTTATTGACATCGCCAAATGCAATCTTTGCGGCGCATGCGTTATAGCTTGTAAATTCAAGGCTATCGAGATAAAGAAAGAAGCCGGGTCAAAAAAAGACCTGAGCGGTTATAAAGATGTATGGGTCTTTTGCGAGCAGAAGAACGGTGTCATCCAGTCGGTTTCTTTTGAGCTCCTCGGGGAAGGTAAAAAACTCGCTAAGAAGCTCGGCTGCAAGCTCTGCGCCATTATACTGGGTTCCGGCATCGAGAGCAAGATAGAAGAGCTTTCCAGCCGCGGGGCCGACAAGATCTATATCGTCGATGCTCCCGAGCTTAAATTCTACCAGGACGATCCTTACACTAAAGTCATAATAAAACTCGTAGAGGAGTATAAGCCTGAGATCATACTCTGCGGCGCTACCACTATAGGACGTAGTATGATATCGAAGGTCGCTATTACTATAGATGCTGGACTTACCGCAGACTGCACAGGCCTGGACATAGACGATAAGGAAAAGCTTCTTCTGCAGACACGTCCGGCTTTTGGCGGGAATATAATGGCGACTATAATCACGCCCAACCACAGGCCGCAGATGGCTACCGTTCGTCATAAGGTAATGAAAGAGGCCGAGATACATAAATCGCATAAGGCTGAAGTTATAAGGAAGAATTATCCTCCCGATGTGCTGTACTCCCGTACTAACTTGGTAGACATAGTGGAAGAAATAGAAGAGACGGTAAATCTTGCCGAAGCCGATATAATAGTCTCCGGCGGGCGCGGGGTAGGGAGCAAAGAGAATTTTTCCATCATCAAAGACCTGGCCAAAGCCATCAACGCCGCAGTCGGTTCGTCGAGGGCTGCCGTTGACGCGGGTTTCATGCCGTATTCGCACCAGGTCGGTCAGACAGGCAAGACGGTCTGCCCTAAGCTTTATATCGCGTGCGGTATAAGCGGCCAGATACAGCACCTTATAGGGATGCAGTCTTCCAAGATCATAGTTGCCATCAATAAAGACCCCGATGCGCCGATATTCAAGGTAGCTACCTACGGTATCGTCGGCGACATCTTCGAGATCGTCCCGGCCCTCACCGCCGCCTTCAAAAAAGTCCTGAAAAAATAATCAATAATAAATTTTCCGCCCACTTTCACATTAGACCTTTAGGGAACCCTTCCGCTTGCCGTAAATTTGCATTAGGCATGCAAATTTACTGTGGCAAAATTTTGATCGGCCAATGAACCTAAACAAGCTAAAAGTTGAGCAAGCTAGTTTCATTGGCCGGTCTAAATTGCCAAGAAGAATCAAAATTTTGTAACAGTCGCTTCAGGGTCCCCTAAAGGTCTCATGTATATTTTTAGGCGGAAAATTTACGGCTATTATTTTCAATTTTGCAATCTGGCTAAGGACATGGGGTAACGGGGTCGAGCCGTATAGAATTTTCTAAGATTATAACTAATACCCGAAATTGTCGAGCTGCTAAAGGCGCAAGAACAAATATTATATATAAATCGGTAAAACCTAAAAATCCTTGAAAGAAAATTTAGGCGAGGCCCCTTACCCCATGGCCAAAGGCGATGGTTGCAAAATTTCTTCCTTACTCTTTTTTTAACAAACGTTGTTGACTTCGCATCGGAGTATGATATACTTGATGCAAATTATTGTTCAGTATATTATTTTATACTTTTTTATATATATTAATAGGTAGAAATGTATTTTAAATCCCTCGAGATCGTAGGGTTTAAGTCTTTTGCCGATAAGACAAAGCTGAATTTTGAGCCGGGCGTGACCGCTATCGTCGGTCCTAACGGTTGCGGCAAATCCAATATCGCCGACTCCATCCGCTGGGTGCTCGGCGAGCAGTCGGCTAAGAGTCTCCGCGCGTCAAATATGCAGGATGTCATATTTAACGGCACGGATACTAAAGAACCAATAAATCTCGCCGAAGTATCCCTCACATTTGATAATGCCAACCGCACGCTTCCCATCGATTACGATGAAGTTACCATTACCCGCCGTGTATTTCGTTCCGGTGAGACCGAATACCTGCTCAATAAAACCCCTGTGCGCCTAAAGGATATATCCGAACTTCTAATGGGTACCGGTATCGGTACGGAAAGTTATTCGATAATAGAACAGGGTAAGATGGATCTGATCCTAAGTTCTAAACCTGAGGACAGGCGCTTTGTATTTGAGGAAGCCAGCGGAATAACTAAATATAAGTCGAAGAAGAAGGAAGCGCTACGCAAGCTGGAGCAGACCGAGCAGAACCTTCTCAGGATAAACGACATTATCCTCGAGGTTAAGAGGCAGATATCTTCCATAGAGCGTCAGGCTAAGAAGGCGGAGAAATACAAGGTAGATTTTGAACGTCTCAAAGATTATGAGGTGAAGCTTTCGTTCGTAGAATTCAAGGACCTAAAGACCCAGGAAAAGACGCTTTCAGTCGAGAGCGAAGATCTTAAGTCCAGGACCCGCGATCTGGAGTCGGAGATACAAGAGTCGCGGCAGAAGATAGACTCCTACAGGCAGTCGTTGGAAGAGCTTAACGCCAGGATACAGGATCTCAAGACGAAATGTTCCGATCTGTCCAACTCATTCGAGATGAACGCTCAAAAATCGGAGATCAATAAAGAAAGAATAGCTGAGGCCAATATCCTTCAAGAGGGCTATCGCAAAGAGATAGAGGTGGCCAGCGAAAAGATAAAGAATGCCAAGGACTTGGTGGAGCAGCTTAAAAAAGACCTCGAATCTATATCTTTGAGCCGTGCCGAAAAACACAAGAATATAGAAGAGAGGGAATCCCGTTCTGCAGGGTTGTCCGGCGAGATATCTGATATTGAGAATAAAACAGCTGTGTGTAAGGTGCAGCTTGTCGACTATCTTGCCAAAGAGACGCATCTGAAGAATGAGCTAATTAAGATGGGGGCGGATGTACAGAACAGAAGAATGCGTCAAAGGCGCCTGGAAATTGAAAAGGAGAGCGTCCGGACCGAAGCCGAATCTGCTGAAGCCGCTTTGGGTACGGTCTCGCAAGACTTCGCTACAGTAGAAAGCAAGGTCATTAACGCGAGGTCCGGCCTTGACTCGAAAAAAACGCAGTCTGCTTCCATCGAAGCCGAGTTGAAGATGCTGGAGGATAGCATAGCCAAGGGCGAGAATACAAAAGCCGCTTTACGTTCTAAGATAGAGGTCCTGGAAGAGAGCATAAAAAGTTATGAAGGGTTTGACCGGGGCGTTAAGAGCGTTTTGTGCAAGAAAGAGGAAGGTGTAGAACCCTTTGTGCGAATACGAGGAGTTTTGGCCGATCTTATAAAGGTGGAACCCGGCTATGAGGAAGCCGTGAGCGCATATCTTCAAAACGATGCGCAGCTCGTAGTCGTCGAGACCGAAGACGATATGTGCAGGATCGCGGAATATCTCGAGTCTAACAAACTGGGTAAAGCCGGGTTCATAGCTCTTGAGACTATGCGCAGACCGGAGTTCCAGCCCTCCGAGACTGTCTCTATGGCTGATTCACAGCTTAACCCGATATCCCGGTTTGTGAAGTGCGAGCCGGAATTTACCTGTATGGTAAGGCATTTATTCAACAATACAGAGGTGACCGAAAACTATAATTTTGATGCCGGGACTTTTGTAGCTTCCAGAGACACTACGTTTGTCTCAAGGGCAGGTCTGGTTTTCCGGAATGGTAAAGTTACCGGCGGCAGCGTTGCGGAAAGCGAGGGTAACCTGCTGTTCGGGAGGCGTGAAAGGCTGGATCTTCTCAAGGCCGAACTTGGCCAAATAGAAGAGCAGGGATTGCGGCTGGGATCGGAGCGGGATGAAAAGTCGCGCTTATTTAAGGCTTTGGGAGTCGAGATAGCGGGGATGGAAGAGAACGCCAGGCGTGAAGAACTTGAGCTTGCCAATATCAGAGTTAAGAAAGACGGCCAGGAAGAGGCGGTGAGAAAGCTTAAAGACGAAGTAGCCCTGCTTGACTCGGAGCTTGGAGAGATTGTAGAGATAATTGACGAGATGACCAAAAAGGGCGAGGAGCTTAATTCCGAGCTTAATAATATGGAGGCTGATAAGTCGCAGGCGCAAATTTTTGTTGACCAGTCCCAATCAATGATATCGGCAAAGCGCGAAGAGAAGGAGCGGATCGGTCTGGAGGTTGCTACGCTGCGGGCTGAGGTGCAAGCTATGGAACGTGACGAAGAGAACGCCCGCGGCAATCTTAATTCGCAGGAAGCGGTATTTTTTGAGCTCGAGGAGACGCTGTACACCAAGAATAGCCTGTTGAAGGAGTCGCAGGACCGGGTAAGGGCCATGGAGGAAGAGATATCGAAGCTTACGGAAGAGAACGAGTCTATATCTTCCAGCTTGACGGCGTTGAGTGAAGAGTCTGTTACCTTGGATAGCGCTCGCACGGAAGCCCTTGGCAAGCTTTCGGCCGACGACCAGATGTTGAAAGCGAAAGAGAAAGAGATAGATTCATTGCGCAATGAATCCAGGGACCTCGACGTAAAACTTACCGAGATAGCATACCGTAAAACCAATCTGCAGGACAGGATATCCCAGGCCTACAAGGTGGACCTGGACGTCACTCACCTTGAGCTCGAAGACAATATAGACTGGGATGCTATGCGCACCCAGGTCCAGGAGCTGAAGAGCCGTCTCGAAAACATGGGCCCCGTCAATTTAGTGGCTATAGATGAGCATAAAGAACTCGAGGAGAGATACTCATTTCTTACACACCAACAGGAAGACCTGGTAAACGCCAAGGACTCGCTTCTAAAGGCCATCCAGAAGATAAATAAGACGACCAAGGATCTCTTTGTGGAGACCTTCCAAAAGATACAGGTAGAGTTCAAGAACTTTTTCAGGATGTTATTCGGCGGAGGTCAGGCGGAACTTGTGCTTATAGACGAACAAGATGTCCTTGAGTCCGGTATAGAGATAATCGTAAGACCCCCAGGCAAAAAGTTGCAGAATATAATGCTATTGTCCGGCGGTGAGAAGGCCATGACTGCTACAGCGTTATTATTTGCGATATTCAAAGTAAGACCAAGTCCTTTCTGCGTCCTCGACGAAATTGACGCGCCTCTGGACGAATCTAACGTCGTTAGGTTCGCCAGTGTTCTTAAGGAGTTTTTGAAGATATCTCAGTTTATCATAATAACTCACAATAAACGCACTATAGAGCTTGCGGATGTGATGTACGGCATCACCATGCAGGAAAGAGGCGTCTCCAAGATAGTTTCTGTAAAGTTTATGGAGAATACCAAGAAGGGCCCGGAGGACAAGGCTGATGATGCGCCTGCATCCCCGGACACTTCGGATGATAAAAAAGAGGAGAGCGCAAGCGCGGTCTCCTCATAAATCCCTACCAATATCAATAAATCCGAAATCCTAATATCGAAATCCTAAATAATTTTGAAATTCGAAATTGTTTCGGATTTCGTATTTTGTGCTTCGAATTTTCATTAACGCTTGTCCCCCATGGGTTTCGTATAAAGGCAGGCACGGTTCTTTCCGGAGCGTTTGGCCTCGTATAAGGCCAGATCGGACCTCGAAATCAGCTCATCCTTGGTTTCGGCATCGTCGGGAAACGTGGCTATGCCTATGCTTATAGAGACCCTTTTCTCCTGCGGTATCTCCAAATCGTCGGCATAAAGCCTCTCGATCTCGTTTCTTATGCGCTCCGCAAAGAGCCTCGCGTTCTCTTTCGGGGTCCCAGGCATGACTATGGCGAATTCCTCGCCTCCATAACGGGACACTATATCGACCTTCCTGGACTTTGTCTTCAGAACCTCAGCTATGCGCTTTAAGGCCTCGTCGCCCTTCATATGTCCGAAGGTATCGTTGTAGTATTTAAAATTATCTATGTCCATCATCGCCAGGCTCAGGCACGAGCCATGAACCTTGGCCTTTTCCATCTCAATGGAAAGATGGCGCTGGAACTTCCCATAGTTCCAAAGCTTAGTCATCCAGTCGATATTGGAAAGATATACGGTCTCTTCGTACAGGCGGGAGTTCTCTATTGCAAGCCCCGCATGGTTGGCGAACATCGTAAGCATCCTTATATCCGCTTTGGTTATAGGTTTTCTGTTGAATATATTATCGACGAGGATGGCCCCGAGGACCTTATCTTTGGCCTTGAGCGGCACCGTAACGAAGAAATCGGTATTAAGCGTCTGCTGTATCTCCAGGTCTACCATGTGTTTTGCTTCATGAGTCGTTATTTCGAATGGCATACCCTCTAATATGGTGAGCGCAAGTATTCCCATATCCTCTCTTAGAGGCACTTTTATGCCTTTGACTATGGAGTTGAGCTTTGATTCCGGGTCTTTTTTGAATGTGTCGTAGGAGGAGATGAAGTCCTCGAGGGTACGCTTACTCTTGGAAATGGCCTGCCAGATCTTGCCGGCCTCTTCGGCGGAGTGGGGCCCTATGCCCATTATGCCTTCCAGAACGTTCTCTTTCTCATTTACCAGGAAGAGCATGGCCCTGTTAAAGCTAAGCCCCTCATGGCAGGTCAGGGCCGTCAATATTATGTAGAATATCTGGTCCAGATTTAGGGTGGTCCGCATGGCGTTAGAGATCTCATGTAATAGCGAGAACTCCGTATTGAGCCTTTCAAGCTCCGCCTCGAGTTCCTGTATGTGTTTTTCGCATTCAATATGTTCTTCCATAAAACTAAGCATAGCACACTTTGGAAAGGGTGTCAATTTAACGCCTAATTGAAAACCCTTGACAATACGGAAGCCCGGTGTATAATAAATTCATCTTCGGGGTGAGGTGGAAATCCTCAGCCGGTAGTAAGCATGGGAAGATAGACGTTAAATTCCTGTGCAAGCCTACGAGCTTCGGGAGACCGAAAGCAGAGCTTGTGAGATTCAAGCGCCGACCGTATAGACGGGATGAAAGAAGACCGGCTCTTAGTTCCTAGTTGCCAGCTATAGTTAAGAACGGATCGTGACCCCGAAGTTTAAAATTCGGGGTTTTTTATTTAAGTACATGATTTACGGAATGAAATGACATAAATCATAAGTGCGAAAATAATCCGCCGAAGCTCAAACGCAAAAGCATTTGAGAGAAGGCGGATATCGGAAAGATGACGTGATGAAGTTAAATACCATACCGGAAATAATAAAAAGCATAAGGCGCGGAGAGATAGTCATCGTTATGGATGACGAGGACCGCGAGAATGAAGGCGATCTTGTTATGGCGGGGTGTTTCACTAAACCCGAACATATAAACTTCATGGCTAAATACGGCCGGGGTCTTGTATGCGTGCCTATGGAGGCAAAGCGCCTCGATGAGCTCGATCTCCATCCTATGTCAACTCGTGCTCCGGACCGTTTTAAGACAGGATGGGCCATATCCTGTGACGCTGCAAGCGGTATAACTACGGGTATTTCTGCCCACGATCGCGCCAGGACCATCAATCTCCTGTCAAATCAGAAGACGAAAGAGCCCGATCTTGTGCGTCCCGGTCATGTTTTTCCTCTTCGTGCCAACGAGGGAGGGGTATTAGTGCGTGCCGGACATACCGAGGCATGCGTTGACCTTATGAAGCTCGCTGGAGTGTCTCCGGCCGGTGTCATCTGTGAGATAATGAAGGACGATGGCACGATGGCGAGAACCGCCGATCTTTTCGAATTTTCTAAAACCCACGGCTTGAAGATATGCACTATCGCAAATCTGATAGAGTATAGGCGTAAGTCCGAACGCCTTGTCAGGAGGATGGCCGAGACCATACTACCGACCGATTATGGGACGTTCAAGGTCATTGTCTACGAATCTGTAGTTGATAAGTACCACCACCTTGCGCTTGTAATGGGTAAGCCCAAAAAGTTCAACGAGCTGGTGAGGGTCCATTCTGAATGCCTTACCGGGGATGTTTTTGGTTCCAAGAGGTGCGACTGCGGTGAGCAGCTGAAGAGCGCTATGAAGCTTATCGGTAAGGCCGGATCAGGGGTAATCCTGTATATGAGACAGGAAGGCAGGGGTATAGGCCTTGCCAATAAGCTCAAGGCCTACGAACTTCAGGATAAGGGTCTGGACACCGTAGAGGCTAATACAGCGCTTGGTTTCAAACCGGATCTGAGAGATTATGGTATCGGCGCGCAGATACTTTCAGACCTGGGACTAAAAAACATAAGGCTTCTAACTAACAATCCAAAAAAAATAGTGGGGCTTGAAGGGTACGGCCTCAAGGTTACGGAGCGGGTGCCGATACATATTTCTCCGACGAGGACTAACAGGAGGTATCTGCGCACGAAGAAAGAGAAGATGGGGCATGTTTTGAGTATATAAGACGTCTAGCGGTTAGCACATAGCGTTTAGAAAATCTTTAACTATCCGCTATCCGCTAAACGCTATAAGCTAGAACTGAAAAGGAGGATGTAGCATGGCTAATGTGATTAAGGCAGAGTTAACGGCAAAGGGCAAAAGATTCGCGATAGTGATATCGCGTTTCAATGAATTCATATCTGGAAAACTCCTCGAGGGCTGCCTCGATACGCTTGTCCGGCATGGGGCGCAGGATAACGCCCAGGATGTCGTGTGGGTGCCGGGTGCGTTCGAGCTACCGATATTGGCATTGAAGCTTGCGAAATCAAAAAAGTATGATGGTGTCATATGTCTCGGCACAGTAATACGCGGGGCGACGCCGCATTTTGAATTCGTGGCGAGCGAAGCGGCTAAGGGCATCGCGAAGGTTTCTCTTGATACCGGCATACCCTGTATATTCGGGGTAATTACGGCGGATAACCTCGAGCAGGCTATTGAGAGGGCAGGTACGAAAGATGGCAATAAGGGTCGTGATGCGGCGATGGTCGCGATCGAGATGGCAAACCTTTACGGGAAGATATAAATTTTTTCATTCGGGCTTGCCCCTCTCCGGGTCAGTATCTCCCGGGGACACAAATTTCCCATAGGGAAATTATGTTTCGTAAAACACAAATTTTCTTTGAAAAATTTGTGTTTTAAGACCCCGGTCGATACCGACCCGTCGGGGCCCCCATAGCAGATGTAAAAAATTTATAATATTAGGGGAGTGAGTAAAATTTCCGCCATAAGGTAATCATAGGGACCTTTAGGTGTCCCTGAAGCGACTGTTGCAAAATTTTGATACATTGCCCAAAATTTGACATGGCAAATTTTGGGTTTCAAAATAGCTATGGGATTGTCCAGATTTTGCTATGTCAAAATCTGGACCTTAAGGCGATTTAGGACGGCCAATGAAACTAGCCTGCTCAAACTTTTAGCTTGTTTAGGTTCATTGGCCGATCAAAATTTTGTCACAGTAAATTTGCATGCCTAATGCAAATTTACGACAAGCGGAAGGGGCACCTAAAGGTCCCTGATAAACTAAGGCGGAAAATCTGACGGAGATACGATGAGGAAGAGGACGAAGGCAAGGGAGTGCGCGTTAAAGATACTTTACGCGATAGAGATCGCCAAGGAAAAACCCGATGACGCGATAAGGATATTTTGGGATAATTCGGATCCGGCCGAAGACGACGTCAAAAAATACGCCAATGAGCTTGTGAAAGGCGTAAGCAAGAACCGCGAGAAGATAGATGAGTTGATCACAAGACATGCCACTAATTGGCAGCTTGAGCGGATGGCAGTTATCGATAAGAATATAATGCGTTTTGCGACGTATGAGCTTTTATATTCGAGTGAGATACCTCCCAAGGTCGCTATAAATG
>JAGOLR010000111.1 GCA_017993955.1 Candidatus Omnitrophota bacterium
GCATATTACGGCGCGCTTCCCAGAGACGCGTCTCGCCAAGCTTCACGTTTTTTTGGGCTATCTGTAAAGGGAGGTGGTTCTTTATAGCGGTCTCTATGCAGTCCTCGAGCGTCCATATGTTCATCATGGATCTTGGGGGGTCCTGGATGTTTATAAGGCTCACGTCGCCTTTAAAAGAACGGCGCATCTTTTCATTCGCTTCCTTGATACGCCTTTTTATCTTGCCATTCCACGGGTCTATTGAAAGGGCCCCCTGCCAGGCCTCTTTAGCGGCTTCGTATTTCCCGCTTTGATACAGCTCGTCGCCTTTTTCTATAAGCTCCTGCTTCGCCTTTCTGGTATCTGTGCGCGAAGAAGCCCCGGACGGACGCGCTATAATAACGCTCCACAAACTGACGAGTATAAATAAGACCAAAAGTAATTTATATCTTAAACCGATTTTCATAATTTTTGCGGTATGATCTTTAGCTCTTAAACAGACGGCCCCTGGGCCTTCTCTTCCCCGGTTTCTCCCATACGCTGGCGCTTACGGTATTCGCGCATGTAATCTTTCATATATGTCCTGTGCCTGGCGCGGTGCTCTTCGCGGTATAATTTAAGATACTCCTGGTGGCGCTTTCTCCATTCAAGAGATCTTTTACGGCATGTCTCACGCCAAGATGAATCCTGGCTTTCCTTGTACTTGAAATAATTAGGATTCCGATCGCGCCACTTCTTCATGTTCTCAAGCTGTCGCTGATACTGACATTCGAGAGAGGAACAGATGGTCTGGTTTGGCCTGTACTTGTTAGGTATAAAAGGGTTGCCGCATATCTTACAAGTTCTTTCTTCTGACATAATAGACTCCTCGTAATTTATAAATATAGCTGCTCAGTTTTATTTTAAGTAGTATAAACTACGCCCTGAGAAAAATTTCTCTTACGGCTAGCGACGCTGCGCCTACGCAAACTGCGTCGGCGCCTAGTACCCCGGAACGTATCTTAACCCTGCCGGCCTGTTTCGTAAATGCGTACCTATTTACTATGCTCTTTATGGGATCGAGTACGATATCCCCGGCCGATTCTATGCCGCCGCCTATTATAACGATCTTGGGATTTAACGCATTTATCAGATAGGCAATTCTAACTCCGAGATTGGTGCCGACCTGTTTTAGAATATCGGAAGCAACTTTGTCGTTTTCTTTAGCGGCGCTTATAACGGTTGAGACTGTTATATTATCTAAAGACCCGGAAGCCGCATCCACTATCTTGGTCCCTATACCTCGGGATACCTGAGCCCTCGCGGAAGCTACGACCCCTAAAACGGGACTCCATGGCCTTAGATAATTTAACTCGTCGCCGAATTCGTTGTCACCTTCTGCATAGGTTCCGGTGTTTTCTATGGACCCTATTTCGGAGTTGGCGCCCACCGCTCCGAAGCATTCAGAGCCCTTTATAAATATACCCCTGCCGAGATCGGAATGTATATACAAAAGATCTTCGTTTTCATGCCCTTCCCAGGACCAACGCTCACCGAATGCGGCGCATTGAGCGGCGCCGCCTATGAAAACATCGATACCCAGCCTTTTACTTATCGCAGGAGCCACATCCAGATAACGGCCGTCGAATACGGCCAGCCCTATAGCGCCAAGACTGGCTAAATCGAGAGAGGATTTTTTAAGGAAATCTTCGACATTGGACAATATATTAGCCGATAGAGTCGTCAAATCACCGGCGATCTTACCTGATATGGCAGACTTTTTTACAGGCCTGGCTTCAAGATCGGCCAGGGTTATGCAGGTCCCGTTCAGTCCCACATCTACGCCGACCACAAACCTGTCCTTCTTGTTAAGTTCAATAAGTTCGGGTTTGCGCCCGCCGCTCGATACGCCCGACTCTTTTTCAGATATAAGTTTTTTAGCTATATAATTTTCGATATAATTGGATACCGATACAATATTTATTCCTGTAGCCTTCGATATTTCCGGCTTTGATATAAGCCCCTTCTTTCTTATCAGGTCAAATATGGCAAGATTTCTCTTCTCTTTTTCCGGAAGGTCTTTATATGTGAATAGATTATTACGCTCTGTTTTCATTTTTCTAACTCTTAAGTTAAAATAATAAAACTCGTTAGTAACTAACTTTTAGGTGAGTATACCTAATATGCATAATAAAGTCAAGCAGGAAGGCTGATCTTATATTATTTTAATATTGACCTTATCTTATCCAATAAAGCAGTCTTCGTTATAGGTTTTTGTAAATAATGGAAATTGCCCAATGTTTCCAGAAAATTCAAAGTGTCCTTTTTAAGCACGCTTATCACCAGGATGGGCACAGATTTGGTCTTCACCTCGTTTCTTACATGGACAAAGAAAGAATCGCCGCTCATCGGTTCCATAATTATATCCAAAATCGCCATATCGAATTTTTCCTGTTTTAATTTCTTAAGGGCCAGTTGGGCGTCACCGGATATATCGATAGAGTATTGGTCCTCTCTTGCGAACATACTCTTATATATCTCCTGCATATCGACGTCGTCTTCTACTATCAGTATCCTCTTCATGAGTTACCCCCCTTACAATCTATTGATATAGGAAATGAAACGGTTATCGTGGAACCCTTACCCGGCCCTTCTGAATCGGCCTTGATGGAACCACCGTATCTTTTAACTATGTCTTGGCATATAACCAGCCCCAGACCTGTACCGGGCATGGAAGGATGCCCTTTAAAGAAACGCTTAAAAAGCTTTCTTCTGTCTTCCGGGTGCATCCCTATACCTGTGTCTTTTACGGAAACATCCCTGTAGCCGGGTCGGCAGGAAGCCTTGATAAGTATATGGCCTTTCTGAGTAAACTTGAGAGCATTGTCGATCAGATTATATATCACCGCGCGAAGTTCGGGCTTACTCATAACGACCCTGTCAAACCTCTTATCTATATTAACTTTTAGTTTTACGCGCTTGTAGTCGGCCATATATTTAACCTGCTTTATCACATCTCTCACGATGCCTGTTAATGAACATGACCTTTTTATAGTGGCTTTTTCAGTCGCCTCAAGAGCAAATAGCCTCAATATATTCTCTGCATCCTTGTCGAGACGCTCCATATTCTTTTCGAGTATAGAGCGCGCCTCCTTAAGCCTTGCCATATCCCAGTTATCCAAGGCGTTTCTGAACATATCGAGCGCCATTTTGGACATGCCTATGGGCGTTTTAAGCTCATGCGATACGGCACGGATCAGTTGTTTTTTCACCTCTTCCAAGCCCTTTGTGTCTGTGACATCATGCATTATCCCAAGCATGCGGACAGCTTTGCCCTTGTCATCGGTTATGAAAAAACCCCTGTCGTGCACCCACAGATAATGGCCGTCCTTATGCATATATCTGTACTCGACATCATACGGAGTTATGTCCTTTGCGGCAAGATCCAGGAGGCGCATAGCGCGATCTCTATCGTCGGGATGTATCCTTTCCGACCATGTATTTATATTGTCCTCCATATCGTGTGAGTCGTATCCTGTTACGCTCTTTATGTTACCGCTCCACTCTATAGATCCGTCTTTCATATTATAATCGTACACAAGCTGCCC
>JAGOLR010000112.1 GCA_017993955.1 Candidatus Omnitrophota bacterium
CCATAGCTATAATACTCATTATTACGGTAACTATGGTGTTTTTAAGGGGTATGGTCGCGGCTATGAGAAGGGCCGCTATTATGGCTATGACAGCTATTATCAGAACTATCAAAACTCCCAATCCCAGAAGGCGTACGTAGTATTTAAGCCCGTAGCCTGCAAATTTAGCGAGCTCGAGCTTGGCCTCTTTGACCAGGTCCTTTATCAAACCAAGGGATGCACCCTGCAAAAATATGCTTATAAGGATAAACGCCAGGCTTAAAAATAGAGCTAGAGAAGTTACCTGCGGAGAAGGGGTAGCCCCCGGTGCTACTGCCAGCGGTATACTGGCTAGATTGAATATAAGGTTGAAAACTATGAGTATGAGGATTAGTCCTAGGCTTTTCGATGCTATACCAAAGCCTTTCTTAATTACCTCCATAACTCCCATAATATTGCCTCCTTTTTTAAGAAAGATTACATAGATCTTAACAGATTAACGCTCCAAAACCTAATCCGCAGAATCTATTTTGTAATCTGCGTAATCATTATAATGCCAATTTCGGATGAGTATATCACAGGACCACAATTTGGTCAAGGTTATTTTTAATTAACGGATAGATATCCTTCCCTCAAAAGCCTTTATTATAGTCGCCTGATCGGCATATTCCAGGTCACCGCCCACAGGTATGCCATAAGCTACCCTGGTCAACTTAGCGCCGCAATTTTTCAATATCTTTAACAAGTATAAAGCCGTCGCTTCGCCTTCTGTATTAAAATCTGTAGCAACTATTATCTCCGAGAATTCTTCGCTCTTTATACGTAAAACAAGCTCCTCTATTTTAAGATCTGCCGGGCCCACACCATCAAGCGGAGATAGGGCGCCCAACAAGACGTGATAAAGACCGTCATAACTGCCGGCGCGCTCTATAGTGATGATATCGCTGGGCTCTTCTACTATACATAACAGGGCCTTATTGCGATTATTGTCTTTGCATATATGGCATATATCTTCATCGCTTAGGTTATTGCAGGTTTTGCAGAATCTAACTGATGATTTAACTTTAAGGATAGATTTGGCGAGAGCTTCCATCGACTCTTTCGGCGACCTAAGGACATAAAAAGCTAATCTTTCAGCGCTCTTTCTCCCTATGCCAGGCATCTCGGCAAAGTGTTCGGAAAGCTCTCTCATAGAAGGCGGGAAACCCTTCACTTGGACCTCTTATCCTTAGCGCTCTGGATGGCTATTTGCCCACCGAACATGTTAAGGGCAGAATTGACTATAGGGTCGGCATCTTTAGGATCGGCTGGATCGTTTGAGATAAGAGATTCGGGATCAGGGGCGTCTTCTGTGTAACTATCTGTGCCGGCATGCCCTTTAGTGATATTCGTAACAGGCCGCGAATACTCCATTAATCTAAAGTCGACCTTCAGATCCATACCCAGCACATCTTTTATGGTACTTTCCACGAGCTTACGATTTTCAGGGTATTCAAGCATCTCTTTATGAAACTTTAGCTCATTCGCAAACGACATAGTAAGCGTATTAGACTCTACCGACTCAAGGCTTCCTTCCTGTAGATACGAGGCTATAGACATCTTCTTGGGGCATATCGCGCCTATAACCTTCTGCCAGCCCTGAACTATAGCCATTAGGCGCGGAGAAGCGGTACATGTTGCGGCAGTCGCGCTATTCGTCGTTCGTAATGCGTCGTTCGTAGTTCGTTCGTCGTTTATCGTTAATCGTTTATCGTTAGCCGCGTCCGCAGAACCTGCCTCTTTTTTTTCTTTTACGATAACCGATGGACGATCAACGATCGGCGGATTTTCTACGATAGACGATTGGCGATTAACGGTTGACGAACCTGACTTTTCAAGTCGATCGATCCTCTTCATCATCTCCCCCAGCGATACGATAGAATCCGCCTGGGCAAGTTTTATTATTGCCGCCTCGAAAGGTATACGTTGGAGATTAGAGCGCCTGACCATATCTACCGTATTCGTCAAGATCGAGATTATGTACAAGACCTCTTCGATCTTTAGTTTTTCTGAGGCGGCGCTATAGCGTTTCGCGCTATCTGAGTTTACATCTAAGAGAGACCCGGGATCTTTACTGACTTTTACTACAGCGATATTCCTGAAATGCTCTATAAGCCCGAACAGCACCTGGACAACATCCTTACCTTCGTCTATCAGAGATGAGAGTATCTTCAAAGCCGCAGGCGCGTCTTTAGATATAAAAGCATCGGATAAAGAAAATAGTATGTCTTCCCCGACTACACCCAATATCTTCGTGGCGTCTTCCAGCCCTACTGCCCCTCTTGAAAAAGATACCACCTGATCCAATATAACCTGACCATCGCGCATAGAGCCGTCGGCATGGCGGGCTATAAGCGCCAAGGCTTCTTCCTTGACCTTCAATGCCTCATTCTTTGCTATTGCCTTAAGGTTTTCCAATATATCCCTGGTAGACAAGCGCCTGAAGTCGAAACGCTGGCACCTTGAAAGTATGGTGGACGGCACTTTATGGGCGTGAGTCGTGGCAAATATAAATTTAACGTGCGGAGGAGGTTCTTCAAGAGTCTTAAGGAGGGCATTGAATGCCTCCGGAGTGAGCATGTGTACTTCATCTATGATATATATTTTATATCGGCCTCTTGACGGCGCAAATTTGACATTGTCCCTCAGATTCCTTATCTCGTCTATGCCTCGGTTTGAAGCGCCGTCTATCTCCAGCACATCCAGCGACGATCCCTGGATTATCTCCAGACATGACGGGCATTTATTGCAGGGGGTCGGGGTGGATCCTTTTTCGCAGTTCAATGCTTTCGCAAGTATGCGCGCAGCGGTCGTTTTGCCCACGCCACGGGGACCCGCGAATATATAGGCGTGGGCAACACGATTTTGCGAAATAGCGTTCTTTAGGGTAGTAGTGATGTGTGACTGGCCGGTGATATCGGCGAATTCTTGCGGTCGGTACTTGCGGGCGAATACAATATAACTCATAGCAATGTATACAATATCATATTAACCTATCCAAATCAACACTAGCTCTAAAATTTTTGTAATCGATTGCAAGCGCACCCCTATCTAGGTCAGCATTTTCGGAGATACTGAATTCCCATAGCCGGCAGGGTCCTGCCGCTGTTCTAAACCTTTTGTTCTAGAGGGGCCTCCAACGGCCTCGAGGCGTATATCAACACCATATTAGGACTACCGATCCGATCGTGTCTCCTCCAGCGCCGTATGGCCCCTATATCGCAAAAGGTTTAGACAGCGTCACCCGCCTCACCATTTATTTTCTTCTTTTCCATACATTTTTTCACCTATAGTGAAGCCCCCAACGGGTTGGCGTTGAAACGAAGCAAGAGTCTACTTGGTCTTCCCCTGAGAAATTTTTCAATTTCTGTTTAGGGGCCCCCGAGGGGATGGGCATGTAGCGGGGTCTTAAATCGAAATTTTTACAACGAAAAATTTTGATTTACGAAGGGGATTTTCCTATGGAAAATTCACGTCCCCGCGAAATGCCCACCCCGAGAGGGGCACGAAAGGAAATTGAAAATTTTTTTCCTCTCCTTATGCGGCG
>JAGOLR010000113.1 GCA_017993955.1 Candidatus Omnitrophota bacterium
GGGCTTCGGTCAATTCCCTGTTCTGCCTGGCACCCATACTAAGTTCATTCAATATACTCGCCACCCCCACTTCGCGCGATCCGTGCTGCAGAAGATAGTTTAAACCATCCTCACCGCGCATCAGCAGGGCGCGGATTTGATCTTCGGTCTGGCACTCTTTTTCGATAAAATCATTAAGCATAGTAAGGTTTATATAACGACGGCCGCTTTCCGAGAAGATCTCGTCTAGCTTGCGGTCAAAAGTCAGTCCAGGCCAAATATTCTCGTAATAGTAAGAGGTGAGGGCCTGACGAAGGTATGGATCCGCGGTGAAATCTGCTGACTTCATGATCTGGCGCAACTGGGCCCCATCGGGGTTCTCCGGCAGAGATTCCCATAACGAGCTCAATGTGAGCCCGAAGGCCACTGGGTCGTACTTAATAATATCCGAAACCGGCAAACCGGCTTCTTCCATAGACTCTACTTCTGTAAAGAATGTTTGCCAGGACCCGAACTTAGCCAGATAGGCTGCGAGTATTTTTACGAATATCTGATCCAGCAATCTGGGTTTAATAATACTGTCGGGTCGGGATGTCATAGAAAGATGAAATCCCTTATATATATTCAGAATATCTTCTCTGCTCCAGGCCTTCCCCAGCCATTTGGCCTCAATAGATGACAATCTCGCATCTAGCCATGCGCGATCATCATTGGATATCAGCTTCACTTCCTTAGAGCCTCTTGGGTCCTCGACGGTTTTGGTGAAATAGTCTCCAGGCTCTCTCGCGTTACCGTATTCCAATAGAACAAAATCTCGGGCCTGTGTAGTGCCGAGCTTCAATGTAGGCTCTACATTCCACCCGTTATACGGATCGTTATATCCGCCTCTGTATGTAATATTTACCAATCCGCCGAAAGCGATAGCGTCGCGATAAGATTCGCCAAGCCCCCTGAATTGATCGGATGTACGGACTACATCGATAAATAGCCTTCCGAGCTGATAGTTGTATATCTTGGCCGCAGAGCGTTCGGCCCAGATTTTGGCCATCTCCTCTGTAGTATCAGCGTAGAGCTTTTCCCACTCTTCATCAGGCGCATCCGGTTCCCATCGACCTTCAGGACTTTCTCTCATAAGCTCGTCGCGAATGCCCTCCTGATCAGGAGGAAATTTCGGGTTTTTTGCCGCCCTGCAAAATATCTCGGCAATATCATTGGCGTTGCAATCCGAGAATAGATCCTGCAAACTTTGGTTCATGTAGATGGTGGGATCGTATCTGTCTTGTCGACCTTGTCCATGTGACGCTATCATATCGCTAAGAGACGCGCTTTTGCTCTTTAACCACTTCTCGCGCCTTTCCACATCGCTTTCTTCCGGGCGGGATGGGGTCAAACGCACCTCTATCCTGATGCCCATAGCCGCGAGCGACTGAAAAGTATCCGGCTTTAAAATATTTATCCGCTCTTTAAGGGTCGACTCTAAAGCTGAGCGCATTTTATCCAAAATCAGCTCGCGGGTATAGATATCGGCCACTTTGATAGAGACTAGTTCTGATAAAGCATCGGCAAGAGACCGGGAAAAAGCGCCATATGCAAGCACATCTTCGTCTATCTTTTCAAAGTCATCCATGGCATTTAACCTAAAATATAATGCCGCGATATTATCCAGAAGGCCGGAAATTGCATCGCCCTGTATGAAAGGAAGATCCTGCGACAAGAAGACAGGGTCTTTAAGAACTTCTATTATTAAGTTCAAATCGCCTACCGAGGAAACATATCTTAAATCCTCTTCGAATATATCGTAGAGTTTCTTCATATCAGACTCCAAAGTACTTATACTTGAATGGCTTGGGAATAAGAATGGTATGCCGCCCCATAGGTATAGATATAACTCTCTGGCGATGCTTCGCTTGCCCAGGTCCGTCCATATCGATCTGTCAAAAAGCTTTCTATCGATTATAGACAAAAGATAGTTAAACATCTCCAAACTAACAGATAAGTGCTTTTTATCGGAATAATCTTCCACGGATATTCCTGTCTGGCCCAGGCCATCTTCCTCATCCTCTTCGTAAGGGCTGTCGTCATAAGCGATGTCTTCATAATCCGATACCGACCGACCAAACGGAACGATGCCACCTTCTTCTAATTGATATGACTCGGCCTCATCCGTAAAAGTCGGATCCTCTAAAAATAACTGATCCTCGCTCGCTTCTCTCTCATATTCGCGCATCTGCCTGAAGAAGGCTTCGTTCGTACCAGGCACATACCCTAATTCCCTGAAAAGGACGGCAAGTACCATCCCCAGGTATCTAGGATGAATATCCCCGGTTGCTTCAAGCCTATCATCCTCGAACTTATCTACCATATCCTTTTCGGTGCCCTTCGATAGCCCGGGATGGAGCACATCCACAAGATCGAACCTTTCGGAATTTGCTATGTAATCCCTGACCTTCATCGGGATAGCATGCAGATCATGAGATAGCCGGGCAAAGTCGCGCAAATGAAAAAGCGTCTCCATGGTAAGCGCCCTATCCTTAGAGCTTCCATGCGTCGGACTTTCCACTGCGCCTTCTCTATCCCATAACCTTTCCATGTCCCAACCGAGTTTATTAAAAAACATCGCGAGGCCTAATGGATTTATATTATAGCCCTCTACTTCTTCGAACATCCAACGAAGGTCTGCTTCCTGCTCCTGCGTTCTCAAAAGCCCCAACATGCTCAAATTTCTACCGACAAAACCCCTACCTTCGGTTTCGCGCAAAACACCTTCTCTTGCCTCAGAGTGCCTCCTCTTAAAGTGTATAACTTCATGAGCAAGCACCCCTTCAAGCTCTTCTCTGAACTGAACATGTTTTATCAGGCCGGCGGATATCATTATAGTGCCATCCGGTAATATGGCTGCAAAGACCTCATCCCATCCCGGCAATACAACTATCCCATAATTGGCCGCGTCTTTACCAAAAGCGCTATCGAATACTTTACGGATGTATCGCGCCACCGGATCAGAATCCGGCAGGCGTCCATAACGGCATACAAACCGGTCTATCTCCAATTCGCAGTAACGTTTGGTGGTCTCATCTACCGGCGCGAATATATCATCCGCCTTACGGGGCGATCTAATATTTGAAATGCGTTTGGTCAGACCGGCGTCTGATGTGCCGAATATCTCCCTTTGTAATACCCGAAGCACATAATGTTCGTCTTTTTCCCAACCCGATTCCCAATTCTCCTCCGCGATAAATCTCATGGTATCCGCGGAAAGTTCTATTATGGCTATGTCTTTCAATTTATCATCAAAAGATCTCCGCCCTTTCAAAGCTATCGCAGTTTTGCCTTGAAGGGTAACGATCTTAGCCTCTATAAGGCCTTTCCTGGCTGAACTATCGCGTATATCTATCAGATAATGCATGACCTCGTGGAAAACAGCTACGGGATCGCCTGCGATAAGATCATAAACCGCTATTCTCTTATTCAGCGCTGAGGAAAGCCCGAATAAGTCGTCAACCCTTGTATCGTAGGTAGCGAATTTCGGCTTCATGCCTTTTGGAAGATTTGCAAAAATATCCAAAACAGATC